>NZ_JBWKCJ010000010.1:149681-227706 GCF_056436545.1 Streptomyces sp. NPDC043738 | reverse complement strand
TCGACGCAGTTGTTGTTGCGGCCGGGGGCGTCGGGGCCGGGGTCGTTGATGGAGTGGACCCAGTTGCCGTCGTCGGGGTCGGGGTGGCGTTGGGGGGTGCCGTCGTCGTTCCTGGGGATCGAGTCCTCGACGTGCTGCTGGTGCTCGTCGGTGGGGCCCTCGAGACCGCCGGGACGCTCCCGGTTACGCGTCTCGGAGGCAGGGGTGTGCTCGCCTGGGGGGCCGGTGTGGCCGTGGGTGTCCGTGTCGGTGTCGTCCCTGTGGGGCCGGGGCGATTCGGTGTGGCCGTCGCCGTTCGGGGGAGTCCCGTTGCGGTCCGGCCGGTCGTCGGCGCGGTCCGGGACGGTCGGCCGGTCGGTGTCGGTGGGACGGCCGGACTCGGTGGGTCGGCCGGCGTCGGTGGTCCGCGGGTCCGGCCGTGTGGGGTCGGGGCGTGTGGGGGCGGGGCGTGTGGCGTCCGGCCGGGTCGTGTCCGGCCGTGTGGTGTCCGGGCGGGTGGGCGGCGGGGCGGGGCGCTGCCGGCGCGGGTCGGGGCGGCCGTTGTCGGGGTTCGACGGGCTCTGCGGGGCCTGCGGGCGGCGTGGTCCGTCGAGGCGGGGGTCGTGGGCCGGGCGGTCCGGACGGCGCTGCTGGGTGACGTCGTGGACCGGCTGGGAGCCGTCCGGGCGGCGGTTGGGCGGGGCGGTGGGGCCCGCGGCGGACGGCGGTGTGGTGCCGCGCGGTGGGGCGGCGTTCGGCGTCGCGGGCCCGCCGCCCTGTGCAGGCACGGCGGTGGGCACGCCCATCGGGCCCGGGGTCTGCGGGGTGCTCTGCGACGGTTGCTGCTGAGGGGTGGCGGGGGTGTGGGGGCCGGGGTCCGTCGCCGGGTGCGCGGATGGCGGCGGTGCGGCCATGGTGTCGGCGGACTGGGTGGTGACGGTGGTGTCGTCCTCGTCACGGACATGCGGCATCGGGTCGCCGGGCGAGGGGTCGCGCTGTCCGACGGGCGGCCCCGACGAGGGGGAGTGCTGCACCGGAGCGCCCTGGGACGGCACGCCCACATGCGGTGTGGCCGGACGCCCGCCTCCCGCACCGCTGTGGGAGCCGTCCCCGTCGTGCGTGCTGTTTCCGCCACCCGTCCCGCCCTCGCCGGTGCCGTTGCCGTAGGGGGTGGTGTCGGTGTTGCCGGGCGTGTGGCCGCCGGCCTGGTCGGGGGCGGGGGCCGGGGCGGGGGAGGACTGCTGTGGGGACGGCCCCGCGTCCGGGCGGGACGGTCCGTCGGGAGCGGCGGCGGAGGGCTGGCTCGGGGCGGCGTGTTCCGGGGAGGGCCCGGAGGCGGAGGTCGTTCCGGAATCGGGGGTCGGGGCGCTGTCCGGGGTGGGCCGGGTGCTCACCGGCCCCGGGTCGGACGCGGGGCCTGGCGACGGGGTGTGCCCGGAGTCCGCGGTGGGGCCGCCCGGTGCCGGGTTCTGGCCGGAGTCCGAAGCGGGGCCGCCCGGTGCCCGATCGGAGCCCCCGTACGGGTTGTGGTCGCTGCCGCCGGTGTAGCCCTCGTCGAACGCGGTGCGCTGGCTCGGGGGCGGCAGCGGCTGGGCCTGGGGGGCCTGGCGCCCGTCCTGGCCGGGGGAGGAGCCGTGGGAGGGGTCGGACGGGGTGCCGCCGGAGCCGGTGTCCGTGGAGCCCGAACCTCCCGCCGTACGAACGGAGTCGGTGCCGCCGCCGGTCCCCCCGGCGCCGCTCCCGCTCCCGCCACCGGTGCCGGTACTGCCTCCCGCACCCGTATGCGTCCCCGTACCGCCTCCGCTCGACGTACCGGAGCCGGACCCACCGCCGTCGGAGCCGCTCCCGGAACCGCTCCCCGAGCCGCTGCCGGAACTCGAACCGCTTCCGGAACCGCCCCCGCCGTCCCCGCTGCCGGAACTCGAACCGCTCCCGGAACCGCCCCCGCCGTCCCCGCTGCCGGATCCGCCTCCGGACGCCGACCCGCTCCCGGACCCCGACCCCGATCCGCTCCCCGAGCCGGATCCGCTGTCGCTCCCGGATCCGCTGCCGCTGCCGGACCCGCTTCCGGACCCCGCGGACTCGCCGGACCCCCCGCCGTCCCCGTCCCCGCCGTCGCCGCCCCGCCCGGCGGCGTGGTCCAGCCCGCCGCGGGCATGGTGGCCGGCCCTGCCGCCCGCGCCGTCCCGCAGCGCCTCGGTGAAGGTCTGACCGGAGTTCTTGGCCGCCTCGATGCCCGCGTCCGCGCCGGTCTTGAGGCTGCGGCCGACGTCGAAGCCCTGCTGGGCCCCGAAGTTCATGTTCATGCCCTGGGCGATGGCGTCGGAGATCATGGCCTCCAGCGCGGAGACCGCGGGCTCCTTGACCGTCTCGACGATGGCCTCCACCAGGGCCTCGCGCGCTTCCTTGAGGATCCGGCGGACGATCAGACGGGTGGCCTGGGTGGCGCCCGCGGCACCGATTTCGGACAGGCCGAGGGTGAAGGGCGCCGCCGCCTGGGCCGCGATGATCTCCGCCGCGAGGATCGCCAACTGGGCGATCACCGCGACCTTCATCCCGATGATGACCACCGAGCCCGCGTCCATCGCGAAGGCGATCAGCTCGGCGGCCGTACGGGCGTCGTCGAGGTAGCCGGAGCCGTTGCCGGAGAACTTCTCCCAGGTCTTGCTGAAGCCCTCGATGCTCTCGCCGGAGTTGGCCGACAGGACGCCGCCGGCGGCGGAGGCGCCCTCGGACTGCAGCTGCTCGACGGCACTGGCGAACTCCCGCCAGTGGTTGGCGGACTCGTTCATCTTGTCCTCGTCGCCCGTCGGCCAGTCGTAGCCGAGCATCTCAAGGACCCACTCCAGCCAGTCCGGCAGCATGAGCGACATGACGGCGATCCCCCGTAGAGCGTCGAGACGATGACGAGACGAGCGGAGAAGGAGAGCTGGTGCCGGTCTTCGTGCGGGCGCGGGTGGTGACGCCGCGGGCGCGTCAGACGTTCGGCGCCTTGAAACCGCTGATCAGTTGGCTCTGTGCCTCGGCGTTGGCGACGTGCTGCTTCATCAGGGACTCGTTGAAGTCCTCGTCGGCCTGGTGGTTGTCGGCCATGGTGTTCAGGGCGCCGCCGATCTCCTGGAGCTTGGCGGCCAGATGCCCCATCGACTCGTACATCCCGTCGCGCAGGCCCTCGTAGACCACGCCGAACTTCTCACCGATGTCGTCGTCGCCCCACGGCGGCGTGTCCTGGCCCTCCAGCCCGGTCAGGGCGTTCTTCAGCTTGCCGACCGCGGTCTGGTAGCGCTGCCCGACGCTGGTGAAGTCCTTGCCCCCGGCCTTCAGTGACGGGATGTCGGCCTGCAGTCCCTCTCCGGCCATCGCGGCCCCCGTTCCACATGCTCGTCGTGACGTGCAGTACAACGCGGGAGAAAGTCTAGTGGCGTACTCCCTTGTCCCATCAAGGAGTTGACTGTCACAAGGGTGTTACCGAGGGTGCCGTCGCCACTTGGCGGGGCCGGCGTCACTCGGCGGGCCCGGCGTCCCGGTCGAGGCAGCGCAGGGCGAACCACAGCTCCATACGGACATCGGCGTCGTCCAGGTCGGTGTCCAGGAGCGTGCCGATACGGGCGATGCGCTGGCGGACGGTGTTGCGGTGGATGCCCAGGGAGTTCGCCGTGCGATCCCAACTGCCGTGCAGCGAGAGCCAGGTGTGGAGGGTGTCGAGCAGGGGCGGGGAACCGTCCAGCGGGGCGAGCAGGGCCTGGGCGTGCCGGCGGGCGTCACCGGGGGCGATGAGGGAGCCGAGGCCGTGGGGGCCGGGGGAGTGCTGGCGGACGAGGGGGGCGCGGCGGGCGAGGGCGCGGCGCAGGGCGGTGGCGGCGTGCCGGTCGGCGGCCGGCAGCTCCTCGACCGGTACGGGCTCGCTGACGCCGAGCGTCCAGCCGGGCCGCGCGGCGATCTCGTGGCCGGCGGGGAGCAGGGCGCGCAGGGCGGGAACGCCGGTACCGGGGGCCGGGGCGACCAGCGCGGTACCGAGCGCGGCGGCCAGTGAAGCCGCCGACTCCGTCGTCTCCCGGCGGCGCTCGGCATGGACGACGGTCCACAGGGGATGGCCCAGGAGCGGGGCGACGTCGGCCGGGCGGGCGCCCAGGAGGAGGCGCGCCAGGGCCGCGGAGTGCTCCCCGCCGTCCGGGCCGCGGCCGGCGGCGGGGCCGGTGATCAGCGAGAGCAGTACGGCGGCGACGCCCGCGATGGTGTACGCGGGCGGATCGTGCGGGTCCGCGGCGACCACGAGGGCGAGCGCCCGCGGGCCGGCGGTGCGACCCGTCAGGGCGTACGCGGACAGCTGGATGCCGGGCAGCGCGTCGGTGGCCGAGGACGGGCCGCCGGCGCCGACGACCTGCGCGAGCCGGCCGGCCGCCGCGCGTACGGCGCCGTCGGGGCGGGGGCCGGCCGTGCCGTGCTCCGTGCCGTCCGGTGCGAGCAGCGCCGTCCAGCCGTGGACATGGCGGGCCAGGGCGCGCAGCACGGCGCCGGCCGGCTCGGGGCGGGCGGCGGCCGTGGCCAGGGCGCGCTGCGCCTCGCTGAGCCGGGTCAGCTCGCGGTGCCGGGCCTCGGTCACGGCCTGCCACACGGCGCTCTCCACGGCGGTGAAGGGGGTGCCCGCCGGGACCTCGACCAGCGGCAGACCGTGCCGGTCGCAGGCCGCCACCAGGGCGGGCGGGACGGTGTCGTGCACCGGTGCGATCCCGAACCCGAGGGCCGCGGCGCCGGCCGCGACCGTACGGGCCGCATAGCCGTCGAGATAGGCGTCCCGGGCGGCGCCGCTCACCTCCGCCAGATGCACCCCCGCCGTCAGCAGCATCTCGCCGCCCAGGAGGTAGGGCACCGGATCCGCCATCTCCGAGGTGTGCACCCAGTGGATCGCGACGCCCTCGCGGGGGCCGGCGATCTGGCGCAGGCCCAGGTCCGTCCGCGCCAGGAGAGCCGCCAGCGGGACCGGCGGGGTGGACGGCGCAGGGGACGGCGGGGGTGTCGGGTGCGGGCTGTGCGGCATGTGCGAACCATCCACGTCATGGGGCGGTGAGTGGAGGAAACGTACACTTCAGCGTTGCCTTCCCGCCTCCTAGGGTCAACCCCCAGACGCGGCGCCCGCCCGGGACCCCCGCCCGCCGGGCGCCCGTCTTTCCCCCCGCAGCAAAGCCCCACCCCCGTACCCCTCTCCCCTCGGCGCAGCTGGAAGGGATGGCCCATGGCTGTCGACTACGCGGTGATCGTGCTCTATCTGGCCGGAATGCTCGCCATGGGCTGGTGGGGGATGCGGCGCGCCAAATCCAAGAGCGAGTTCCTGGTGGCGGGGCGGCGCCTCGGCCCCGCGATGTACTCGGGAACCATGGCGGCGATCGTGCTCGGCGGCGCCTCCACCATCGGCGGGGTCGGCCTGGGCTACCAGTACGGCCTCTCCGGAGCCTGGATGGTCTTCACCATCGGACTCGGGCTGCTCGCACTGAGCGTCTTCTTCTCGGCCCGGATCGCCCGGCTGAAGGTCTACACGGTCTCCGAGATGCTGGACCTGCGCTACGGCGGCTCCGCCGGGCTGATCTCCGGCATCGTGATGTGGGCGTACACGCTGATGCTGGCGGTCACCTCGACCATCGCCTACGCGACCATCTTCGATGTGCTCTTCGGCCTGGACCGGTCGCTGTCGATCGTCCTCGGCGGGGCGATCGTGGTCGCCTACTCGACGCTCGGCGGCATGTGGTCGATCACCCTCACCGACATGGTCCAGTTCGTCGTCAAGACGATCGGGGTGCTGCTGCTCCTGCTGCCCATCGCCGTCGTCAAGGCGGGCGGCTTCGCCGCGATGAAGGCGCAGCTGCCGGACGACTACTTCGCGCCGCTGGGCATCGGCGGGCAGACGGTCTTCACCTACGTGCTGATCTACTCGTTCGGCATGCTGATCGGGCAGGACATCTGGCAGCGGGTGTTCACCGCGCGCGGCGACAAGGTGGCCCGCCTGGGCGGCACCGCGGCCGGGACGTACTGCCTGGCGTACGCGCTCGCCGGTGCGGTCATCGGCACCGCCGCCAAGGTGCTCTACCCGCATCTGGGCAGCCCGGACGACGCCTTCGCCACGATCGTCAAGGACGCGCTGCCGATGGGCGTGCGCGGGCTGGTGCTGGCGGCGGCGCTGTCCGCGGTGATGTCCACGTCCTCGGGGGCGCTGATCGCCTGTGCCACGGTCGCCAACAACGACATCTGGGCCCGGGTGCGGGGCGCGGTGCGCAGGCCGGAGGCGGCGGGTGAGGAGGCGGCGCACGACGAGGTGCGCGGCAACCGGCTGTTCATCCTCCTCATGGGCGTCGCGGTCATCGGCATCGCGATCGGCCTGAACGATGTCGTCGCGGCCCTCACCGTCGCCTACAACCTGCTGGTCGGCGGGCTGCTGGTGCCGATCCTGGGCGGGCTGCTGTGGAAGCGCGGCACGGCGGCGGGCGCGCTCGCCTCGGTCGCGGTGGGCGGCCTGGCCGTCGTCGGCCTGATGGTCTCCTTCGGCGTCCTGGCCAACGAGCCGATCTACTACGGGCTGATCGCCTCCCTCGTGGCCTATGTGGCGGTGAGCCTGGCCACCAGGCCCACGGACGCGGCGGTCCTGGCCGCCTGGCGGGAGCGGCTGGCCGGGCGGACGGCCCCCGCACCGAGCACACCGAGCACACCGAGCCCCTCCGGCGCGTGAGGCGGCGCGGCCAACCCACATCAACCCTGTCCGGCGTTCGAGGCGAGGCGGCCACCACGGCAGGCCCGTCCGGCCCTCGAGGACGAACGGCCGCCGGCCGCGAACAAGCACACCGATACGGAGAGCCGAAAACGATGAGCACCCCGCAACCGTCGCCTTCACCGACGCCGGTACCGCGCACCGGAGGCGACCTGGTCGTCGAGTCGCTGACCGCCCTCGGCGCGAGTACCGTCTTCGGCCTCCCCGGCCAGCACGCCCTCGGGGTGTTCGACGCGCTGCGCCGCTCCGCGCTGCGCTACGTGGGGCTGCGGGTGGAGAACAACGCGGGCTTCGCCGCCGACGCGTACGCAAGGACCACCCACGGCGTCGCACCGCTGCTGGTCTCCACCGGCCCCGGCGCGCTGATGACGCTGCCCGCGCTCCAGGAGGCGGCCGCGGCATCGGCCGCCGTACTGGCCATCGGCAGTCAGGTGCCGCTGGCCGGCATCGGCGGCGGACGCCACGGCTACCTGCATGAACTCACCGACCAGAGCGCCTCGTTCCGGGGCGTGGTCAAGTCCGTCCACACGGTGCGCACCGCCTCGCAGATCCCCTCGGCGGTGGCCGCCGCCTGGGAGTCGGCCCTCAGCGCCCCGCACGGTCCGGTCTGGCTGGAGATCCCGCAGGATGTGCTGCTGGCCGAGGCGGACGTGCCGCCGGTGACCGGACTCGACGCCGCGCCGACGAAGCCGGCGCCCCGCCCCGAGCTGATCGCGGCGGCGGCCGACCGGCTGGCGCGGGCCCGGCGGCCGGTGATCCTGGCCGGCGGCGGAGTCGTACGGGCCGGGGCCGAGGCGGAGCTGCTGGCGCTCGCCGAGCGGTTGCGGGCGCCGGTGGCCACCACCTTCGGCGGCAAGGGCGCCTTCCCGTGGGAGCATCCGCTCTCCCTCCAGTCCTGGCTGGAGGACCGCCACACCACGTCCTTCCTGGAGGACGCGGACACCCTGCTGGTCGTCGGCTCCGGGCTGGGCGAACTCTCCTCGAACTACCACACGTTCCGGCCGCGCGGCCGCGTCGTGCAGATCGAGGCGGACCTCGGCAAGCTGGAGTCCAACCATGCCGCGCTGGGCATCCACGCGGACGCCCGGGCGGCCCTGGCCGCGCTGGCCGAGGAGGTGGCGGCGCGCGGCGACGCGGGCGCCGGCTCCGTCGCGGCCCCGGGCCCCGAGGCGTACGACCGTGCGGCGTACGACCCCGAAGCCGCCGTCCGCGGCCTCCTCGCCCGCGTCCGCGACCGCCTCGCCGGTCAGGAGCTCGACCTGGAGCAGCAGGTGCTGGCCTCGGTGCGGCAGGCGCTGCCGGACGGCGCGGTCAGCTGCTGGGACATGACGATCCTGGCCTACTGGGCCTGGTCGGCCTTCGACCCGCGGGGCACCAACGCGCTGCACTCCGCGCAGGGCGCCGGCGGCCTGGGCTACGGCTTCCCGGCGGCGCTGGGCGTGGCCGCCGCGGACCCGGCCCGGCCGGTGCTGGCGGTCTCCGGCGACGGCGGCGCGATGTACTCGATCGCCGAGCTGGCCACCGCCCGGCAGTACGGCCTGCCGGTGACCTGGCTCATCGTGGACGACGGCGGCTACGGCATCCTGCGCGAGTACATGACCGACGCCTTCGGCGAGGCCACCGCCACCGAACTCGCCCGCCCGGACTTCGCGGCTCTCGCCGGGTCCTTCGGCGTCCCCGCGGTCACCACGAGCCCCGAGCACCTGGCCGCGGACCTGTCGGCCGCGCTCGCCGCCCCCGGCCCGTCGGTGGTCGTACTCCCGGCCCGGCTGCGGATGTTCGCCCCGACCCACCTGGCGGCCGACGCCTGACGCCTAGGCGGTGACCCGGGGGGCGTCGCCCCGACCCCCCTGTGGCGGCCGCGCCCCCACCCGCCCCTGCACCAGCCGCGACAGCGACGCGTGCACCTCCTCGACCGACCGGTCCGGCTGGAAGGACAGCCAGTCCAGGGCGGCCACCAGAACCATGCCGAGGAGGGCGGAGGAGGTCAGGGGGATGTCGAGTTCCTCGGAGAGTTCGCCGGTGCGCACCGCGTCGCGCAGGACGGACTCGACGACGGTCAGCGCGCGGCCGCGTACCGACGCCACGGTGGCGCGCCAGCTGCGGTTGGTGCGCCACAGCTCGGCGACGTAGAGCTGGGTGAGGGCCGGGGAGCGGGCGATGAAGTCCAGGCCCGCGCGGATCATGGCGTCGAGTGCGTCGACCCGGGTGCCGCCGCGGTCCGCGGTGGTGTCGGCGGCGTGCTGGAGGGAGTCGGCGAGCTGGTCGAGGCCGTCGCGCAGCAGCTCCTCGTAGAGGACGTTCTTGCTGGCGAAGTTGTAGTAGACGGTGCCCTTGGCGACGCCCGCCCGGTCGGCGATCTCGTCGACGGTGGTGGCGGAGAAGCCCTGTTCGGCGATGAGGGTGACGGCGGCGTCGAAGAGCCGCCGGCGGGTGGCCGAGCGGCGGGCGTTGGGGGTGCCCCCCGGTGCGGTGCCGCGGACGGCACCGCACCGGGGACCCGGGGGAAGGCTCACAGGCTCAGTTCCGGGTGCAGGTCCTTCATCCGTACGACCTGCCGGCCGCGCGCCGCGAGGGCGGTGAGCGCCAGCGCGCCGAGGGTGAAGGCGCAAAGGACCGCGCAGCCCTGCCAGACGACGGTGAGGTCGCCGCCGGTGATCAGGCGGCGCAGACCGTCGACGACGTAACTCATCGGCAGGAAGGGGTGGATGGCCGCGAAGAACCCGGGGCTGGTCTGCACCGGATAGGTGCCGCCCGCCGAGGTCAGCTGGAGCATCAGCACGACCAGGGTCAGCACCCGGCCGGCCGGGCCGAAGAAGGCGCTCAGCAGCTGGATGATGGCCGTGAAGCAGGCCGTGGCCAGCAGCAGGAAGCCGATGGTGCCGGCCGAGCGGACCATCTCCAGGCCGAGGGCCCAGTGCAGTACGGCCATCAGGGCCAGCACCTGGACGACGCCGACGGCGAAGGCCGGCAGCCAGGAGCCGAGGGCGATCCGCCAGCCCGGGGCGCCCGCGGCCAGTGCGCGCTTGCCCAGCGGCTGGAGCAGCATGAACGCGACCATCGCGCCGACCCAGAGGGAGAGCGGGATGAAGTACGGCGCCAGGCCGGTGCCGTAGTTGGGCGCCTTGTGCAGGGACTTGGCGGCCAGCTCGACCGGGTCGGCCATGACCTCGGTACGGGCGTCGCGATCCTTCTTGTCGTAGTCCGGGATCTTGGCGACGCCGCTGTGCAGCCCGTCGGCCAGCTGGTTGGCGCCGTCCTTGAGCTTGTAGATGCCGCCGTCGAGCTTGACCACGCCGTCCTTGGCGTCGCCGATGCCGTCGTGCACCTGGCCGGCGCCGTCGGCGATCTTCCCCGCGCCGTCGGCCAGCTTCCCACTGCCGTCGGCGAGCTTGCCGGTGCCGTCGGCGAGCCTGCTGCTGCCGTCGGCGAGCTTGCCGGTGCCCGCCGCGATCTGCTCGGCGCCCGCGGAGATCTTCTGCGCACCGTCGTTGAGCTGATTGATCTTGGCGACGGCGTTGTTCATCTTCTGCTGGGCGGTGGGAGCCTCCTGGGCGACCACCGTGGCGAGCTGGTGCAGCTCCCGCAGCTTGCGCTGCATGTCCTTGATGACCGAGGTGTTCTCGCTGACCGTGCCATTGGCCTTCTCCACCGTCTCGGCGGTGCGGGCGAGCCCGTCGGCATGGGCCTTCAGGCGCGGGCAGTTGGCGGCGGGCGTAAGGCCTTCGCAGCTCTCCTTGTACACCGCGGCGGCCTCATCGGCGCTCTGGCGCGTCTGCGTCGCGGCCCTGGACATGTCGCCCGGCAGCCGGCCGAGGGCGTCGGCGATCTCCTGGGAGACATCGGCGGCGATCCGAGCCTTCTCGCCCAGCTCCTTGCCGCGCCCGTCGATCAGCGGGTTCGCCTTGCCGGCCAGCTTGTTGGCCGTGTCGGCGAGTTCCTGGGTCCCGCCGGCCAGCTGACCCATGCGCCTGCTGAGCTCCTGGATCCCGGAGTTGGCCTTTCCGACGCCCTCGTCGAGGTCCTTGGCCCCCTTGTCCACGCTCCCGGCGCCCTGGGTCAGCTCGCCCGCCTTGTCGTGCAGCGTGCCCGCGCCCTTGCTGACGTCGCCGGAGCCCTTGTCCAGCTTCCCCAGACCGTCCTTGAGCTTGCCGGTGGCGTCCTTGGCGCTGCCGAGCCCGTCGTCGACCTTGCCGGCGCCGTCGGCCGCCTCGGCCGTCTTGTCGTGCAGGTCGGAGAAGGACACGAAGATCTTGTCGAGCATGGCCCGCGACGACGTCGCCGAGGTCTTCGCGCGCAGCTCGGAGAAGACCGTCTTGGAGATCGAGCCGACGATGTAGCTGTTGGCGTCGTTCGTACGGACCTTGAGCGCACCGGTCTGCGGGTCGTCGCCGGAGCTGGAGGCGATCCGCTCGCTGAAGTTCGCCGGGACCGTCAGGGAGAGGTAGTACGTGCCGTCCTCGACGCCCTTGGCGGCGTCCGCGGCGCTGACCTCCTGCCAGTCGAAGGTGTTGCTGTCCTTGACCTTCTCGGCCAGGTCGTCGCCGGCGGTGATCTTCTTGCCGTCGGCGGTGGCACCCCGGTCGTCGTTGACCAGCGCCACCGGGATCTTGTCCAGGCGGTCGTAGGGGTCCCAGAAGGAGCAGAGGTACAGGGCCCCGTACAGCAGGGGGATCAGCATCAGGGCGACCAGCCCCAGCCGGGGCAGCTTCCCCCTGCCGAAGCGCCTGAGCTCAAGCGCGGCCAGTTTCGGCGAACGCATGCGCCGCTTCCTCCTCGGTGGTGTGTGCGGTGGCCGGGACGTCCTGGCCGGGTGCCGGGTCGGCGGGCGCCGCGGCGGCCGCGGGCGCGGTGCGGACGACCAGCGCGTCCGCCGGTGCGTCGCTGCCGACGGCGACGACGGTGGTGCCGGACAGCGCGAGGTCCCGCAGCAGCTGCCAGGCCTGGTCGCGTTCGGCCGCGGAGAGCTTGAGGTCGACGTCGTCGACGGCCAGCAGCCGCGGGCCGTGCATCACCGCGAGCGCGATCGACAGCCGTAGCGCCTCGATCCGCTCCAGGTCGCGGACGGCGGTGCCCAGGCCCTTGGGGAGTGCGTCGGCGTCGAGCCCGGCGGCCGTCAGCGCGGCGTCGACCCGGGCCCGGGTGGCGGCCTTGTGCTGCTTGCCCCAGGGCAGCGAGCCCTTCAGGCGCCGCCCCAGCAGGGCCTGTTCCTTGAGGTGTTCGCCGACCGTGAGGGCCGGTTCGAGGTCGGCGACGCCCGGTACGTGGGCGATGGCGGTACGGGCGCGCACCGTGCCCATCCGCTTGGGCAGCGGGAATCCGGCGACCGTCGCCGTGCCCGCGGTGATCCGCATCCGGCCGGTGAGGGCGAGCAGCAGGCAGGTGCGCCCGGAACCCGAGGGGCCCTGGACGGCGATCAGCGAGCCCGGATCCGCGGCGATGTCGACGCCTTGGAAGGCCCACCCCCGTGGGCCCCGCACTCCGATCCCCCTGGCGCTGACCGCCGCCCCCTGGCGGGTGGTGTTCACAAACCCCTCCCCTTTTGATCTGACTGGTCAGTCTAAAAGTGTGCCGCAAGTGCGGCGCTTTGACCAATCGGGGCGGTACGCGCCGAGCGCGCCGGCGCGTCGATACGACCAAGTCCGTGACCCGGACGGCCTATTCGTCCTAAGGTGCGGGGCAGGCGGGGGCCTGATGATGTTCAAGGTGAAGTCCGTGTCGCGGGCCGCGACGCGGACCGCGTACGTACGACGGAGAACCATGGAACACACGGCAGCTTCCCCCGCGGACCGCTCACCGCAGGGCCCGGACCGGCCGCGCGGCGGGCCCGCCGCCCGCCGCTCCCGCACCCTCCTCGCCCCGATGCTCGCCACCGCGCTGGTCGCCGTCCTCGCGCCCATATCGGCGTCCGCCGCGCCGCCCCGGCCACCGTCCGACGCCGCGGCCTCCCAGGACCCCTGCGAGCAGGGCGACGGCTGGAGCGCCACCGCCACCACGATCGACCCCGAGGACGGCCACCACGCCTACGTCGGCAACGGCTACCTCGGACAGCGGGTGCCGCCCAACGGCACCGGCTACGCGGCCCCCGGCGGCACGACCGGCTGGCCGCTGAAGACCCCCGCCTACGACGGCTCGTTCGTCTCCGGGCTGTACGCCAAGGGACCGAAGAACGTCGAGGGGCGGCAGGCCATCGCCGCGATCCCCACCTGGACCACCCTCGACGTCACCGCCGGCGGCGAGCACCCCGACACCTTCTCCTCCGCCACCCGCCCGGGCCGGATCTCGCACTACCGCCAGACCCTCTCGCTGCGCTGCGGATTCGTCCGTACGTCGCTGACCTGGACGGCCGCCGACGGCCGCCGCACGGACCTGGTCTACGACGTGCTCGCCGACCGCGACGACGCACACACCGGCGCCGTACGCCTGCGGATGACGCCCCACTGGAGCGGCGCCGCCACCGTCACCGACACCCTCGACGGACGCGGCGCCCGCCGGGTGCAGCCGTCCAGGGCCCCCGCCGGCGGCACGGCCGGTCCCGGCACGATGGACGTCGGCTTCCGCACGGACGGCACGAGGACCGAGGGCGCGGTGGCCTCCACGCTGCGCACCGGTCCGCAGGTGCGCCCGGAGCGGCCCCGGCCCGAGCCCCGGGCCGACGGGCTGACCAGCCGGCAGCGGGTGACCTTCCCGGTCCGCGGCGGACGGACGTACGAGCTGACCAAGTACGTCGGCGTGGACACCGCGCTCACCTCCCGCGCCCCGCGCGCCGCGGCCCGCGCCGCCGCGCTGCGGGCCGCCGGCCGCGGCTGGCAGGACCTGTTCGCCCGGCACACCGCCGCCTGGCAGCGGCTGTGGCGCGCCGACATCGAGGTCCACGGGCAGCCCGAGCTGCAGTCCTGGGTGCGCTCGGCGCAGTACGGGCTGCTGTCCGCCACCCGCACCGGCAGCGCCAACAGCATCGGCCCGACCGGCCTGACCAGCGACAACTACGCCGGTGAGGTCTTCTGGGACGCCGAGACCTGGATGTACCCGGGGCTGCTGGCGAGCCACCCCGAACTCGCCAAGTCGATCGTCGACTACCGCTACCGCACCCGGGACCGGGCCCGCGCCAACGCCGAGAAGCTCGGCTACGACGGGCTGTTCTACCCCTGGACGTCCGGCAGCGACGGCGCCCTGTGGAGCGAGTGCCACAGCTGGGACCCGCCGCACTGCCGGACCCAGAACCACCTCATGGGCGACATCTCCCTGGCCGCCTGGCAGTACTACCTCGCCACCAAGGACACCCACTGGCTGCGCTCCCGCGGCTGGCCGGTCCTCAAGGGCATCGCCGAGTTCTGGGCCTCGCGGGCCACCCGCAACGCCGACGGCAGCTACTCGGTCAAGAACGTCGCCGGGCCGGACGAGTACAGCAACGGCGTCACCGACGGCGTCTTCACCAACGCCGGCGCCGCCACCGCGCTGCGCCACGCCACCCGCGCCGCCGCCCTCCTCGGCGAGCGGGCACCCGCCACCTGGACCAAGGTCGCCGACCGCCTGCGCATCCCCTACGACAGCCGGAACAAGGTCTTCGAGCAGTACGCCGGCTACCGGGGCACGACCATCAAGCAGGCCGACACCGTCCTGCTGATGTATCCGCTGGAATGGCCGATGACGCCCGCACGGGCCGCGCGCACGCTGGACTACTACGCCGCGCGCACCGACCCCGACGGCCCGGCCATGACGGACTCGGTGCACGCCGTCGACGCGGCCGGGATCGGCGAGCCGGGCTGCTCGACGTACACCTATCTGCTGCGCTCCATCAAGCCGTTCGTGCGCGGGCCGTTCGCGCAGTTCTCCGAGGCGCGCGGCAGCAAGGCCGGCGCCTCGGACCCGCACGCGGGGCAGCCCGCGCAGGACTTCCTCACCGGCAAGGGCGGATTCCTGCAGACCTTCACCCACGGTCTGACGGGCCTGCGGCTGCGGGAGGACCGGGTGCGGCTGGACCCGATGCTGCCGCCGCAGCTGTCCGCCGGCGTCACCCTGCGCGGACTGCGCTGGCAGGGGCGGACGTACGACGTGGCCATCGGGGCGCACCAGACCACCGTGCGGCTGACCTCCGGGGCACCGATGACCGTCGAGTCGCCCCAGGGCGAGCAGCTCGTCAGCCGGGGCGTGCCGGCCGTCCTCAAGACCCGCCGCCCCGATCTGGCCGCGACCTCCAACGCCGCCCGGTGCACCCCGGCCACGGCGAGCTCACAGGAGCCCGGGATGTACGCGGCCGCCGCGGTCGACGGCAACGACACCACCGCCTGGGTCCCGAACGCCGCCACCGGCACCCTCACCGTCGACCTCGGCCGCACCATCCGCGTCGGCCAGATCACCCCGCACTGGACCGCCACCCGCCCCAAGGCCTATCGCGCGGAGGTCTCCACGGACGGTGAGCACTGGACGGGGACGGGGTACGCGGGCCGCAGCCCGGCCCGGTACGTACGTGTCGTGGTGGAGGGCGACCGGAGCCCGGCGCCCGAGGGAAAGCCCAGGCCGCACCCGGGGATCACGGAGCTCACGGTGCGGCGCGTGAAGTGATCACGAACTGGATTGTTACGACGGGATGAAAATCGCACCCCGCGGCGTTGGTGCCTGGCGAGTAGGCGTCGACGGGCGGGAGGCATGGGGTGGCGGGCGCGGATACGGACACGGTCCGGGTGGGCTGGGCACGGCGGCTGACCCGGGACTGCTGGCAGTACAGGAAGGACGTCCTGTTCGCCCTCGGCTCCTCGCTCGCCGGGATGGGCGTACTGGCGCTGGTCCCGCTCGTGCCCAAGCTGATCATCGACGATGTCATCATCCGGCACGAGCGCTCCCTCGCCCTGTGGTCCGGCGTGCTGATCGCGGCCGCCGTGGTCGTCTACGTCCTGACCTACCTGCGCCGCTTCTACGGCGGCCGGCTCGCCCTGGACATCCAGCACGATCTGCGGACCCGGATGTTCGCCGCCATCTCCCGCCTCGACGGCCGGCGGCAGGACGAGCTGAGCACCGGCCAGGTCGTCGGCCGCGCCACCAGCGACCTGCAGCTGATCCAGAGCCTGCTGTTCATGCTGCCGATGATGATCGGCAGCGTGCTGCTCTTCGTGGTCTCGCTGGTGGTGATGGCGGTCCTGTCGCCCCTGCTGACCGTCGTCGCGCTCGCCGTCGCCCCCGCCCTGTGGTTCATCGCCCGGCGCAGCCGGGTGCGGCTGTTCCCGGCCACCTGGTACGCCCAGAGCCAGGCGGCCGCGGTGGCCGGCGTCGTCGACGGCGCCATATCCGGCGTCCGGGTCGTCAAGGGCTTCGGCCAGGAGGAGCAGGAGACCGGCAAGCTGCGCGAGGTGTCCGGCCGGCTGTTCGCCGGGCGGCTGCGCACGGTCCGCCTCAACGCCCGCTACACCCCCGCGCTGCAGGCCGTACCCGCCCTCGGCCAGGTCGCGATGCTCGCCCTCGGCGGCTGGATGGCCACCCAGGGGCAGATCACCCTCGGCACCTTCGTCGCCTTCTCCACGTATCTGGCGCAGCTGGTCGGCCCGGTCAGGATGCTGGCGGTGATGCTGACCGTCGGACAGCAGGCGCGCGCCGGCGTGGAGCGGGTCTACGAGCTGATCGACACCGAACCCTTCATCCAGGAGCGGGCCGACGCCCACGAGCTGCCCGCGAACGCCCCGGCCACCGTCGCCTTCGACCGGGTGACGTTCGGCTACGCACCGGCACACGAAGGTGACGGGGCGAGCCCCACCCGCCCCGTCCTGGAGGACTTCTCGCTGCGCATCGAAGCGGGCGAGACGGTCGCCGTGGTCGGCACGTCCGGCAGCGGCAAGTCCACCGTCTCCCTGCTGCTGCCCCGCTTCTACGACGTCACCGCCGGCCGCGTCCTGGTCGGCGGCCACGACGTGCGCACGCTGACGCTGACGTCGCTGCGGGCCGCCATCGGCCTGGTCCCCGAGAGCAGCTTCCTGTTCTCCGACTCGGTGCGCGACAACATCGCCTACGGCCATCCGGAGGCCACCGACGAGCAGGTGCGCGCCGCGGCCCGCGCCGCCCAGGCCGACGGCTTCATCTCCGCGCTCCCCGAGGGCTACGACACCAAGGTCGGCGAGCAGGGACTGACCCTGTCCGGCGGCCAGCGCCAGCGCATCGCGCTGGCCCGGGCCATCCTCACCGACCCCCGGCTGCTGGTGCTGGACGACGCCACCTCCGCGGTCGACGCCCGGGTCGAGCACGAGATCCACGAGGCGCTGCGCGGCGTCATGGCGGGCCGTACGACCCTGCTCATCGCGCACCGCGCCTCCACCCTGGCGCTCGCCGACCGGGTCGCCGTCCTCGACGGCGGGCGGCTGGTCGACGTCGGCACCCAGGACGAACTGGCCGAGCGATGTCCCCTCTACCGCAGACTGCTGACCGACCCCGACGAGCTCGGCGGCATCGAGCGCGACCCGGCGGGCGAGCCGGCCGGCGCCCCCACCGCGACCGGACTGCCGGCGTACGCACCCGACGGCGGCGGCCCGGACGGGCTCGACGGCCTCGACGGCGAGGCGGACGGCGAGCGGGGCCGGACCGGCCCGGCGGCCGGAGCCGTCACCCCCGAACTGTGGGTGCGCCGCGAGCAGGACGCCGAGGCGGGCGGGGCCGGCGTCGCGCCCCGCGCGGCCGCCGCCGGGCCCGGTCTGGGCGCCGCGACGGCCGGGACACCTGCCACGCCCGAGCTTCTCGCCCAGGTCGCCGCGCTGCCACCGGCCCAGGACACCCCCGGCATCGACGAGGACCTGGCGGTGCGCCCCGAGCACTCCTACGGCCTGCGCCGGCTGCTGCACGGCTTCGGCGGACCGCTGGCCCTCGCCCTGGCGCTGGTCGCCGTGGACGCCCTCGCCGGGCTGATGCTGCCGGTCCTGATCCGCCAAGGCATCGACGAGGGCGTCCGTCGGGGCGCGCTCGCCGGCGTCTGGGTCGCCGCCGCGCTCGCCCTGATCGTGGTGCTCGCCCAGTGGGCCGCGCAGATCGGCGGCAACCGCATGACCGGGCGCACCGGCGAGCGGGTCCTGTACTCCCTCCGCCTGAAGATCTTCGCGCAGCTGCAGCGCCTCGGGCTCGACTACTACGAGCGCGAGCTGACCGGCAAGATCATGACCAGGATGACGACGGACGTGGACGCGCTCTCCACGTTCCTGCAGACCGGACTGGTCACCGCACTGGTCTCGATGCTGACGTTCTTCGGCATCCTCATCGCACTGCTCGCCATCGACGTCCAGCTCGCCCTGGTCGTCTTCGCCACCCTCCCGCCGCTGATCATCGGCACGTACTTCTTCCGCAAGCAGAGCGTCAAGGCCTACGAGCTGGCCCGTGAGCGGATCAGCACCGTCAACGGCGACCTCCAGGAGAACGTGGCCGGTCTGCGGATCGTCCAGGCCTTCCGGCGCGAGCGGCGCGGCCAGGAGCGCTTCGCCGAGCGCAGCGACGCCTACCGCCGGGCCCGGGTCCACGGCCAGTTCCTGATATCCGTCTACTTCCCGTTCGTCCAGCTGCTGTCCTCGGTGGCGGCCGCCCTGGTGCTGATCGTCGGCGCCGGCCGGGTCGGCTCGGGCACCCTCACGGCCGGCGCCCTGGTGGCGTATCTGCTCTACATCGACCTGTTCTTCGCCCCCGTCCAGCAGCTCTCCCAGGTCTTCGACGGCTACCAGCAGGCGTCCGTCTCGCTCGGCCGCATCCAGGAACTGCTGCGCGAGCCGACCACCACCCCCGCCGCCGAGCGCCCCCGCGAAGTACCCGCACTGCGCGGCGAGATCATCTTCGACGATGTGCACTTCCATTACGGCAAGAGCCAGGAGCCGGCGCTCGCGGGCATCAAGCTCGCCATACCGGCCGGCCAGACCGTGGCCTTCGTCGGCGAGACGGGCGCCGGCAAGTCCACCCTCGTCAAGCTGGTGGCGCGGTTCTACGACCCGTCCTCGGGCGCCGTCCGGATCGACGGCACCGACCTGCGCGAACTGGACCTGACCGGCTACCGCCGCCGCCTGGGTGTGGTCCCCCAGGAGTCCTACCTCTTCGCCGGCACCGTCCGTGACGCCATCGCCTACGGCCGCCCGGACGCCACCGACGCCGAGGTGGAGGCCGCGGCCCGGTCCGTCGGCGCCCACGAGATGATCGCCACGCTGGAGGACGGCTACCTCCACGAGGTCGCCGAGCGCGGCCGCAACCTCTCCGCCGGCCAGCGGCAGCTGCTGGCGCTGGCCCGCGCCGAACTCGTCGACCCGGACGTGCTGTTGCTCGACGAGGCCACCGCGTCCCTCGACCTGGCCACCGAAGCCGTCGTCAACCAGGCCACCGACCGCCTCGCCGGCGCCCGCACGACCATGATCGTCGCCCACCGCCTGACGACCGCCGCCCGCGCGGACCGCGTCGTGGTCCTCGACCAGGGCCGCATAGCCGAGGACGGCAGCCATGCGCAACTCCTCGCGCGCAACGGGCGGTATGCGCAACTGTGGCGCACCTTCACGGGCGAGGAGGAGGAACTGGTGGCCTGACGGCCCCCGCGGCGCGGACCCTCCCCGCGCCGCCCGGCGGGGATCCACCGGATGGCGCCGGGGGCTGGTGGCACCCCCCGCGCGCCGATAGGTTCAGCCCACCTTTGCTATCCCAAGGGGAGGGTGCATGCGCAAGGCCACCAGATGGCTGCTGTCGCTCGCCGTGCTCATAGGCACGGCCACAGCCGGCAGCGCCTCGGCGGGAGCGGCCACCGCCGCCGAGCCGAAGACCGAGGACATCAAGGACCGGATCCTGGCGATCCGGGGGATGAGCCTCGTAGAGGAGAAGCCGGTCGACGGCTACCGCTACTTCGTTTTGAACTACACCCAGCCGATCGACCACCGGCACCCCTCGAAGGGGACCTTCCAGCAGCGGCTGACCCTGCTGCACAAGTCGGTCGACCGCCCGACGGTGTTCTTCACCTCGGGCTACAACGTCAGCACCACGCCGTCCCGCAGCGAACCGACCAAGATCATCGACGGCAATCAAGTCTCCCTGGAGTACCGCTACTTCACCCCGTCGCGGCCCGCGCCCACGGACTGGCAGAAGCTGGACATCCGGCAGGCCGCCAACGACCAGCACCGCATATTCCAGGCGCTGCACCGCATCTACGGCAAGAACTGGATAGCCACCGGCGGCAGCAAGGGCGGCATGACCGCCACGTACTACCGCCGCTTCTTCCCGCACGACATGAACGGCACCGTCGCCTACGTCGCGCCCAACGACGTGCGCAACGACGAGGACGCCGCCTACGACCGGTTCTTCCAGACCGTCGGGACCGCGCAGTGCCGCACCGACCTCGCCGCCATCGAGCGCGAGGCCCTGGTGCGCCGCGGGGAGATGGTCGACCGCTTCCAGGCCTGGGCCGACAAGGAGAAGCAGACCTTCAAGACCGTCGGCAGCGCCGACCGGGCCTATGAAGTCATGGTCACCGACCTGGTGTTCGGCTTCTGGCAGTACCAGCCCGCCGAGACCGCCTGCGCCGAGGTGCCCAAGCCGACCGTCTCCACCGACGAGCTGTGGAAGTGGATGGACAAGGTCGGCGGCTTCGACAGCTACACCGACCAGGGCATGGAGCCGTACACGCCGTACTACTACCAGGCCGGCACCCAGCTCGGCGAGCCCGGCTACGCCTACCCGAACCTGGCCGGCCTGCTGAAGTACCCCGGCATCAACAACTCCCGCAGCTTCGTCCCCCAGGGCATCCCGATGCGCTTCGACCAGCGCGCGATGCCCGACGTCGACCGCTGGGTGCGCCACCACGCCGAACGGATGATGTTCGTCAACGGCGAGTACGACCCGTGGAGTTCGGAGCACTTCGAGCTCGGCGCGGGCGCCCGTGACGCGTACCGGTTCACCGTCCCCGGCGGCAACCACGGCGCCAACATCGCCAAGCTGAAGGAGGCCGACCGTACCAAGGCCACCGCCGAGCTCCTCGACTGGGCCGGCGTCCCCGCCCCGAGCGGCCGGGCCACCCCGCTGGCCCCGTACAACAAGAAGCTGGACAAGCAGGAGATCCGTCGCGTGCCGATGCTGCGGCCGTGACGCGCTGAGAGAAACGCCACGGCGCGCTCCCCGCGAGCAGGGGAGCGCGCCGTGACCGCCGGCGGCGCCGGGGCGGGTCAGGGATAGGCCAGACCGTGGCCGATCGGGAACAGCTCCTGGCCGGGGGCGTCGGCGCGCATTATCGCCACCGGCAGCCGGCCCGCCGGGTCCCGCCGCCCGGCGATCACCCGGGCCGCCGCCCGCAGTTCCACATCCGTCCAGGAGTAGCTCGCCAGGGCCGCCCGGACGCCGTCGAGCTGGGCGATGTCGTACGGGTTGCGGACCGCCAGCTGCACCACCGGCTTGCCGGTGCCCAGCAGCGCGGCGACCAGCTTGCGCTGGGAGGACCCGGCGGAGACGTTGTACGTCGCCACCACCACCGCGTCCCGCTCGCCGAGCGCCGCCACCGCCTCGTCGATCCGCCGCTGGTCCGGCGTCGGGCCCGTGGTCAGCGCATGGGCCGTGAAGCCCAGCTCGGTCAGGGCCTTGGCCAGCACCGCGGTCGGCGGACCGCCGGTGCCCGAGGGCGCGGCCGGGTCCACCCCCACCACCAGCACCCGGGGATGCCGGCGCCGCGACAGCGGCAGGATGCCGGCGTCGTTGCGCAGCAGCGTGGTCGTACGGCCCGCGATCCGGTCCGCGGCGGCCAGATGCTCGCGGGTGCCGACCACCTGGTCCACGGCCCGGTGCGTGGTGTACGGGTCCCGGAACAGCCCGCGCCGCTCCTTGAGGAGCAGGATGCGCATCAGCTTGGCGTCGATGTCTCGCTTGGTCAGCTCGCCGTCCGCCATGGCCTTGACGACCGCGCCGTGCGCCACGGACAGATCCGGCGGGTTCAGCAGCTGGTCGACGCCCGCCTTGAGCGCCAGGACCGGCACCCGGGCGTCGCCGTACTTCACCCGTACGCCCTCCATGCCGAGTGAGTCCGTCACCACCACACCGTCGTAGCCGAGCCGCTCGCGCAGGATGCCGGTGAGGATCGGGCGGGAGAGGGTGGCCGGGTCCTCGCTCGGGTCGAAGGCGGGCACGACGATGTGCGCCGTCATGATCGAATCGATGCCGGCCTCGATCGCCGCCTTGAACGGCGGCGCGTCCAGCCGCTCCCACTCCTCGGCGCTGTGGTGGATGTACGGCAGCCCGACATGGCTGTCGGTGTCGGTGTCGCCGTGCCCGGGGAAGTGCTTGGCGCAGGCCGCGATCCCGCCGTCCTGATAGCCCTTCACCTGGCTGCCGACCATACGGGCCACGGCCTCGGGGTCGGCACCGAAGGAGCGGACGCCGATCACCGGATTGGCGGGATTGACGTTGACGTCGGCGACCGGCGCGTAGTCCTGCCGGATGCCCATGGCGTACAGCTCCCGGCCGGAGATCCGGCCCGCCGTACGCGCTCCCGCGGCGCTGCCGCCCGCGCCGAGCGCCATCGCCCCGGGCAGCAGCGTCGCGGGGGCGCCGACCCGGGCCACTATGCCGTGCTCCTGGTCCGTGGAGATCAGCAGCGGCACGGGGGCCCGCTGGGCGGCGGCGGCCTTCTGGATGCCGTTGGACAGGTCGGCGATCTGATGCGGCTCGCGGGTGTTGTGCGCCCAGCCGAAGTAGATGATGCCGCCGACGTGGTACTTGGCGATCAGCTCCGCGGCGTTGGCGACGCCGATCTCCTTCTGGTTCGCGGCCACGTCCCCCGGGTCGGGGTCGGTGGCGGAGTGCCCGTAGACCCGCATCACGAAGAGCTGGCCGGCCTTCTCCTCCGGCGTCATACGGGCGATCAGGCGGCGCAGCCGTGCCCGGGTGCCGGAATCGGCGACGGGCTGCTGCCCGGCGGCGGGTGGGGTGGCGCCGGCGGGCACGGCGCCGGCGGCAGCGGCGGCGGCCGCGGCGGCCGCGGTGGTCAGGACGGTACGTCTGGAGTGCATCTGCGCTCCTTCCGGGGGGCTTCCTCGACTCGTTGAAGGAAACTTCCAAGGAGACACGGATAGCCGGAAAACTATTGTCGGTCAATGACTCCATCCGAGGCGGCGCCCAGCTCTTGCGGGGCGGGCCCGGGTGTGTGAGGGGGCGTCAGAACGCGCGCGGCGGAACGGGCCGGGGCGGGCCGGTCAGGGGCGGCGGCCTCCAGGAGGCGCTGGAGGTGTGCGCGGCCCGGCGCCAGCAGGTCGGGGAGGTCCGCGGCCTGCGGATACCAGCGCTTCTCGTACTCCCAGCACAGCCAGCCGCCCGGGCCCTGGCCCTGCCCTCCGGCGTCCTCGAACGCGTGCGCGGGGCCCTGGGTGCCCCGGACGAGCGCCGCCAGGACGGCGTCCAGCGGCACGGAGCCGGCCCCGAGCGGGACGGGAGTGGTGTCCTTCGCCGAGACGACGTCCTTGACCTGGACGTAGCCCAGCTGAGGGGCGAGCGCGGCGTGGGTGTCGGCGGGCTCCTCGCCGCCGAGCCAGCTGTGCAGCACATCCCACAGCGCGCCGATATGGCGATGGCCCACGGGGCCCAGGATGCGGGCGGCGGCCGCGCCCGTGCGGTGCGAGTCATGGGTCTCCAGCAACACCCGGACGCCCCGCTCGGCCGCGAGCGGAGCCACCGCGGCCAGCCGCCGGGCGGCATCGGCCTCCGCCTCGGCAGCCGGCCGCCCCCCGCCCCCGGGGAACACCCGCACGAAGCGCGCCCCCAGATCGGCCGCGAGCCACACCAGCTCGCTCAGCTCGTGCGCCAGCTCCTCCTCGCCCGCCGCGTCCCGCGCGGCGGCGACCTGGGCGTATCCGGCGACGGCCAGGACCTCGACACCGGCGTCGGCGAACTGCCCGCGCACCGCGGCGCGTTCACGCATCCCGAGCAGCGGGTGCACCGGCTCCTCCGCATGGGCGCGCAGCTCGACCCCCTGATACCCGGCGCGGGTCGCCAGCCGCAGGACGTCGGCCACGGGCATGCCGGGCACCCCGAGAGTGGAGAACGCCCATCGCACGGCCGTCACAGCGCCACCCGCCAGTCCTGGCCGACCAGGTCGCGCCCGAAGCTGTGGTGCGGCGACTCGGAGACCAGCTCGAACCCCGCCTGCTGATAGATCCTGCGGGCCGAGGCGAGCACGGAGTTGGTCCACAGGACCAGCTCCTTGTAGCCGGCGTCCCGGGCGAAGTCCACACAGGAGTCGACGAGTCGGCGCCCCAGGCCGTGCCCCCGGGCGCCGGGCTCCACGAGCAGCAGCCGCAGCCGGGCGACCCCGGGCCTGCCGTCCCGTACGCACATCACCGCGCCGCCGCGCTCGCCGTCCAGCTCCGCTATCCAGGTGCGGTCCCACTGCGGGTCGAAGTTCTCCGCGTACTCCGCGACGATCCGGGCGACCAGTGCCTCGTAGCTCAGATCGAAGCCGTACTCGGCGGCGTAGAGCGCGGCGTTGCGCTCCACCATCCAGCCCAGGTCCCCGGGGCGGGAGGTGCGCAGCGCGACCTCGGGCGCGGGGGCCCGGCCGTCCGCCCGGCCCCGCGGTGTCGGTGCCGGAGCCGCCGTCTCCCGCGCGGACCGCGGCGGCGCCGCGTCCTGCGCCGGCTCCGTGCCCTCGCCGTCCTGTGCGCCCTCGCCGAGGAGGGCGCGGATCGTCCGCATCGAGGCGACCACGCGGGCCCGGTCCGCCGCCGGGAGGTCGCGCAGCAGCGAGCCCGCGGCGTCCTGCGAGCGCTCCTCCAGCAGGCCGGCCGCCTCCCGGCCGTCCTCGGTCAGGGTGATGCGCTGCCGGCGGGGATCCCGCTCGGACCGGCCGCGGCTGATCAGCTCGCGCTGCTCGAACTTCCCGAGCAGCCGGCTGAGATACCCGGCGTCCAGGGACAGCGAGGAGCGCAGGTCCGCGGCGTCCACCCGCTGGTGGTGGGCGAGCTCGTAGAGCACCCGGGCCTCGGTGAGGGTGAAGGGCGTGTACAGATGCCGGCCGTAGTCGAGCGCACCGATCAGGTTCGTGTAGAAGCGGTTGAATCTGCGCAGCTCGCGGATGTCGGCCGCGGAGCGGGACGCCGCGCCGGGCGCCGTATCGGATGCCGTACCGGTTGTCATCGTCGACCACCTCATCCTTGACTGAGTCAAGGGTACGCGGGCGGGGCCGGTCCGCGCACCCCTTTTCTCCGTTTGGCCGCCGGTGCAGACCGGTACGTACGACCTGACAGCGCACGAACACCCCCGCTCACACGATTCGCATCCTGAGAGAGGCCGGGCCGTGACACGCACGACCGTACGCATCGCCATGAACGGCGTGACCGGACGCATGGGGTACCGCCAGCATCTGGTCCGCTCCCTCCTCGCCCTGCGCGAACAGGGCGGCCTCGAACTGGCCGACGGGACGGTGATCTGGCCGGAGCCGGTGCTCGTCGGCCGCTCCCCGCACAAACTGAGGGCACTGGCCGAACGCCACGGCCTGAAGGAGTTCAGCTGCGACCTCGACGCCGTACTGGCCGACGACTCCATCGCCGTCTACTTCGACGCCCAGACCACCGCCGCCCGCCCCGAAGCCGCCAAGAAGGCGATCGCCGCCGGCAAGCACCTGTACGTCGAGAAGCCCACCACCGGCGACCTCGCGGGCGCACTGGAACTCGCCCGGCTGGCCCGGGACGCCGGCGTCAAGAACGGCGTCGTCCAGGACAAGCTCTTCCTGCCCGGCCTGCGCAAGCTCCGCCGCCTCGTCGAGGGCGGCTTCTTCGGCCGCATCCTGTCCGTGCGGGGCGAGTTCGGCTACTGGGTCTTCGAAGGCGACTGGCAGCAGGCGCAGCGCCCCTCCTGGAACTACCGTGCCGAGGACGGCGGCGGCATCGCGGCCGACATGTTCCCGCACTGGGAGTACGTCCTGCACGAGCTGTTCGGGCCGGTGCGCACCGTCCAGGCGCGGATCACCACGCACATCCCGCGCCGCTGGGACGAGTCGGGCGCCCCGTACGACGCCACCGCCGACGACGCCGCATACGGCATCTTCGAGCTGGCCGGCGGCGTCGTCGCGCAGATCAACTCCTCCTGGGCGGTCCGGGTGCACCGCGACGAGCTGGTGGAGTTCCAGGTGGACGGCACCGAGGGCTCGGCCGTCGCCGGGCTGCGCCGCTGCCGCGTCCAGCACCGCTCCACCACCCCCAGGCCCCTGTGGAATCCCGACGTTCCGGCGTCCGAGCCGTTTCGCGACCAGTGGCAGGAGGTCCCCGACAACGCCACCTTCGACAACGGCTTCAAGGCGCAGTGGGAGCTGTTCCTGCGGCACGTCGTCCGCGACGAACCCTGGCGCTGGGACCTGGCAGCGGGCGCCCGCGGTGTCCAACTCGCCGAACTGGGGCGCCGCTCGTCGGCGGAGGGGCGCCGCCTGGACGTACCGGAGCTGAGCCTGTGAACGCGCCGGCCGCCGACCGGCCCCGCCCCGGGCCCGCGGCCGGCGCGACCCCGTCCGCGCCCCCCGGCGGTGCGCCGCCCCCGCTGCGCTCCCGCACCGTCTACGCCGCCGCCCATGTGGTCGCCGACCCGCTCGCCGACACCCACCCGGACGGCCCGGCCGCCCTCGACTGGGACGCCACCCTCGCCTTCCGCCACCATCTGTGGTCGCACGGCCTGGGTGTGGCCGAGGCGATGGACACCGCGCAGCGCGGCATGGGCCTGGACTGGGCCGGCGCCGCCGCACTCATCCGGCGCTCCGGCGCCGAGGCCCGGGCGGCCGGCGGCCTGCTCGCCTGCGGGGCGGGCACCGACCAACTACCGCCCCAAGGAGCTACGCTGGCCGACGTACGGGCCGCCTACGAGGAGCAGCTCGCCCTCGTCGAGGACGCCGGCGCCCGGCCGGTCCTCATGGCGTCCCGTCAGCTCGCCGCGGCCGCCACCGGACCCGACGACTACCTGGAGCTCTACGGCGGCCTGCTGCGCCAGACCACCCGGCCGGTGATCCTGCACTGGCTCGGCCCGATGTTCGACCCGGCGCTGCACGGCTACTGGGGCAGCACGGATCTCGACGCCGCCACAAAGACCCTCCTCGACCTCGTCGCCGCACACCCCGGCAAGGTGGACGGGGTCAAGGTCTCCCTCCTGGACCCCGGCCGAGAGGTACGGCTGCGCCGCCGCCTCCCGGGGGCCGTGCGCTGCTATACGGGCGACGACTTCCACTACCCCGAGCTGATCGCCGGCGACGACCACGGCTTCAGCCACGCCCTGCTGGGCGTCTTCGACCCGCTCGCCGCTCTGGCCGCCGACGCCGTGCGCCGCCTCGACGCCCAAGGCCCCGACAGCACCGCCGCGTTCCGCGCCGTGCTGGACCCGACCGTCGCGCTGGCCCGCCACCTCTTCCAGGCGCCCACCCGCTACTACAAGACCGGGGTCGTGCTGCTGGCCTGGCTGGCGGGCCACCAGTCGCACTTCACCATGGTCGGCGGCCTGCAGTCGGCCCGCTCACTGCCGCATCTGCGCCGCGCCCACGAACTGGCCGACGCACTGGGCCTGTTCCCGGACCCGGAGCTGGCCGCCGCCCGGATGCGCGGTCTGCTCGCGCTCCACGGCGCCGACGAGCCGGCCGCAAGGACCGTGAGGCCCCTATGACCCCCGCCGTCACCCCAGCCCCCCTCGACCGCCTGAGCCTCAACCAGGAGACCGTCAGGCAGTGGTCCCTGCCCGACCTGGCCAACGGCTGCGCACGCGCGGGAGTGCGGGGCGTGGGCCTGTGGCGCGCCCCGGTCCGGGAGTACGGGGTGGCCGCGGCCGCCCGGCTCGTACGGGACGCCGGGCTGCGGGTCACCAGCCTGTGCCGGGGCGGCTTCTTCACCGCCGAGGACCCCGGTGAGCGGACCGCGGCCCTGGACGACAACCGGGCGGCCCTCGACGAGGCGGCCGCCCTGGGGACCGGCACGCTCGTCCTGGTGTCCGGGGGTCTCCCGGCCGGCAGCCGGGATCTGCCCGGCGCCCGGGAACGCGTCGCCGACGCGCTGGCCGAACTGGCGCCGTACGCCGCGGAGCGCGGCGTACGGCTGGCGATCGAACCGCTGCACCCCATGTACGCGGCGGACCGCTGCGTGGTCTCCACGCTCGCGCAGGCGCTCGACCTCGCCGAGCGGTTCCCCGCCGACCAGGTGGGAGTCGTCGTGGACACCTACCACCTGTGGTGGGACGACACGGTCGGCGCACAGATCGACCGCGCGGGCGGCGGCACCAGGACCAACGGCACGCCGACGGACGGCGAGGAGGCCGGCGGGACGGGGGTCCGTGGCACCGAGGGCACGCGGATCGCGGCCTTCCAGCTCGCCGACTGGGTCACCCCGCTGCCCGAGGGCGCCCTGCTGGGACGCGGGCAACTCGGCGACGGGGCGGTGGACCTGCGGTGGTTTCGGGAGCGGGTCGAGGCGGCGGGCTACCGGGGGCCGATCGAGGTGGAGATCTTCAACCCGGCGCTGTGGGCCCGGGACGGCGCCGAGGTGCTGGCCGAGGTGGTCGACCGCTTCCGGACGCACGTCGGCAGGTGAACGAAGGGCATACAACTGGTGACGGTGAAATAACTCTGCGGATGCGCGCAACCGTTGGCGGCCCCCGTCGGTCATAGCTGACGCTGGCCCCGACCAGGGGAGGGATCCGGGGGGATCAGGGACCGGCGCGGAGGGGGAATCGAGGGGCCCGGCCATCGGACGGGCCCCTCGATGGTGCCCGGCCTCTTCGACGGCGCCCGGGGGTGAGGCGGCACCACGCACGGTGTCGGACCCCGGCGGTACGGTCGGGTCATGGTCAACGCAGCCGTGGTCGAAGGGGTCCTGGAGCGGATCACCTACGCCAACGAGGAGAGCGGCTACACCGTCGCGCGCGTCGACACCGGCCGCGGCGCGGGCGATCTGCTGACCGTGGTCGGCGCGCTGCTCGGGGCGCAGGTGGGGGAGTCGCTGCGGATGGAGGGCCGCTGGGGCTCGCACCCGCAGTACGGCAAGCAGTTCACCGTGGAGAACTACACCACCGTCCTGCCCGCGACGATCCAGGGCATCCGCCGCTACCTCGGCTCCGGCCTGGTCAAGGGCATCGGCCCGGTCTTCGCCGACCGCATCACCCAGCACTTCGGCGTGGACACCCTCGACATCATCGAACACGCGCCGAAGCGGCTCGTCGAGGTCCCCGGCCTCGGCCCCAAGCGCACCAAGAAGATCGCCGACGCCTGGGAGGAGCAGAAGGCCATCAAGGAGGTCATGGTCTTCCTCCAGGGCGTGGGGGTGTCCACGTCCATCGCGGTGCGGATCTACAAGAAGTACGGCGACGCCTCGATCTCCGTCGTCCGCAACCAGCCCTACCGCCTCGCCGCGGACGTCTGGGGCATCGGCTTCCTGACCGCCGACCGCATCGCCCAGTCCGTCGGCATCCCGCACGACAGCCCCGACCGCGTCAAGGCGGGCCTGCAGTACGCCCTGTCGCAGTCCACCGACCAGGGGCACTGCTTCCTGCCCGAGGAGCAACTGATCGCGGACGCGGTGAAGTTGCTCCAGGTGGACACGGGCCTGGTCATCGACTGCCTGGGCGAGCTGGCCGCGGACCCGGAGGGCGTGGTCCGCGAGAAGGTGCCCGGCGCGGACGGCGCGGAGGTCACCGCGGTCTATCTGGTGCCCTTCCACCGCGCCGAGACGGCGCTGGCCGGGCGGCTGACGCGGCTGCTGCGGACGGACGAGGACCGGATGCCGGCGTTCGGGGACGTCGACTGGGACAAGGCGCTGGCGTGGCTGGCCCGGCGTACGGGCGCCGAGCTGGCCCCCGAGCAGCAGCAGGCGGTGCGCCTGGCGCTGACGCGGAAGGTCGCGGTGCTCACGGGCGGTCCGGGCTGCGGCAAGTCCTTCACGGTCCGGTCAGTGGTCGAGCTGGCCCGCGCCAAGAAGGCCAGGGTGGTGCTGGCGGCGCCCACGGGCCGGGCCGCCAAGCGGCTCGCGGAGCTGACCGGGGCGGAGGCCTCCACGGTCCACCGCCTGTTGGAGCTCAAGCCCGGCGGGGACGCCGCCTACGACGCCGACCGGCCGCTGGAGGCCGATCTGGTGGTCGTCGACGAGGCGTCGATGCTGGACCTGCTGCTGGCCAACAAGCTCGTCAAGGCGGTCCCGCCGGGCGCCCATCTGCTGCTGGTGGGGGACGTCGACCAGTTGCCGTCGGTGGGCGCCGGCGAGGTGCTGCGGGATCTGCTGGCCGAGCCCGGCCCGGTGCCCGCCGTCCGGCTGACCCGGATCTTCCGGCAGGCCCAGGAGTCCGGCGTGGTCACCAACGCCCACCGGATCAACTCCGGCGTCCCCCCGCTCACGACCGGGCTGGCCGACTTCTTCCTGTTCGTGGAGGAGGACAATGAAGAGGCCGGACGGCTGGCCGTCGATGTCGCCGCCCGCCGGATCCCGGCGAAGTTCGGTCTGGACCCGCGCCGGGACGTCCAGGTGCTGACCCCGATGCACCGCGGCCCGGCCGGTGCGGGCGCCCTGAACGGCCTGCTCCAGCAGGCCGTCACCCCCGCCCGCCCCGATCTGCCCGAGCGCCGCTTCGGCGGCCGGGTCTTCCGCGTCGGGGACAAGGTCACCCAGATCAGAAACAACTACGAAAAGGGCCGCAACGGTGTCTTCAACGGCACGGTGGGCGTGGTCACGGCCCTGGACTCCGACGAGCAGCGGCTGACGGTGCTCACCGACGAGGACGAGGAGGTCCCCTACGACTTCGACGAACTCGACGAACTCGCGCACGCCTATGCCGTGACGATCCATCGCTCGCAGGGTAGTGAGTATCCAGCGGTGGTGATTCCGGTCACCACGAGTGCCTGGATGATGCTGCAGCGCAATTTGTTGTATACCGCCGTGACCCGGGCGAAGCGCTTGGTGGTGCTGGTCGGCTCCCGGAAGGCCCTCGGGCAGGCCGTACGCACGGTATCCGCCGGTCGGCGGTGTACGGCTCTGGCTCACCGGCTCGCCGGGGCGATGTGATGTCACTCCTCTTTCCCAATCGGGGCGAAAGGGAGCAGGATGGACACTCACGCGGCACTGAGTGCCGTAATGAGGCCCTATGGCCGACCCCGAGTGCACATCCAAGGTCCAAATGGGGGAAGGTATAGGCAGTCAGGGCACCTCGAAGAAGAGGCACAACGTCGGTGAGGGATGACGTGAGCGACAACTCTGTAGTACTGCGTTACGGGGACGGCGAATACAGCTACCCGGTCGTCGGCAGCACCGTCGGCGACAAGGGCTTCGATATCTCGAAGCTGCGCGCCCAGACCGGTCTGGTGACCCTGGACTCCGGTTACGGCAACACCGCGGCGTATAAATCCGCGATCACCTATCTCGACGGTGAGCAGGGAATTCTTCGTTACCGCGGGTATCCGATCGAGCAGCTCGCAGAGCGCAGCACGTTCGTCGAGACCGCGTACCTCCTGATCAACGGTGAGCTGCCCACCGTCGATCAGCTGTCCGCCTTCAAGCAGGACATCACGTACCACACCCTGCTCCACGAGGACGTCAAGCGCTTCTACGACGGCTTCCCCCGTGACGCCCACCCGATGGCGATGCTGTCGTCGGTCGTCAGCGCGCTGTCGACCTTCTACCAGGACAGCCACAACCCGTTCGACGAGCAGCAGCGCCACATCTCCACGATCCGGCTGCTGGCCAAGCTCCCGACGATCGCGGCGTACGCCTACAAGAAGTCGGTCGGCCACCCGGTCGTCTACCCGAGCAACGACCTCGGGTACGTCGAGAACTTCCTGCGGATGACCTTCTCGGTGCCGGCCGCCGACTACGAGCTCGACCCGGTCGTCGTCAGCGCCCTGGACAAGCTGCTGATCCTGCACGCCGACCACGAGCAGAACTGCTCGACCTCCACGGTGCGCCTGGTCGGCTCCTCGCAGGCGAACCTCTTCGCCTCGATCTCGGCCGGTATCAGCGCCCTTTGGGGCCCCCTGCACGGCGGCGCCAACCAGTCCGTGCTGGAGATGCTGGAGGGCATCCAGCGCGACGGCGGCGACGTCGACTCCTTCATCCGCAAGGTGAAGAACAAGGAAGACGGCGTGAAGCTCATGGGCTTCGGGCACCGCGTCTACAAGAACTTCGACCCCCGGGCGAAGATCATCAAGGCGGCGGCGCACGACGTCCTCTCCGCGCTCGGCAAGTCCGACGAGCTGCTGGACATCGCCCTGAAGCTGGAGGAGCACGCGCTCTCCGACGACTACTTCGTCTCGCGCAAGCTCTACCCGAACGTCGACTTCTACACCGGCCTGATCTACCGGGCCATGGGCTTCCCGACCGAGATGTTCACCGTGCTCTTCGCGCTCGGCCGGCTGCCCGGCTGGATCGCCCAGTGGCACGAGATGATCAAGGAGCCCGGTTCCCGGATCGGCCGCCCGCGGCAGATCTACACCGGCGCCGTCGAGCGCGACTTCGTGCCGGTCGAGCAGCGCTGACGGCCGTCGGCCGCCGCTGCCCCGGATAGACGAAAGCGCCCCGCCTCCGGATCCCCCCACGGGTCCAGAGTGCGGGGCGCTTCCCATATCCCGGTTGGATTCCCCCCACGGGATCCGTCCGGGCGCTCCGGGTTGCACCGCGCTCTGCCGGGACGCGCACATCGGGAGGGCCGCTCAAAGCTCCCCGGGCACGTCGCCCCGGCCACGCGTAGCCGGGCACGATCCCCCAAGATCGGCACGGCTGTCGCAGTGCAAGCCCCGCCGGGGTGCCTGCACTGCACGGTTAGACTCGCGACCCCCCTCAATGGTTACGTTCCGATGAGTGTGATCTGGGTCTCTTGCCATATGGGGGCGAATGCGGTCAAGGACCACGATCTGGAGATCGGGTCCCGGGGGTATGGGTGTTGTGCCCCGAGGTGGGGGCGTTGTGCCAGTTGTAAAGGCTGTGTGAATGTTCTTGATCGCGGGCCGGGGTGCGAGCCGCCGCTGACGGTACCCGTACCGTCAGCGGCGATCAGGCGTCAGACGCCCTGCCCCACGAGCTCATAGCCGGCCTCGTCGACGGCCGCACGCACGGCCTCCTCGTCCAGGGGGGCCTTGGAGGTCACGGTCACCAGGCCGGTGGACGCCACCGCCCGCACCGAGCTGACGCCGGCGATCTCGCCGATCTCGGACGACACCGCACCCTCGCAGTGGCCGCAGGTCATGCCGGTGACCTTGTAGGTGGTGGTCACCTCGCCGACCTGGACGTCGGTGCCGCCGGAGTGGCGGGAGCCTTCCGGGGTGCAGCAGGAGCTGTTCTCGTTCATGGGGGTCTCCTTGTGTGCCGGTGTCTGGTGCGGATGTCTGGTGCCGGTTCGCGGTGCCGGATCGTGGTGCCGAGGTCCTCCATGTGCCGGCGACAGCCGGAGTGTCACATGGTGGCGCACGGGCCCCGGCGGACGCCGGTGTTCCCGACCCTGGGTACTGTATACCCCTAGGGGGTATCGATCCAGTGTTGCGGCACGCCCACCGCGTTGCCGAGCGCCCCGCCCCGCGTCAACCTTGGGTTACGGACTCGGGGCGGATCCGAGGAGGCGGCCGGATGGACGTACTCGCCCTCTACGGCCTGCTGGTGCTCACCACGCTGCCGCCGCTGGTACCCAACTCCGCCCTGCTCGTCTCCGCCGGCGTGCTCGCCTCCCGTGGCGAGCTCTTCCTGCCCCAGGTGCTGCTGATCGTGGCGGGCAGCGCCCTGCTGGGAGACCTGCTGATGTACCTCGCCGCACGGCGGTTCGGCGAGCCCGTACGCACCTGGATGCGCCGCAACCCCCGCCGCCGGGCGCTGCTGGAGTGGACCTCCCAGCAGATCCAGCGCTACGGCGTACCGTTCGTGATCGCCGTGCGGTTCCTGCCCAGCGGCCGGATCGCCGGGGCGCTGGCCTCCGGGGTGCTGCGCTATCCGCTGCGCAAGTACGCGCTCGGCGCCGGCATCGCCGAGGCGACCTGGGCGACGTACTCCGTCGGCCTCGGCTACGTCGGCAGCGCGGTCGCCCACAACCGCCTCTACGCCGCCGCGATCGGCCTGGGCGTCTCCTGCGCGGTCGCCGCGGTGGGCACCGCGATCCAGTGGGCGGCCCGCCGCCGGGCGCTGCGGCAGCGGCCCGAGGGGAGCGGCGAACGGGACGGCGAGGGGCGCGACGACCGGACCTCGTCGACCGCGGCGGCCTGAGCGCGGCGGCACGGTGCCCGCGGCTTGGCGGCGGGAGCGATTGTCAGTGGCCGGGCGTACGGTTCAGGCATGGAGCGATTACGGAGAGTGATGCAGTGGGTGCGGGAGTTGCGCGGCGCTCTCCTGCCGTCGGCTCGTCACCCGACCGGCCCACCGGCCCGCCGGCGAGGCGGGGAGCCGACGGCGGGCCCGCGGTGGGGCGGCGGGTCAGCGAAGGAGGTTGAGGCTGGAGGCGGCGGTGCACACCAGCACCAGGCGGTCGAAGCGGGCCTGGTCGATGCGGCGCACCAGAGCCCGTCCGAGGGCCGCCCCGACCGGCACGGCGCACACCAGCACCGCGTCCAGCGCGAGGCCGTCGGGCGTGAGCAGTCCCAGCCCGACGCTGAACGGCAGCTTGAAGAGATTGACCAGGAGGAAGAACCACGCCCCCGTCCCCAGGAAGCCGAGCATCGTGAAGCCCGCGGACAGCAGATGGAGCGACATCGCTGGACCGCCCGCGTTGGCGACCATGGTGGCGAATCCGGCGACGAGCCCGAAGAACAGGGTGCGGGCACACCCCCGGCGCCCGTCCGCCGCGCCCGTACCCCGAGCCGCGGCCCGCCCCGTGTCCGCCTCCAGCGCCGCACCCGGCCCGCTGCCCAAGGCAGCCGGTGCCCACGCCCCGGGCCCATGGGCACGGCGCGAACGCCGGCGCCGCCAGAGGTGGTGCAGCACGATCGTCAGCAGCAGCGCGCCGATCGTGCGGCGGATGACGTCGTCACCGGTCCCGGCGACGAACACGGCACCGAGCAGCACACCGGCCGCCACCGACGGCAGCAGCCGCAGCAGCGCCGGCCAGTCGGTGTGCTCGCGGTAGGCGCGGACGGCCAGTACGTCCCCGACGAGGAGCAGCGGGAGCAGGGCGCCGGTGGACTCCCTGGCGGGCAGTACGGCGGCGAACAGGGCCACGCTCAGCGCGCCGACGCCGCTGACGGCGGTCTTGGAGACCCCCACCAGCAGCGCGGCGAACACCAGCGTGCCGAGCGATACGACCCCGAGGTCGCTCACGCGTCCAACGCCACCGGGCCGGCCGTGCCGCGCACGTCCGCGACGGCGACCGGCTCACCGGTCCGCCGCGAACGCTCGCAGGCCTCGGCGACGTACAGCGCCTCCAGGGCCTCCGCGGGCGGGCAGGGGTTCGGCGCCCGGCCCGCGGCGACCTCGGCGAACACGCCCAGCTCGGTGACGTAGGCGTCATGGAAGCGCTCCATGAAGGTGGCGTAGGGGTCGGCCGCCCGCCGCCAGGACAGCTTCGGCTCCGCGGACGGCAGCGGCGCACGGTCGTCGAGGCCGACGAAGCGGGCGCCCTTTGAGCCGCAGACCTCCAGCCGGACGTCATGGCCCGCGCCGTTGTAGCGGGTCGCGGTGACGGTCGCCAGGGTGTCGTCGTCGAAGCGCAGCAGTGCCGCGCAGGTGTCGACATCGTCGCCGTCGGCGAAGAAGGACGCGCCGCGGTTGGCGCCCTGGGCGTAGACCGAGACCACCTCGCGGCCGGTCAGCCAGCGCAGGATGTCGAAGTCGTGGATGGAGCAGTCCCGGAACAGCCCGCCGGAGGTGGGGATGTACCCGGCCGGCGGCGGGGTCCGGTCACTGGTGCAGGCGCGCAGCGTGTGCAGCCAGCCCAGCTCGCCGGACCGCAGCGCCGCGCGCGCGGCGCGGTAGCCCGCGTCGAAGCGGCGCTGGAAGCCGATCTGCACGGGCACGGTGCCGGCCTGCGCCCGCTCCACCACACCCACGGTGCCCGGCACGTCCAGTGCGACCGGCTTCTCGCAGAAGACCGGTACGCCGGCGTCCAGAGCCTGGTGGATCAGTGCGGCGTGCGCGCTGGTCGCGGCGGTGATCACCACGCCGTCCAGCCCGTCCGCGTACATCTGCGCGATGCTCGCGGCCGCGCGTACGCCCAGGGTGTCCGCCAGCGCGGCGGCCCGCGCGGTCTCGGCGTCCGCGACCACGAGGTCGGTGACGCCCGGGACGTTCTGGAGGGTGGCGGCGTGGAACGCGCCGATGCGCCCGGTGCCGATGAGGCCGATCTTCATGCCCGGTCCTTCCAGGGAGGGGAGAGACAATCATGGGAACGAACCGTTGGAACGGTCCAATGCCCGCCGTTGCGGGCACCCTGCATGTCCGGATGTCCGCATGTCAACCCTTGTGCAGGGCTGCGAGGGGGTGCGCGGGGCGGGCACATTGACGCCTCCCCGCCCCGATGGAAGGATTCCCCCTCATGGAACGGTCCAACGGACCCGCCGACGGACGAGGCGGACGGCTCCCGACGATCCGCGGCGTCGCGGAGCGCGCGGGCGTGTCCAAGTCGCTGGTGTCACTGGTGCTGCAGGGCTCCCCACGGGTCAGCGACGCCAAGCGGCAGGCCGTACTGGACGCCATCGACGAACTCGGCTACCGGCCGAACGCCGCCGCCCGCAGCCTGGTCGCGCGCCGTACCCACACCGTCGGCGTACTGCTGAACGACATGCGCAACCCCTGGTTCGTCGAGGTCCTCGACGGCCTGGACTCGCTGCTGCAGGCGCACGGTCTGCGGATGCTGATGGCCGACGGCCGCCTCGACCGACGGGCCGGACAGGACTTCGCCCGCACCTTCCAGGAGCTGCGGGTCGACGGCATCGTCGTCGTCGGCACCCTCCCGGACACCGACGGGCTCGCCGAGGTCGCCGAGCGACTGCCCACCGTCATCGCGGGCAACCACGAACCGCGGCTGCCGCGCGTCGACATCGTCGCCAACGACGACGAGCGCGGCGCCCGCCTCGCCACCGAACACCTGCTCTCCCTCGGCCACCGGCGCATCGCCCATATCGCCGGGCAGGGAGTCGTCGGCGAGCTGCGCCGGCGCGGCTTCGAGGCCGCCCTGCGCGCCCACGGCCGGGCAGCGGGCGCCGTCGTGGAGCACGGCGACGGAACCGAAGAGGGCGGCTACCGGGCCGCGGTGCGGCTGCTCAACCCCTCGCGCGGGGCCGAACGCCCCACCGCCGTCTTCGCGTTCAACGACATATCCTGCGTCGGCGCGCTCTCCGCCGCCCAGGAACTGGGGCTGTCCGTGCCCGCCGACCTCTCCCTGGTCGGCTACGACAACACCTACCTCGCCCGCATCCGACACCTCTGGCTGAACTCGGTCAACAACGCCAGCCACGAGGTCGGCCGCCGGGCGGCGCGCTGCCTGCTGGACCGGATGGACCGCCCCGACACCCCGGCCGCCCACCAACTCGTCGCACCGGCACTGGAGATCAGAGGCTCCACGGCACCGCCCCGCGCCTAGAGAGTGTCCGATGGAGCCGCCGCGGCGGACGGCGGGCCGCCGTCCCGGGCCGGCCGCTCGCCCCGCAGCTCGCGGTCCACCGCCCGCAGCAGCGTCAGCAGCATGCCGTTCAACGGCGTCGCGATGCCGTGCCGTTCGCCCGCGCGGACCACCGCGCCCGTGATGAACTCCTGCTCCATCGGACGGCCGGCGAGCCGGTCGTAGAGCATCGAGGAACCGCCGTCCGCGGGCGCCGTGGCGTACAGCTCCAGGGTCCTGGTGATGTCCTCGTCACCGATGTCCGCGCCCTCCGCCCGGGCGACGGCGGCCGCCTCGGACAACAGGTCACGGGTGAGCGCGGCCATCTCGGGGTCGGCGAAGATGCCGATCCGCTGCTGGAGCAGGGCGGTGATCGGGTTCGCCGCGAGATTGGTGAACAGCTTGCGCCAGGCGGCCGTGGCGAAGTCGCGCACCAGGTGCACCCGCAGCCCGGTGCCGGCGAGCGCGGCGGCGAACCGGTCGCCCAACGGGCCCTCGGGCACATGCAGTTCGCTGGCGACGTGGTGCAGGACCCGGCCGGGCGCGGTGCGCTCCGCCGAGATGTAGACGACGGTGGGCAGGATGCCGGTGCCCCTGGGCACGAGCGGAGCGACGCGTTCCTCCTGATCGATGCCGTTCTGGAGCACCGCGACGGCGGTCCCGGGGCCGCACAGCCGCCGCAACCAGCCCTCGGCACCCGCCGTGTCCTGCGCCTTGGTGGTCAGCAGCACCCAGTCGACCGGCGTCACCTGCGCCGGGTCGGTGACGATCCGCACCGCCGCGGTCCGGACCTCGCCGCCGCTCTCGACGGTCAGACCGCGCAGCGGGCTGCGTACGCACAAGGTCACGTCGAGGCCGGCCCACCCGGCGAGGGCGGCGGTGTAGCCGCCGATCGCGCCGGCGCCGATCACCGCGATCCGGGCGGACGCCGCGGGCCGGGGATTCTGGGGCATACCACGATCGTAGAACCACGGCACGCGCCGGGACACGCGCGATCCGGGCCCCGGCACCGGGCAGGGCGCCGGGGCCCGGGGGCCTGTCAGGCGGCGTCAGCGCCGGCCGCGCTGGCCGGGCCGCTGAGCCACCCATGCTCTGACCGTGTCGGCGAACCAGTACGGTCTTCCGCCCTCGACCAGATCCGGTTCCGGCAGCAGCCCGTGCTTGCGGTACGAGCGCACGGTGTCCGGCTGCACCTGGATGTGCGCGGCGATCTCCTTGTACGACCAGAGCCTGCGGTCGGTCATGTCCGTCACCTCCTGAGCGCCGTACGCAGGGGCGGCCCGGGGGAGCCGTCGGGGGGGCCGCGTACGGCCTGGTGATCACTCACCCTGTGCCCGGACAACGACACCGAGTGACCGCCGGGGAGGGGCTGTTGATCGACTGTGACGAAAGGCCCGCGCAACGGTGACAGCCGTGACGGCGCGCGGACGGCTGTGACGAGGCACGGACCTCGTCGTCAACGGCCGGAGGCTTCCGGGACCGCCTCCTCCGCCCCCGAGCCCACTTCAGCCTCGTCAGCCTCCTTGCTCTCCTCGGCCTCTCCCGCCCCGCCGCCCGCTGCCCGCCGTAGCTCATGCTCCAGATCCTCCAGCGCCAGCCCCTTCGTCTCCGGCGCGTACCGCTTGCAGAAGACCAGGGACACCACGCACATCGCGCCGAAGAACCAGAAGGTGAGGTCGGCGCCGGCCATATCGAGCAGCACCGGAAAGACCAGCGCGACCGCGAAGTTCACCACCCACATCACGAACACCGCCGCGCCCATGGCCAGTCCGCGGACCTTCAGCGGGAACATCTCGGCGAGCAGCAGCCACACCCCGGTGTTCAACGTGGCCTGCATGAAGGCCATGTACAGCACCATCAGGCACAGGACGAGGGCGCTGACGGCGGTGGAGCGCGGGAGGTGGAAGGACGCCCCGAGCAGGGCGAGCGAGACGGTCATCCCGGCCAGGCCCGTGATCAGCATCGGCCGCCGCCCGACCCGGTCGATCAGGGACATCCCGATCGCGGTGGCAAGGACGGAGATCGCCCCGACGGCGATGGTGGCGGTGATCGCGGCGCCGGTGCCCAGCCCCGTCGACGCCAGGATCTTGGGCGCGAAGTACACCACGGCGTTGACGCCGGTGATCTGCTGGACCGCCGCCAGCCCTATGCCCACCAGCAGCAGGCGCCGCACCCAGGGTGTACGCAGCTGCTGCCAGGCGCCGTGCTGCGCACCCGCCTCCAGGTTGCGGGCCCGGTCGATACGGGCCAGCTCGGCGGGGACGTCGTCGGCGGGCAGCGTACGGCGCAGCACCCCGGCCGCGTCGTGCCGCCGCCCCTTGCTGATGTACCAGCGCGGGGTGTCGGGGAGGAAGAACAGGCCGACGAACAGCGCCACCGCGGGCAGCGCGGCAAGACCCAGCATCCAGCGCCAGGCCTCCCACCGGGCCAGCACGGCGTTGATCAGGTAGGCGAGCAGCTGACCGCTGACGATCATCAGCGAGTTGAAGGAGACCAGCCGGCCGCGGATGTGCGGGGGCGCGATCTCGGAGAGGTAGAGCGGGGTGATGACGGAGGCGCTGCCGACGGCGAGGCCGAGGACGAAACGCGCCGCCGTCATGACGGCGACCGTGGGGGAGAGCGCCACCGCCAGCGCGCCGCCGATGAACACGGCACCCGCCCACAGCAGGGAGTCGCGCCGGCCCAGCGCGTCGGACATCCGGCCGCCGATCAGCGAGCCGAAGGCCGCGCCGATCAGCAGCGCGCTGGTGATGACGCCCTCACCCAGGGACGTGAGGCCGAAGTGGACCTCCATGAAGGGGAGGGCACCGGAGATCACTCCGGTGTCGTAGCCGAAGAGGGCACCGCCGAGCGCGGCGATGGCGGCGATGGCGACGATGAAGCGTTTGGCGCGGCGGGACCGCGGGCCGACGCACGGGTCGGCGGAGGCCGCCTGGCTGGTCGGACCGGCCATCGTCAGCTCCGGCCCGTCCGGGCGGTCAACCCGCCGCCCAGGGAGGGCGGTTCGGGTGCCGGGAGGGTGCCGCGGACCGGTATGGAGCGTCGTCGCGGGTCGGCGCCACGGGCGAGGTGCACGGTACGGCTACGGCGAAACGGAACGGCGTCCGGCGCGGAATGCATGTGCGGGGGCCTTTCAGCGGATCAGAAGCGAGCAGATACGTGACGGAGGGACGGGCGGCGCACCCAGCTGCACGGCATGGCACCGCACGAGGCACCTCGGCAGCACGGCACGGCACGAGGCGCCACGGCAGTACGGCACGGCATGAGACACGCCTCAGCTGCACGGCGCGACAGCAGCAACCACCACAACAGGGGCGGCCATCACCCACGATGGGCACCGCGATGGGCGCCACGATGGACTTCACGACGGGCACCGCGATGGGCACCGCATGGGCGTCACGACGCGCACCGCGATGGGCGCCGCGACTGGCGTCACCACGGGCACCGCGATGGGCGCATCGTGCGCCGCCACCGGCCCCTACCGGTACAGCGCCGGCCGCTCGATCAGCTCGACCGCCACCCGCTCGCCGCTGGCCTGGGCGAGCACGCCCGCCTCGCACACCGCGGCCGCCGCATAGCCGTCCCAGCAGCTGGGACCCTCGACCTCGCCGCGCCGGGTGGCGTTCACCCAGCGCTGCACCTGCCGGTCGTAGGCCTGCTCGAAGCGCTCCACGAAGCCCGGGGTGATGGCGCCGCCCCAGTGGCCGGCGGCATTGGCGAACACCCCGTGGTCGTCGCCGATCCGGGCGGTTCCGTTCTCGCAGACCGCCTCACAGCCGACCTGGTAGCCGAAGCCGCAGTTGACGAAGATCTCGGTGTCCACGACCTGGCCGCCCGCGGTCTCGAAGAGGACCAGCTGCGGGTCGCTCAGACCCTCGGGCGCGTTCCCGGTGGGCGCCGGACGCAACACCCGTACCGCCGTGATCTCCTCCTCCAGCAGCCAGCGGGTCACATCGATCTCGTGCACCACCGAGTCGTTGATCATCATCGCGTTGGTGAAGCCGGGCGGGGTGTCGGCGTTGCGGTGCTTGTTGTGCAGCATCAGCGGGCGCCCGTAAGTCCCCTGGTCCAGAAGGGACTTGAGGGCGCGGTAGTCGGCGTCGTAGCGACGCATGAAGCCCACCTGTACGCGGCGGTGGCCCAGCGCCTGCTCGGCTTCCAGGACGCGCAGCGCGGAGGCGGCGTCCGGCGTCAGCGGCTTCTCGCACAGGACGGGCAGATCGCGCGCGAAGGCTTCCAGGAGCGCCGACTCGTGCGCGGGGCCCGGGGAGGCGATCAGTACGGCGTCCACCGAGGGGTCGTCCATGGCGGCGGCGGGGTCGGTGTAGGGGGTGCACCCCTCGATGCCGTCGGCGAGGTGCTTGATCCGGGCCGCGTCGATGTCGACCACCGCCGCCACCCTGGCGCCGCTGATCACCTCGTTGATCCGGCGTACGTGGTCGGCGCCCATCCGGCCCGTGCCGATGACCGCCACACCGAGCGTTCCGTACGAAGTCATGTCGTCCTCAAGTCCTTACGTGCTTCAGAGTGCTACAGAGCGTGATGTACTCTGGAACTGATTACTCTCCGTAATCGTTGCCGGAGATGTGAGGAGGCGTCGCGAGGCGAGCGCAGCAGGCGAACGCAGCAGGTGAACGCAGGGCGAGCACAGCAGCCGAGCGTGGCAGCAACCGAGTGCAGCAGGCGAGTGCGGCAGCAGCCGAGTGCAGCGGCAGGCGAGCACGGCAGGCGAGCGCGGGTGGCTGCGGGTGACTGCGGGCGAGTGCGGCTGACACTCGGACGCCGACCCGCTCAGGCGCCGCAGGAGCGCAGGAAGCGGCGCGTGCGCTCGGCGATGGGGAACGGCTGGTCGGGCGGGCAGGGGTACATGTCCTGCTCGACGATGGCGAAGAGGTCGACGTCCAGCTCCTGCGCGGCCTCCAGGACGGGCGGCAGTGCGGGCACGCCGAGCGGCGGTTCGCACATCACGCCTTGCTGGACGGCCGGGCCGAAGGGTGTGCCCTTGGCGACGACGTCGCTGAGGATGTCCGGGTCGACCTGCTTGAGGTGGAGGTAGCCGATCCGCTCGCCGTAGGTGCGGATCAGCTTGACGCTGTCCCCGCCGCAGTAGGCGTAATGGCCGGTGTCCAGGCAGAGGTTGACCAGGTCGGAGTCGGTCACGTGCAGGAACCGCTCGACGTGCTCCTCGGTGTCGATGTGGGTGTCGGCGTGCGGGTGGACGACGATGTCCAGCCCGAACTCGTCCTGTACGCGCTTGCCCAGCCGCTCCATGCCGGTCGTCAGGTGCTTCCACTGCTCGACGGTCAGCTCGCGCGGTTCGAGTTCCTCGGCGGTCTTGTCGTCCCGCCAGAAGGAGGGGATGACGACCAGGTGCTTGGCACCCATGGCCTGGGTGAGGGTGGCGACCTCGGAGACGTGCGCCCAGGTCTTGTCCCAGACGGACGGGCCGTGGTGCATCGAGGTGAAGATCGTGCCGGCCGAGACCTTCAGGCTCCGGCGGGCGATCTCGTCGTGCAGGACGGTGGGGTCGGTGGGGAGGTAGCCGTACGGGCCGAGCTCGATCCACTCGTAGCCGGCCTCGGTGACCTCGTCCAGGAAGCGCTGCCAGGGGACCTGCTGGTCGTCGTCGGGGAACCACACCCCCCATGAGTCGGGGGCGGAACCGATGCGGATGCGGTCCAGAACGCGGGGGGCGGCATGGGGAACGGTCATGCTGCGGCTCTCCTCTCGCCGGTCGGCGGTGACCGGGAGGCGCTGGGTGGGTTGTGGGGCACAGCCTCTCTGGCACCCCGGGGAGTGTCAAGACTTCGTCCTGACATAAGGACTTAAGGACTTTGTTGCGGCGGGCGGGCGGGCGGGCGGGTGAGGGCGGGGGCTGGAGGTGTGGGGTGCGGGTGGGGGTTGGGGCTGGGGGTGAGTGCGTGGGTGTGGGGGCTGGGGGTGTGGCGTGATGGAGGAGTTTGTCGGGCGGGTCGGGCGGGGCGGGTGTGTTGGGAAGCGCTCGCGGGTGCCTCGCGGGCACCTCCGGGGCACCTCGGGCGCGCCTGGGGGTCGTCTCAGGGGTGCATCGGGCGCGCATCGGACGCACCCCGGGGGCGGCTTTCGCGGTCCTTGACGTCAGAATGTAAGGACAAACTGTTGACAGGGTCTGATGCTCACCGTTAGACCTTTCCTCAGAGTCGAACCCGCCGAACCCGCCGAACCCGCCGATCCCGGCGAACCCGCCGACCCGCCGCGCCGGCCGACCCGAAGGGGCGCATATGACCGAGCCGTACGACCTGATCACCATGGGTCGCATCGGAGTCGACATCTATCCGCTGCAGACCGGTGTGCCGCTGGCGCAGGTGGAGACGTTCGGGAAGTTCCTCGGTGGTTCGGCCACCAACGTCGCGGTGGCCGCCGCCCGGCTCGGGCGCCGTAGCGCGGTCATCAGCCGCACCGGGCGCGACCCGTTCGGGGACTACGTCCATCAGGCGCTGCGCGGGTTCGGGGTGGACGACCGGTGGGTGACTCCCGTCGAGGAGTATCCGACGCCGGTCACCTTCTGCGAGATCTTCCCGCCGGACGATTTCCCGCTCTACTTCTACCGTCGCCCCAAGGCCCCCGACCTGGTCATTCACCCCGAGGAACTGGATCTGGACGCCATCGCGGCGGCCCGGATCTTCTGGATCACCGGCACGGGGTTGTGCGAGGAGCCCAGCCGCGGCGCCACCCTCGCCGCGCTGGAGGCCCGCGCCGAGGCCGGCACGACCGTCTTCGACCTGGACTGGCGGCCGATGTTCTGGGGCGGTGAGGGCGGCGCCTCCGGGGACGGCGGGGCGAGCGGCGCCGCGGCGATGGCCACCGCCCGCCCGTATTACGAAGCGGCCCTGCGGCACGCCACCGTGGCGGTCGGCAACGTCGACGAGGCCGAGGTCGCCACCGGAGTGCGCGAGCCGAAGGAGTGCGCCCAGGCGCTGCTGGAGATGGGCGTCGAGCTCGCCGTCATCAAGCAGGGGCCCAAGGGAGTGCTCGCCGTCCACCGCGACGGCCGCACCGCCGAGGTCCCGCCCACCCCCGTCGAGGTCGTGAACGGGCTCGGCGCCGGCGACTCGTTCGGCGGGTCGCTGTGTCATGGGCTGCTCTCCGGCTGGGAGCTGGAGCCGATGATGCGGTACGCCAACGCCGCCGGCGCCATCGTCGCCTCCCGTCTGGCCTGTTCCTCCGCCATGCCCACGGCCGACGAGGTCGAGGCGTTCCTCGCGGGGCGGTAGCCCCATGGGCCCTGGCCCGCCGGCAGCCGCCGACGGCGCGGCCCCGCGCCACCCCGCCCCACCTGTGCACTCAAGAAGGTGAGTTGAGCCTTGACCCCTCGGATCAGTGACCTCGCGACGCTGCGGGCCCGGAACCCCGGAGCCGTCGCGGAGGCCGCCGCGCGCCGCGCCCGTCGCCCGCTCCTCGGTGACAGCGGCCGGCTGATGATCGTCGCCGCCGATCATCCGGCCCGCGGCGCGCTCGCCGTCGGTGACCGGCAGCTCGCCATGGCCAACCGTCTCGACCTGCTCGAACGCCTGGTGCTGGCGCTGTCGCGGCCCGGTGTGGACGGGGTGCTGGCCACCGCGGACATCCTGGAGGACCTGCTGCTGCTCGGCGCCCTGGAGGGCAAGGTGGTGATGGGCTCGATGAACCGGGGCGGCATCGCGGGCGCCTCGTTCGAGATGGACGACCGGTTTACGGGCCATCGGCCGCAGGACCTCGCCCGGCTCCGCTTCGACGCGGGCAAGCTGCTGCTGCGGATCGACTACGACGACCCGGGGTCGCTGACCACCATGGAGGCCACCGCCCGCGCCATCGACGAGATGGCCGCGCGGGAACTGCCCGTCTTCGTCGAGCCGTTCCTCTCCTCCCGGATAGACGGCAAGGTCCGCAACGACCTCAGCCCCGAGGCCGTGACCCGTTCCGTCGCCATCGCCTCCGGCCTCGGCGGCACCTCCGCGTACACCTGGCTCAAGCTGCCGGTCACCGACGACGCCGACGCGATGGCGCGGGTCTGCGAGACCACCACCCTGCCGACCGTGCTGCTCGGCGGCGACATCGGCAGCACCGTCAAGGACCAGGAGGCCGCCTACGAGAAGTGGCGCAAGGCGCTGCGGCTGCCGACCGTGCAGGGCCTGGTCGTCGGGCGCTCCCTGCTCTACCCGGCCGACGGGGACGTCGCGGCCGCCGTGGACACCGCCGTGGGCCTGCTGTGAGCCGGGGGCACCTCCCGGCCGCCGGTGCACCGGGGCGGAGTCCGGGGGAGTCCGACGAGGTACTGCAAACGCCGCGATTTCCGCAGGAGACTCGATCCATGAGCAATGTGAGCACGGAATTCCACCTGAGGGCCGGTGAGGCGGCCGCGGGACCGTACGCGCTGGACATCGACCCCGAACGGGCCGGCTGGGGGTACTCCTCGCTGCGCGTGCTGGAACTGCCGCCCGGTGGCCACCACTCCTTCGCCACCGGCGACAGCGAATGGATCGTGCTGCCGCTGTCCGGCGGCTGCACGGTGCTGACCGACGGCGGCGACGGCGGTGAGTCCTTCGAACTCACCGGCCGGGAGAGCGTGTTCAGCGGCGTCACCGACTTCGCCTACGTCCCCAGGGACGCGCAGGTGCAGATCACCAGCGGGGCGGGCGGCCGCTTCGCGCTGACCGGGGCGCGCTGCGAGCGCCGCCTGCCCGCCCGCTACGGTGCCGCTTCCGATGTCCCCGTGGAACTGCGCGGCACCGGCAACTGCTCCCGCCAGGTCAACAACTTCGGGGCCGCGGCCCCCGCCGGGGGCGATCGCCGACTGGGTTTCGAGTGCGACCGGCTGATCGCGGTGGAGGTGCTCACTCCGGGCGGCAACTGGTCGTCCTATCCGCCGCACAAGCACGACGAGTGCCGCCCGGGGGAGGAGAGCGAGCTGGAGGAGATCTACTACTTCGAGATCGCGGCGGCGCACGGCACGGACGGTGTGGGCTACCAGCGTGTCAGCCCGTCGGGGCGCGGCCGCGGTACGGACGTGCTCGCCGAGGTCGCGAGCGGTGACGCGGTGCTGATCCCCGACGGCTGGCACGGCCCGTCCATCGCCGCCCCCGGCCACACCATGTACTACCTCAACGTCATGGCCGGGCCCGGCGAGACCCGCGAGTGGCTGATCTGCGACCACCCCGACCACGGCTGGATCCGCGGCACCTGGCCGGACCAGCCCGTCGACGCCCGCCTCCCCCTCTACCAAGCGCCCGCAGGAGACGCCCGATGAACGCCCCCACCACGCGCCGCCTGACGGTCGCGCAGGCCCTGGTCGAGTTCCTCGCCCACCAGTACACCGAGCGGGACGGCCGCCGGCACCGCCTGATCAACGCCTGCTGGGGCATCTTCGGCCACGGCAACGTCGCCGGGATCGGGCAGGCGCTGCTGGAGTCCGGTGAGGCGCTGCCGTACCTCCAGGGCCGCAACGAGCAGGCCATGGTGCATGCCGCGGTCGGCTACGCCCGGCAGCGCGACCGGCTCGGTGCGCAGGCCGTCACCACCTCCATCGGCCCCGGCGCCACCAACCTCGTCACCGGCGCCGCGCTGGCCACCGTCAACCGCCTGCCGGTGCTGCTGCTGCCCGGTGACACCTTCGCCACCAGGGCGGCAGACCCCGTCCTGCAGCAGCTGGAGGTTCCGCACGCGGGTGATGTGTCGGTCAACGACGCGCTGCGCCCGGTGTCGCGCTACTTCGACCGGGTCACCCGCCCCGAGGCGCTGATCCCGGCGGCGCTGCAGGCGATGCGGGTGCTCGCCGACCCCGTCGACACCGGCGCGGTCACGCTGGCGCTGCCGCAGGACGTGCAGGCCGAGGCGTACGACTGGCCCGAGGAGTTCTTCGCCGACCGGGTCTGGCGCATTCCCCGGCCCGCCCCCGACGTCGGCGCGCTGGCCGAGGCGGTACGGGCGATCCGCGGGGCCCGGCGGCCCCTGCTGATCGCGGGCGGCGGGGTCCACCACTCCGAGGCGGAGGAGGCGCTGCGGGCCTTCGTCGACACCACCGGGATCCCGGTGGCCGCCACCCAGGCGGGCAAGGGCTCGCTGCGCCACGACCACCCCGCCGATGTGGGCGGCATCGGTCACACCGGTACCGCCACCGCCGACGCACTGGCCCGCGAGGCGGATCTGGTCATCGGTGTCGGGACCCGCTACACCGACTTCACCACCGCCTCCGGGACGCTCTTCGCGGCGCCGGACGTCCGGTTCCTCAACCTCAACATCGCCTCCTTCGACTCCCACAAGCTCGGTGCCCTGTCCCTGGTGGCCGATGCCCGCGCCGGGCTCGAAGCGCTCACCCTGGCGCTGTCCGGGCACCGCGTCGAGGAGGGGTACGAGGCGGCCTACGGGGCGGCGAAGGCGGACTGGGAGCGGCGGGTGGATGCCGCGTACGGCGCCCCGGACGCCTCCGTGCGCCCCTCCCAGACGCAGGTCCTCGGCGCGCTGGACGCCCTCGTCGACGACACCGACGTGATCATCAACGCTGCCGGGTCCCTCCCCGGTGACCTGCACAAACTCTGGCGCGCCCGGTCGCCTCGGCAGTACCACCTGGAGTACGGCTACTCCTGCATGGGCTATGAGATCCCCGCCGCGATCGGGGTCCGGCTCGCCGCGCCCGACCGGCCGGTGTGGGCGCTGGTCGGCGACGGTACGTATCTGATGAACCCCACCGAGATCGTCACCGCGGTCCAGGAGGGCATCAACATCAACATCATCCTCGTCCAGAACCACGGCTATGCGTCGATCGGCGGTCTGTCGGAGCAGACCGGCGGCGAACGCTTCGGAACGGCGTACCGTTTCCGTGACAAGGACGGTACGTACACGGGAGCGCCGCTGCCCGTCGATCTGGCCGCCAACGCCGCCTCGCTCGGTATGCGGGTGCTGCGTGCCGCCACCGTCGCCGAGCTGCGCACCGCGCTCGCCGAGGCGCGGAGCTCGAACCGGCCCACATGTGTCTATGTCGAGACCGAAACGGCCGACACTGTGCCGGGCGCGCCGGAGGCGCAGGCCTGGTGGGATGTTCCTGTTGCCGAGACCGCGACACGTCCGGCGGCGGTCGCCGCCCGTGAGGCGTACGACCGGCACGCCGCCGGGCGCCGCCGCCACCTCTGACCCTGACCCCCGTTCGAAGTCGTCACCCCAGAAAGGCCCCTCGCATGAAGACCATCAGCCACTGGATCGGCGGCAAGCCCGTCGAGGGTGTCTCCGGCAACTTCGGCCCGGTCTACAACCCGGCCACCGGTGCCCAGGAGAAGCAGGTCGCCTTCGCGTCGGTCGACGAGGTCGACGCGGCGGTCCGCGCCGCCAAGGAAGCGTTCCGCACGTGGGGCACCAGTTCGCTGGCCAAGCGCACGTCGGTGCTGTTCAAGTACCGCGAGCTGGTCGACGCGCACCGCGAGGAGCTGGCCCGGCTGATCACCGCGGAGCACGGCAAGGTGCACTCCGACGCGCTGGGCGAGGTCGCCCGCGGTCTGGAGATCGTCGAGCTGGCCTGCGGTATCCCCGAGAAGCTCAAGGGCGAGCTGTCCACCCAGGTCTCCACCCGGGTTGATGTGGCGGCGATCCGCCAGTCGCTGGGTGTGGTCGCCGGCATCACGCCGTTCAACTTCCCGGCGATGGTGCCGATGTGGATGTTCCCCCTCGCCATCGCGTGCGGCAACACCTTCGTGCTCAAGCCGAGCGAGAAGGTTCCCAGCGCCGCCTTCAAGCTCGCCGAGCTGGCCGCGGAGGCGGGGCTGCCCGACGGCGTGCTGAACATCGTCAACGGCGACAAGGTGGCGGTCGACGCCCTCCTGGAGCACCCCGACGTCGCCGCGGTCTCCTTCGTCGGCTCCACCCCCATCGCCCGCTACATCCACACCACGGGTACCGCCAACGGCAAGCGCGTGCAGGCGCTGGGCGGCGCCAAGAACCACATGCTGGTCCTGCCGGACGCGGACCTCGACCTGGCGGCGGACTCGGCGATCAACGCCGCGTACGGCTCAGCGGGCGAGCGCTGCATGGCGATCTCGGTGGTCGTCGCGGTCGGGGAGACCGCCGACCCGCTGATCGGCAAGATCAAGGAGCGGGCCGACAAGCTGCGGATCGGTCCCGGCGACGACCCGGCCTCCGAGATGGGCCCGCTGATCACCAAGGTGCACCGCGACAAGGTCGCCTCGTACGTCACCGGTGCCGCGGCCCAGGGCGCCGATGTCGTCATCGACGGCACCGGCTACACCGTCGAGGGCTACGAGGACGGCCACTGGCTCGGTGTGTCCCTCCTGGACAACGTCACGCCCGAGATGGACGCCTACCGGGACGAGATCTTCGGCCCGGTGCTGTCGGTGGTCCGCGTCGAGACCTACGACGAGGCCATCGCGCTGATGAACAACTCGCCGTGGGGCAACGGCACCGCGATCTTCACCCGTGACGGCGGTGCCGCCCGCCGCTTCCAGCTGGAGGTCGAGGCCGGCATGGTCGGTGTGAACGTGCCGATCCCGGTTCCGGTGGGCTACCACTCCTTCGGCGGCTGGAAGGACTCGCTCTTCGGCGACCACCACATCTACGGCAACGACGGCGTGCACTTCTACACCCGCGGCAAGGTCGTCACCACCCGCTGGCCTGACCCGTCCGACGGTGGCATCAACCTGGGCTTCCCCAGCAACCACTGACGTCATCGCCGACGGACGGCCCTGCCGGACGCGCTGACCGGACCCCCTGCCGAACCCCTTGCCGGACCCCCTCGGCAGGGGGTTCGGCCCGTTGCTACCGTGCATCCTCGCCGCACACCAACTCCATCGGGGGAAGAAATGCACCAATCCATGGCGCTCGCCAAGGGCGCCCGTATCACCGGCGGGGCGTTCTGCCTGCTGTTCTTCCTCTACACGGCGTACTGGCTGGCCGTCGACGTCGGGGAGTTCGGCCTCGTCGGCCTCTGGGATTCCTGGACCTTCCAGAGCCGCGGCGGCACCAACCAGGTCACCGGTCCGTTCCACCTCGGCCTGGCAGTGGTGCAGCTGGCGGCGGCGCTCGCCGCGTTCGCCGGGCAGCGGGTGGCCGGCGGGCTGCTGGCCGTCGCCACCACCTTCACCTGGGCCACCGCCCTGCAGGCCGCGGTGAGCGTCGGCAGCCACACCAGCGACGACAAGTGGTTCCTGCACGCCGAGACCGCCACCTCGACGTTCGACGGCGTCTTCATCAGCAGTGTGCTGCTGTTCCTGGTGACCGTCGTCGCCGGCATCGTGCTGCTCGCCGGTATGCGGTCCTGGCCGCGCACCTCCCCCAGCGACCCGCCGATGCGCCCGGCGCCGACGGCGGGCGTGGTGGCCGGGCTGCTGCTCGGCGCGATGGTCCTGTGCAATGTGGCCTGGCACCTCTACATGCTGGTGGAGGGCGGCACCAGCTCCTTCGAGATGCTCTATCTGGGCCGGGGGGTGCTCAGCTCCCTGCTGGCCATGTCGCCCGGCTGGTCGGCCCTGGTGTTCCTCGCGCTGACCGCGCTGGCCGGGCTCAACAGCCTGATGCGGGGCAGCGCGGCCCGTGGTCTGGCCATGGGGCTGTCGATGGTGACGCTGCCCAGCGCCCTGCTGACGGTGATCGGGCTGGCCGGCAACGGCGCCCTGTTCGAGCTGAGCGACAGCATGCCGGGCCTGAGCATCATCGGCGACATCCAGCTGCTGCTCGACCTGCTCGGCTCGGTGGCGCTGCTGGTGCTGATGGGCCGCGGCGAGCCGGTCGCCCCGGCCTGGTATCCGCCGGCCCAGGCCCCGCAGTTCGCCGTCCCCGGCTTCGTCCCGCCGCCCGGCCCGCAGATGCCGCCGGCCCCGCAGATGCCGCCGCCCGGCCCGCAGGTCCCGCCGGCCCCGCCCGCCTGGCAGCCGCCCGGCAACCCGCCGCCGCCCCCGCAGGGCGGTTTCGGTCCGCCGCAGTACTGATACGACGGCCGCCCGGCACCCGCGAAGAGCGGTGTGCCGGGCGGCCGCCGTTCGGACCCCGCGTACCGCGTTCGCGGTACGCGGCCGGCGCACCCTACTCCCCGGGGAGAGGGCCGGATTCGGTCCGGGGTACCGGCCGCCCGCCGCGGCCGGTACCTAGGATTTCCGGTATGGATCTCCGAGGTCTCAGACTGCGACTGCGCGGGCGGCGGCTGTACGCCGCGGTGGGCGCGCTGGCCGTGCTGGCGGGAGGCGGCACCTGGGCCGCCGCCTCCTCGGACGCGGCGCCCGCCGTCCACCGCGAGGACCGTCTGCTGACGATGCCGCACAGGCCCGGCAGCAAGAAGGAGGTGCGGATCGACACCTCCTTCTTCACCGCGCGGCAGGGCTCCGGCGGGCGGCGGCCCGCGGTGCTGCTCGGCCACGGGTTCGGCGGCAGCAAGGCCGATCTGCGCCCGCAGGCCGAGCGGTTGGCCCGGGACGGGTACGCCGTGCTGACCTGGTCGGCGCGCGGCTTCGGCAAGTCCACCGGGAAGATCGGGCTGAACGCCGCGGACGGCGAGGTCGCCGACGTCAGCCGGCTGATCGACTGGCTGGCCGAGCGCCCCGAGGTGCGGCTCGACAAGGCCGGCGACCCCCGGGTGGGCGTCGCCGGCGCCTCGTACGGCGGCGCGATCTCCCTGCTGGCGGCCGGCCACGACCGGCGCGTCGACGCCATCGCCCCGCAGATCACGTACTGGAACCTCGCCGACGCCCTCTTCCCGCACGGGGTGTTCAAGAAGCTGTGGGCGGGGATCTTCTTCACCACCGGCTCGGCGGGCGCCCCCACCGGCGCGCCCGGAGCCGCCCCGACCGCGCCCGCTTCGTACCGCGGCTGCGGGAGGTTCGAGCCCGCGCTGTGCCGGATGTACGAGCGGGTCGCCGAGAGCGGCACGCCGGACGCCGCGGCCCGGCGGCTGCTGGCGGACCGCAGCCCGTCCGCCGTCGGCGACCGCATCAAGGTGCCGACCCTGCTCATGCAGGGCCAGACCGATTCGCTGTTCCCCCTCGACCAGGCCGACGCCGCGCGCAAGGCGATCCGGCGCAACGGGGCGCCGGTGGACGTCGACTGGATCTCGGGCGGCCACGACGGCGGGGACCGCGAGAGCGCCCGGCTCCAGGCACGTACGAAGGCCTGGTTCGACCGCTACCTCAAGGGCGACAAGGGCGCCGACACCGGGCCGGCGTTCCGGATCAGCCGGACCGGCGCAGTGGACTCCACCGACGGCACGGTGCGGCTGCGCGGCGCGAGCGCGGAGCGCTACCCGGGGCTCGCGGGCGAGGTGCGGCGCATCCCGCTCACCGGCCCCGCCCAGACCTTCCGCAATCCGGCCGGCGCCGGTCCGCCCGCCATCTCCGCGGTGCCCGGCGTCGGCGCGCTCGGCACTCTCTCCGCCCTGGGCACCGGCGGTCTGTCCCTGGACTTCCCCGGCCAGTACGCCCGCTTCGACTCGGCGCCGCTGACCGACTCCGTCCGGCTCACCGGCAGCCCCACCGCCACGGTGCGGGTGCGGTCGGGGGCGCCGGACGCGGTGCTCTTCGCCAAGCTCTACGACGTCGCCCCCGACGGCCGCCGTCAGGTGCTGCCCGCCCAGCTCGTCGCGCCGTACCGCGTCGCCGGCGCCCATGAGGGCCGGACCGTCCGGCTCCGGCTGCCCGCCGTCGACCATGACTTCGCCGCCGGGCACCGGCTGCGGCTGGTGCTCTCGGCCACCGACCTCGGTTACGCCTCACCGTCCGAACCCACCACCTACACCGTCGCGTTGCGGGGCGGCGGCGCGCTGAGGGTGCCCACCGCGCCCGAGATGCGCAGTGCGGCCGCCCCGCTGCCGGCCTGGACCTGGGCGCTGCCCGCCGCGGCCGCGGTCGTCGCCGCGCTGCTGGTGCTCACCGCCCGCCGCCGCACCGCGGCGCCCGCCCCCGACCCAGCGCTCGCCGATGTCCCGCTGCGGATCAGCGGGCTGAGCAAGCGCTACGCCGGGTCCGCGGACCGCTATGCGGTACGGGAGCTGTCCTTCGGCGTGGACAAGGGGCAGGTGCTCGGTCTGCTCGGGCCCAACGGGGCGGGCAAGACCACCACGTTGCGGATGCTGATGGGCCTGATCACACCCGACGACGGAGAGGTGAGGATCTTCGGGCAGGCGGTCCGGCCGGGCGCCCCGGTGCTGTCGAGGGTCGGCGCGTTCGTCGAGGGCGCCGGTTTCCTGCCGCATCTGTCCGGCCGCGCCAATCTGGAGCTGTACTGGCAGGCCACCGGCCGGCCCGCCGCCGACGCGCACCTGGACGAGGCGCTGGCGATCGCCGGCCTCGGCGACGCGCTGCAGCGTGCGGTGCGCACCTACTCCCAGGGCATGCGGCAGCGCCTCGCCATCGCCCAGGCCATGCTCGGCCTGCCGGATCTGCTGATCCTCGACGAGCCGACCAACGGCCTGGACCCGCCGCAGATCCGCGAGATGCGGGACGTGATGATCCGTTACGCCGCCGCCGGACGCACCGTCATCGTCTCCAGCCATCTGCTGTCCGAGGTCGAGCAGAGCTGTACGCATCTGGTCGTCATGGACCGCGGGCGGCTGGTGCAGGCCGGGCCGGTCGAGGAGATCACCGGCTCCGGCGACACCCTGCTGGTCGGCGTCGCGGAAGGTGTCGGCGACGCCGTGGTGGAGAAGGTCGACGCGCTGGCGGGGGTCGCCTCGGCGGTACGTGCCGAGGGCGGCCTGCTGGTTCGGCTGGACGGCACCCTCAGCACCACCGGGCTGCTGACCGAGCTGCTGCGGCTGGAGATCGCGGTGGACCGGCTCGGCCCGCACCGGCGTCTGGAGGACGCCTTCCTCACCCTGATCGGAGGCGACCGATGAGCGCGACCACCACGGCGCACGCGCCGGGCTACCGGCCGCGCCGCACCCTCCCGCTGCGCGTGGAGGCCCGCCGCCAGCTGCGCCGCCGGCGCACGCTGGTGGTCGCCGCGATCCTGACGCTGCTGCCGTTCGTGCTGGTGGCGGCGTTCGCGATCGGCGGCGACCCGAGCGGCCGCGGCAACGGCCGGATCACCCTGATGGACAGCGCCACCGCCTCCGGCGCCAACTTCGCCGCCACCGCGCTGTTCGTCTCCGCGGGCTTCCTTCTGGTGGTCCCGGTGGCGCTGTTCTGCGGCGACACGATCGCCTCGGAGGCGAGCTGGTCCTCGCTGCGCTATCTGCTCGCCGCGCCGGTCCCGCGGGCCCGGCTGCTGCTGAGCAAGCTCACCGTCGCGCTGGCGTTCAGCGCCGCCGCGATGCTGCTGCTGCCGCTGGTCGCACTGGGGGTGGGCACCGCCGCCTACGGCTGGGGGCCGCTGCAACTGCCCACCGGTGGCGCGTTGCCGGCGGGGCAGGCGGCGGTGCGGCTGGCGGTCGTGGTCGGCTATGTCTTCGTCAGCCAGCTGGTCACCGCGGCGCTGGCGTTCTGGTTGTCGACGGTGACCGACGCGCCGCTGGGCGCGGTCGGCGGCGCCGTCGGGCTGACCATCGTCGGCAACGTCCTGGACCAGGTCACCGCGCTCGGCGGCTGGCGCGACGCGCTGCCCGCCCACTGGCAGTACTCCTGGGCGGACGCCCTGCAGCCCCGGATGGAGTGGTCCGGGATGATCCAGGGCTCGGCGGTCTCGGTGTCGTATGCGCTGGTGCTGTGCGCGCTGGCGTTCCGGGGGTTCGCCCGTAAGGACGTGGTGTCGTGACGGCGGGGTGAGGGGCGGCCGGGCCGGGCGGGGGCGACCGGCGCATCGGGGCCGGGCGTCGGGGCGCAACCATTCGGCGCGGCCGGGTGTCTGTGTGGGCACAGCGTCGACATGCCCGAAGTTTGAGGACATCCCATGCTCCGTACCGCTTCGCGTACCACCGCCGTCGCCGCGGCCTGTGCCGCGGCCCTCGGCCTGACCCTGCCCCTCGCCGCCTCCGGCCCGGCCGCCGCCCACCCGCGCACCGGCCCGGCCGCGAGCACCGTCCGCCCGGATGCCGGCGGCCGGCACACCGCCGCCGAGATCCACCGCTTCCTGACCGCCTTCTACGGCCACCACGGGCCCAGCGACTACTCCCGGGAGCACCAGGTATCCGCCTACCTCAAGGACCGGGCCGCCCACACCGAGGGCTACGACCTGCTGCTGTGTGCCCAGAACGTCCCGCGGGAGATCACCGTCGGCAGGGTGACCACCGCCCAGTCCGCCGGGGTCGGCTGGGCGACGGTCACCACCGTGTGGGGCGGTGGGAGCCGCGACTCCTTCACCGCCTATGTGGGCCTGGACTCCCACCCGATCGAGCTGCAGGACGTCGACTGCGGCCGGTGAACCGGGCGCCGTCACGTCCCGGGCCGGCCGCCGCGGTCAGGCGGTCGGCCCCTGCATGTGCGCGCTGACCCAGCGCATCGTGCCCTCGCCGAGGCCCCGCACGTACGTGGCCGCGCTGTGCGTGCCGCCGGGGACGATCTGCAGCCGGGTGTGCACCGGGCCGTGCCCGTACCGCGCGATGAATTCGTGGACCTTCGGCAGCACCGTGTGCTCCTGGGAGCCGTCCTGGAAGGCGAGGTAGACCGGCGGTCCGCCGCGTGCGATCAGCCGGCGGGCCAGCACCTCGGGGTTGTTCTCCCGCTCCTCGCGGGCGTGGCCGTTCCACAGCGGTGAGTCGGGCACGATGTCCGGCCCGTTGGGGATCGCCACCTTGAAGGTGTCGGGGCGCTGCAGCACGTTCTTCAGCGCCGCGAAGCCGCCCGAGGACGAACCCATGATCGCCCAGGCGTCGCGGGTCTTGAGGGTGCGGAAGTTCTGCCGTACGAGGTCGGGCACGTCCTGGCTGAGCCAGGTGCCGATCTTGGGGCGGCCCGGTATGTCGCTGCCGTCGTAGTACTGCTTGTTGTCGGGGTTGAGCACCGGCATGACCACGATGAACGGCAGGCTGGTGCCGTTCTGGGACCACTGGGCGAGGTTCTCCTGCAGCTTGAGGTCGGAGCCGATCCAGTAGTTGACGGGGTAGCCGTAGGCGCCGGGCAGCGCCTCCATGACCGGGAAGCCCTTGTCGGCGTTGCGCTTGTCGTAGTACTCCGGCGGCGCCCACACCCACACCTTCCCGGTGAAGCCGGACTTCGGGCCGTGCAGGGTGGTCATGCCGATCGGGGTGTTCCGGCCGGCGCCGCCGACCCGGCTCTGCTCGGTGAAGGTGATCGGGCGGGTGGGCCACTGCACCAGCGAGTGCCTGCCGTTGGTGCTGGTGTGCAGCGCGGCGCCCGCCTTGGGGCCGTCGCCGAACCGTACGGGGGAGGCCGGCGCGGCGTCGGTGCCGCAGCCGGCCGTGGCGGCGAGCACGGTGAGGGTGATCAGCGCGATCACCGGACGGAACAGGGCTGTGCGCACGGGGCCTTCTCCTTGCCGAACCTGCCGGGAGCCCTCCCGGCCGCCCGGGAGTCGTCCCGGGCACCGGGCAAGAGGGGGCCGGGGCGGGTGCGGGTTTCCCCTCAGGGGTGTCGGGTTGCTCGCACCGCCCGCACCGGAATCCGGGAATCCCCTTGTGACCTGGGATGTTTTACGCGGGGCGGAAGGCGGGTTTACCAGGATTTTCCCGGCGGGCGGCGGCCGGGACGCGCGCGGACGGGCCCCTCCCCGCCACGGCGGAACCGTCACCCATGGCCCGTATCCTGCCGCTATGACCTGGTCGAGTGCGCTGAAGGAAGCCGCCCGCTCCGGGCTGACCATCGAGCGGACCAAGCTCACCCCGCTGATCGCGGTCCGCGGCTCGGCCGGTGTCGCCATCGTCATCGGGCTGTGCCTGTGGCGGGGCGATCCGACCCTGGCGGTCTCCTCCGCCTTCGGCGCGTTCGCCTCCGGCATCGTCACCTTCCAGCGCAGCATGCGGCCGCGTCCGGTCCTCGCCCTCGCCGTCGCCGGCGCGCTGGCGGTCTCCACCTTCCTCGGCTACCTGGCCGCCGCCCATACCGCCTGGTTCGTCCTGCTGCTCGCCGGCTGGACCTTCCTGGCCGGGATGGCCTGGGCGATCGGCCCGGTCTCGGGGCTGGCCGGCACCCAGACCGTGGCGATCATGCTGGTCACCGTCACCCTGCCGACGACCGTCCTGGGCGCCCTGGTGCACGCCGCACTGATCTTCTTCGGCGGTCTCGTCCAGGCCGCCCTCATCGTCGTCTTCCCGGTCCGCCCCTGGGGCACCCAGCGCGACGCGCTCGCCGACGCCCTGGCCGCCGAGGCGGACTACGCCCGCCGGCTGCGGCAGGACCCCGTCGCGGCCTTCGACCCGGCGCCGCTGATGGACGCCCGGCTCGCCTCGACCGTGACGCCGCGTCAGGCCAGGCGCCGCCCCGTCCAGCTGCACGGCCCCCGCGGCCTCGCCGAACGCGTCCGGCCGGTCCTCGCCTCGCTCGCCGACCCCGTCGTCGGCGCCCCTTTGGAGGGCCCCGAACGCGACCGCGCCCGCGACCTGCTGGGCGCCGCGGGCACCGTCCTGGACGCCGTCGCGCACGCCGTACGGCACGCCAAGCCCGTACGGCTGCCCCCCGAAGCGATGGCCACCCTCGAAGTCCCGGCGACCGGGCCGATGCTCAAGGGCGCCGCCCGCCGCTCCGCCTACCGCCTGATCTCCCTGCTGGCCGACGCCGTCGAGCTCACCGACGAGCCGGTCCAGGCCACCCGCCCCACCACCGAGGCGGAACGAGGGCGGGGCGGGCGGGAAGAAGGCAGTCATCTGCTGCGCCCCAGCGTCCCCAAGCTCGTGCCGGTCGCGCTGCGTGCCCTGCGCCGCGAGGCCCGCTGGTCCTCGCACATCTTCCGGCACGCCCTGCGGGTCGCCGCGGTCGCCGCCGCCGGCTATCTGCTGGGCACCGCGCTGCCGTTCGGCCACGGCTACTGGGCCCCGCTCGCCTCGGTCATGGTGATGCGCCCGGACTTCGCCCAGACCTACTCCCGGGGCGTCGCCCGCTTCAGCGGCACCCTCGTCGGCGTCGCCGTCGCGGGCGCGCTGATGGCCCTGGCGCACCCGAGCGAGTACCTCAGCGCCGCACTCGCCGTGGTCTGCGTATGGCTGATGTACCTGCTGATGCGCACCGGCTTCTCGGTGACCTCGGCGTGCGTGGCCGGCTACGTCGTCTTCCTGCTCGGCATCGCCGGCGAGGGCTGGGAGCAGACCGTCCAGGAGCGCATCGTGCTCACCCTCGTCGGCGGACTGCTCGCGATGCTGTCGTACGCGCTGTTCCCCGCCTGGGAGACCCCCAAGCTGCGCGATCGCCTCGCCGAGTGGCTTCAGGCCAACGGGCGCTACGCACTGGCGGTGTTCGACACCTGCGCGCGGCCCGCCGGGCGCCGCCCGCGGCATGTGCGCGAGGCCCTGCTGGACGCCCGCGCCGCCCGCGCGGCCTGGGAGGAGAGCGAGGCCCGGGCCGAGAAGGAGCCGGTACGCCATCGCGGACTGTCGCTCACCGCGGCGAAGGCGGCCAGCGCCGCGCTCGCCACGATGGGCCGGGTCACGATGATCGTGGAGGCCCACCTCCCCGACAAGGACGCCGAACCCTCCGCCGGCGCCGCCGCGTTCGCCGCCGAACTGCGCCCCGCTCTGGAGCGCGCCGCGCGGGCCGTACGCGAGGAGCGCGACCTGGACTGGAGCGCAGCACGCACCGTGTGGGAGCGCTGGGACGCCGAGGACGAGAGCCAGGGCGTCGCGGTGCGCGCCGCCGACCTGCTGCTGGACGCCCTCGACGACCTGGCGGAGGCGCTGTCCCCGCCGTCGCGGGACGGCGACCGGACGACACCGGGAACCATCCCGGGCCCTCAGTAGTCTTATTAATTGCCCGCATTGAACCCCATTGGTGGCCAATGGGGTCCTCTGCCGCGCAAGGCCCCATCCCACAAGCCCGAAGACCGAGAAGCCGCCCGCCCCACCCCGCTCCTCACCGCTTGCCCTGGGGCGCGCCCCCGTCCCCCTTCCTCACGCTTCCCGTCCCCCTTCTCCCCCCGTCCCCGTCGCGAGAGAGCACACGAACTCCCCATGGCGTCCAGCACTTCGTCCGGTACGTACGACATAGGCATCGACCTCGGCACCGCCAACACCCTGGTGTACGCCCGCGGCAAGGGCGTGGTGCTGAACGAGCCGTCCGTCGTCGCCGTCAACGCCTCCGGCGAGGTCATCGCCGTGGGCCTGGAGGCCAAGCGCACCATCGGCCGCACGCCCTCGGGCATCACCGCGATGCGCCCACTGCGGGAAGGCGTGATCGCCGACTTCGACGCCGCCGAGCGGATGCTGCGCGCCCTGATGAAGAAGGCCCTGCCCAGCCGCCGCTTCTCCAAGCCCCGGGTGGTCATCTGCGTCCCGTCCGGCATCACGGGCGTCGAACGGCGCGCGGTCATCGACTCCGCCCGGGGTGCCGGTGCCCGCGAAGTGCACCTGATAGAGGAGCCGATGGCCGCGGCGATCGGCGCCGGCCTCCCGGTGGACGAGCCGGTCGGCTGCATGGTGGTGGACATCGGCGGCGGCACGACCGAAGTCGCCGTCGTCTCCATGGGCGGCCTGGTCACGGCGCAGTCCGTACGGGTGGCCGGGGACGCCCTGGACGCCGCGATCACCGCCTACGTCAAGAAGAAGCACGCACTGGCCATCGGGGAGCGCACCGCCGAGGACATCAAGATCGCCATCGGCTCGGCGGCCTGGACGCCCGTCGACGTCGACGAGGACGGCGCACCGCAACGCCGCGCCTCGTACACCGTCCGCGGCCGCGACCACGTCAGCGGACTGCCCCGGATCCAGGAGATCACCGAGGAGGAGGTCCGCGACGCGCTGGCCGAACCGGTCGACGCGATCGTCCAGGCCGTCCACCGCACCCTGGACGCCTGCCCCCCGGAGCTCTCCGGCGACATCATCGAGCACGGCATCGCGCTGACCGGCGGCGGCGCCCTGCTGCGCGGCCTGGACCAGCGGCTGCGCCAGGAGATGGGCGTCCCCGTGACGGTCGCCGACGAGCCCCTGGACTGCGTGGTCAACGGCACCGCCAAGTGCGTCGACGAATTCGCCACGCTGCACGGCCTGCTGACGGGGGCGAAGGAACAGCCCAGGAAGACGGTCCGGCTGTAGGGCGTCGGGGGCGGCGCCCGTACGGGGCGAGGGAGGAGCAACGGGCGCGGGCCCGCGGAAAGGAGCCGCGCGGGCCAGCAGACGACTCCACTACGCAGCCACCACGGAGCCACTACGAAGCCGCTCCGCAGCCGCTCCCGTGAAACGCACCCCATGATCGTGGCGGACCGGTCACGCTGGACCAGCAGCGCCTGAGAGAGCCCCGACCACCCCCGCCCCCAAGGAGGACGCATGTCGCAGCCCGCCCAGCCGACGCCCACCCCGCCCGCTTCCCCGCTCCCGGACGCGGTGCACCGCTCGGTGGAGGTCCCCGGCGGCCGCATCCACCTGGTGGAGCAGGGCACCGGCCCCCTCGTCCTGATGGTCCACGGCTTCCCCGAGTCCTGGTACTCCTGGCGCCACCAGCTTCCCGCGCTCGCCGCCGCCGGCTATCGGGCGGTCGCCATCGACGTCCGCGGCTACGGCCGCTCGTCGAAGCCCCGCGAGATCCCGGCCTACCGGATGCTGGCCCATGTGGCCGACAACGTCGGCGTGCTGCGCGCGCTGGGCGAGGAGTCCGCGGTCGTCGTGGGCCACGACTGGGGCTCACCCATCGCCGCCAACACGGCGCTGCTCAGGCCCGACCTCTTCACCGCCGTGGCGCTGCTGAGCGTGCCGTACGCCCCCCGCGGCGCGGTCCGGCCCACCGAAGCCTTCAGGATGCTCGGCGGCGCCGAGGAGTTCTACATCAACTACTTCCAGGAGCCCGGCCGGGCCGAGGCGGAGATCGAACCGGACGTCCGCGGCTGGCTCACCGGCTTCTACGCCGGCCTCTCCGGCGACGCCAAGTCCCCCTCCGAAGGGGGCGTCTCCCCGCTCTTCTCGGTCCCCCCGGGCGGCAAGCTCTCCGACCGCTTCCCCGCCGGCACCACCCCGTCCTCCTGGCTCACCGAGGCCGACCTCGACTTCTACGCCGACGAGTTCGAGCGGACCGGCCTGACCGGCGGCCTCAACCGCTACCGCAACGTCGACCGGGACTGGGAGGACCTCGCCGCCTGGCAGGGCGCTCCGCTCACCCAGCCCGCCCTCTTCATCGGCGGTGAACTCGACGCCCCCACCAACTGGATGGCCGACGCCATCAAGGCCTTCCCCCGCACCCTCCCCGCCCTGTCCGCCTCCCACATCCTCGAAGGCTGCGGCCACTGGGTCCAGCAGGAACGCCCCGAGGAGGTCAACCACCTCCTGCTCGACTGGCTGCGCGCCCTGCCCGCACCCGTCGGCGCGCCGTAGGCCTCACCCCCTGCCCAGATAGGCCTCCAGGCCGTCCATGATCCGCTCCAGGCCGAACTCCCAGGCCTGGTCGCGTGCGGCCCGGTCGGTCGCGGCGGCACTCACGGCCGCGGCGACCGCCGGGAAGCGGTCACCGCGGCTGACGAGCAACTCGTTGAGCGCCGCACTGACGGCCTGCTCGGGCTCCTTCGCCCGCGCGCCGCCCAGCCCCATCGAAACCGACACCTGAGCGATGGCCCGGATGTGCCCGCTCACCACGACCACGGCGTCCAACTGCTCGGCACCACTCAGTCCGGTCCGCGCGAGCGCGGCCACCGCCCGCTCGGTCCAGGCGAGTTCGTGGGGGCCCATGACGCGGGCTCCCACGGCGGCGTCCAGCAGCCAGGGGTGCCGGTGGTACACCGCCGCCACCCCTTCCGCCCACTCCCGCAACGCGGTCCGCCAGCCACGGGCGTCATCGCCCCCTGCCGGGGTGCCGTGCGCCACCGGTGGTTCCCCCATCGCCGCGTCGATCATCAGGGCGACCAGCTCGCTCTTGCCCGGCACGTAGCGGTACAGGGACATCTTGGTGAAGTTCAGTTCCCCGGCGACCCGTTGCATGGAGACCGCCCCGAGCCCGCCGGCGTCGGCGACGGCGATGGCCGTACGCGTGATCCGCTCCAGGCTCAACGCGGGCTTGGGCCCCCGGCTGGGCCGCTCCCGCCCGCCCCACAGCAGCTCCACGCTGGCCGCCTGGTCCCCGAACACGCTGCTTTTCTCGTCGTCTCCAGCCACCCCCGCATCCTAAAACTGCGTCCGGGGTACACAAATCAGTGTCCGCCGGATACAGTTTCTCTCGTCGGTACATCAGCACGGTGAATCCACGGGGGAAGCCGCAATGACACGGGCAGCGCACACGGCGCGGACGGCGCATCAGCGTGCGGACGTGATCGCGGAAAGAGCCGCAAGAGAGGCCGCCGGCGAAAACGCGGAAAAGGTCACAGGCAAGGTCGCCGACGAGGACGCAGGACAGCGGGCGGCACACCGCCCCATGGTCCTCATCTCGGGCGCCAGCGTGGCCGGCCCGGCCCTCGCCTACTGGCTCCGCCGCTACGGCTACCGCCCCACCGTGGTCGAGCTGGCCCCTGCCCTGCGCGGCGGCGGCTTCGCCGTGGACTTCCGGGGAGAGGCACAGCTGGCGGTTCTGGAGCGCATGGGAGTCCTGGAGGCGGTCAGACACCACACCACGGGCACCGGCGTGGCCACGACGTTCATCGACGGCCAGGGCCGCCGGACAGCCGTCCTGCCTCCCGAGTTCGCCGGCGGCGAGCTCGAAATCCTCCGCTCGGACCTGTCCCGCCTCCTCTACGAACACAGCCTGGCCGCGGACGGTGGCGGACCGGCGCCCGAGTACGTCTTCAACGACTCCCTCACCTCCCTCAGCCAGACCGCCGAGGGCGTCCACGCCACCTTCGAGCGGAGCGCGCCGCGCACCTTCGACCTCGTGGTCGGCGCCGACGGCCTGCACTCCACCGTGCGCCGGCTGGCCTTCGGCCCCGAGTCGGACTTCGTCAGCCACCTCGGCTACTACGTCGCCGCCTGGGACCTGCCCGAATCCGCCGCCGACCTCGCCGGCCGCCCAGTCGGCTACAACGAACCCGGACGCCTGGCAACGGTCGGCCGCACCCCGCGCCGCGCCCGCGAAGCCGGCTACACCGGCGAAGTCTTCTGCGTCTTCGCCTCCGACGACGCACTGCTCCACGACCGCCGCACCCGCGACCCCCACTCCCGGAAGACGGCCATAGCCCAGGCCTACGAAGGCGCCGGCTGGCGCACCCCAGAGCTGATCGAGACCCTCCGGGACGCCGACGACCTCTACTTCGACTCCATCAGCAGAGTCGACGCCCCGCACTGGTCCACGGGCCGCATCGCCCTCCTCGGCGACGCCGCATACGGCGCCACGCTGGGCGGTATGGGCACCGGCTCGGCGATCATCGGCGCCTACATCCTCGCCGGCGAGCTGGCCGCGGCCGACGGCGACCACTCAACAGCCTTCGCCCGCTACGAACAAAAACTCCGCCCCTACGTCACCCAGTGCCAGCAAGGCGGCCGCGGCGCAGGCGAATTCCTCGCCCCACCCACCCAAGAGACCCTCTCCGCCCGCAACACCGCCCTGAACGACCCCGCCACCGTCACCGCCCTGCTCCAACAGGGCCACGACATCTCGGCAGCCATCACCCTGGACGACTACCTCTCCCTCCTCACCCACCCTCCCCGCCGCATACCCACCCCCGGCGATCAGAGGTAACGCGTACACCGACCACCTTCTCCTCGTCAGCGCTCCCACCGAGCGACTGACGCCCGCCGGGCAAGGCGACGCGGACCGGCTTGGTTGCGACCACGGCCGGCATCGTCACCCAGAGGCGCGAGCCGCCGATAGGCACCCCATACCGTCCAACAAGAAGTCCAGGGGAAGCTCTCGCCTGGCGCCCTCGGCAGAACTCCAACTTGTGGCCACGTGCCTAGAAGAGACTGGGGCTGGCTCCACCGACGGGCTGCACCATTCGGGAGTGTTGAATCCCGTCGGTGTCCAGCGCCCCGGACAGTCGCGATCAGAGGTGCCCAATGCAGTCCGGGGCTACGGCACTGCCGGGTACTGCCTGGCCTGCCCACTGCTGCCAACTCTCCACCGCAGGCCCAGAGTCACGGTCCGAGGAACGCAGTAATCGTCTCCGAACGTTCTGATGGCGACCTGTACATCGTTGACGGGCAGCACCGGTGGCGCGCATGCGCGCTGGCGGGGATCCCTGCCCTCATGGCCGAGGTTCATCACGGCCTGACACAGGCTCAGGAAGCGATCCTCTTCTTGATCAAGAACAGGGAATCCCATAAGCCGCGTCCTATCGACGAGTACCACGTCGGGCTCACCGGCGGGGTACCTCAGTTCGTCGACACGGACAGGATCCTGGAAAAGCACGGACTGACCCTCGGTTCGACGTCCACGAACGGCGTGGGCGCCGTGTCGGGTGTGCTGCAGATCGTGGACCGTTACGGTTCGACGGTGTTCGACCGCACGCTCACGGTCGCGGAGGCAGCGTGGGGCCGTGCAGCGGAGACTTGGGACGGCATGCTCCTCGGCGGCATCGGCATGTTCCTTGGCCGATGGGGCGACCTTGTCGACGACAAGGAGCTGGCCAGAAGACCGTGGGCATGGGCATGGGCACAGCGGCCAAGTGGCGCTCCGAGATCCTTAGCCAGGCGTCGCGCGGCGGATTCAACAACAGCGGCACGGGTTCCCGAGTGGCCACCGCGTACCGCCTCGTCGCGCACGCCTGGAACAAGGGCCGCAAGGCCGAGAATCGCATCGAAGCCTGACTCGACGATGAGCCGGCGTCTTCCCCGCGCAAGGGGAAGCGAGAGTCCATCGGCTTGACCTGAGCACGCTGCTCTCCCCTATGAACCCGCCTGTCCAAGTGGCGGCATCCGGGGGGAGCGGCATGCGCGAAGTGGGCGTTCCCCCAGGTCCGCCACCCCTGTGGCGATCCGTGCGTCCATCTCTCGCAGGCGTCGAGTTCCTCGCGCCCATGCGGTGGAGAGGACTTCGATGTTGCTTTCGTCTTGCCGACCTTCATGAAAGGGGTCAGCGGACCGTGTTCTTCCAACTTCTCGATGGCGCGCCCGTGGGGGCCATAGGGCACGTCTAGCGAGAGTCGCCGAACTCGCGGCGAAGCGTTGCCAGCACGTCCCCGAACACTTGGCGGATCTCGCCTTTCGAGAAACGGATCTGCTGGACTCCGTCCATGTTCGAAAAGAGATCGATGCTCTCTTCGACCACGGCGATCGCACGGGGAAATCCGAGCCTCCCCTGAAACAAGCCCAACTCGTGGACCACGTTCTGCCGGGGCCGGATGTCTCCACCGCTCAGTTCATCCTCCCCCGTTAAGACCAGGATGGCGAAGGAGCTACTGTTGAGAAGGTCGTCCAGAATGTCGCGGATCGTATGCCCGGAGCGAGCTCCCGTTTCGTAGGCCTGTACCGAGTACCCTTGTTGTTCGACCAGGTGATCCTTCAGGTCTCGCCATGCTGCGCTACGCCCGTGGCCGATAAATATGGAAGGCGAGGGCTGCGTCTCGGGTTTTTCCGGTCGCGCGATCCTGGATGACTCGGCCACGCGATCAAACTCCCAAAAGACTCCCTCGACCTCGGCCCGAGTGGGAGCCTTGATCGAAACGGTCGTACCTGAGGTGATTTCCGAGAAGCGAACGTGAAAGTAGTGATCGTTGTCGCAGTGCAGCGTCAACGATGCACCTTGGAACCCGCGCCGGTACTCGGCAAAGAATTCCTCATCGGTGTCGAATTCCCAGCTTTCTTGCCCGCGTGTCAGTTCTCGCGTTTCCGAACGGACTTGCACCCTCTTGAGGGACGTAAAGCTCAGAAGTGCATCTTTGAGCGTTTCGGTGGAGAACAGGGTGTCCCGGTAGTCCTTTTTCTTCCCAGTGCTGGGCTTCCAGGTCCGCTGAAATCGCTCGACCTCTCCAGTTTCGACGGCTCGGTCGAATATGTCGATCACTCTTTCAATCTCGGCGCGCGAGGGGGCGGACACCGAGATCATGGTCTTCAGGAGGGGCGAGGATGAGAGGCGGAAGAGATATCCATTCGAACACCTGAGGCTGTAGGTCGTTTCCGTGTAGCCGCTTCTACATTCGGCAAAGTACTCTTCGTCGGAGTCGAAATCCCAGTGATCGTCCCCCCTTGCCAGTTCTCGCGTCACTCCCTTGACTTCGATTTCCCCAAGCGCAAGGAACGACTGCGCGGCGGCCCTCACCGTCTCAACCGAGAACAGGACGTCCCTGTAGTTCTTCCGCCTCTGCATGTGAGCACGTTAGTGGGAGAGGGGTTGACCTCGCTGGCTTTTCGTCAAGCTGACGCCTGTAGTTTTCGGGTCCGACTGTTCCAGGGTGAACAGGGCGCCATGCTCGCCGGCTCCGTGATCCGCTGCGGATGGCGAAGCGCACGGGATGCCGTTCCCGCGCCCCCATGAGGCTGCCGGTGTCACACCCCACGATCACCGCTTGGAAGTGGGTGGGTCTACGGCCTGCGGAACACCTGCCTGACCAACGGGCTCAACGATGTGTCCCGCCGGCACGGGTCGCGGAGCGGGAAACCGTGCCCCGTATTCGACACTGCCACCCGCGGAAACCCGGTGACAGCCGGACACGGTCGGACCCTCTCCATGGGTACCAGGGAGGGGCGGCTGATCTAAGTGGGTGGCCACACCCGCCCTGACCAGCAAAAAGACCCTCCCGAAGGGAGGGTCTTGCGGAGCGCCCCCGGCAGGACTCGAACCTGCGGCCAAGTGCTTAGAAGGCACCTGCTCTATCCACTGAGCTACGGGGGCCGGTGTGGGCGTGGATCACGGACCGCGGACAAGGATAGAGGTCCGGGTGCCTCGTCCCGGTTGCTTCACCTCCGTGGCACGTTGTGGAGGTTCGGTGAAGCGGTCCCGATAATCGCAGGCAGGTACGAATCCTGCACCGCTTTTGGCGTCTCGTGCGTCGGGTGTTGTGCACTCGTTATGCCTGCGTCTCGCTTGTCGCGATCGTCCCATGCGTCACTCGTCCCGTTCTGTGGGGGTTCTTGCGGCGCGCACGAGGGGGTATACGCTTCAAAAACCCAACGAAATTGGGCATTCTGCACATGTGGCGACCTTGGACGTACGACCCCGGCTGATCGACGCACTGTCCGTTCTGCGCGACCGCGTCGATGCCGCACGCTTTCCGCTGCCACTCAGGGGCGCGGCCCGGGCCCGGCGAAACCGGGACGAGCTGCTCGCCCAGCTCGACGACTATGTGATTCCCCGCTTGCACGCTCCTCAGGCCCCGCTGCTCGCGGTGATCGGGGGATCGACCGGGGCGGGCAAGTCCACGCTGGTCAATTCGCTGGTGGGGCGACGGGTCTCGGAGGCCGGGGTGCTGCGTCCGACGACCCGTACGCCGGTACTGGTCTGCCATCCGGACGACGTCCACTGGTTCGCCGGGCCGCGGGTGCTGCCGCAGCTCACCCGGGTGTGGGTGCCCGAGCAGGACGACGGCGGTGAGGGGGAGTACGAGCGGGGGGCGGAGTACGAGAAGGAGGGGGCCGGGGCGGCGGGTGCGTATAGGGGGTACGGCGGTACGGGGGAGGAAGAAGAGAAGGGGAAAGGGGGCGGGCGGGGAGCGGCGGGGGAGGCCGGGGCGCTGACGGTGCGGATCGAGGCGGATGCGGCGGTGCCCAGCGGAGTGGCGCTGCTGGACGCGCCCGACATCGATTCGCTGGTCGCGCGCAACCGGGAGCTGGCCGCCGAGCTGATCTGTGCGGCGGATGTGTGGGTGCTGGTCACCACGGCCGCCCGATACGCGGACGCGGTGCCCTGGCATCTGCTGCGTACGGCCAAGGAGTACGACGTCACGCTGGTGACGGTGCTGGACCGGGTGCCGCATCAGATCGCCACCGACATCTCCGGGCGGTACGCGGAACTGCTGCAGCGCGCCGGGCTCGGCCAGGTGCCGCGGTTCACCATTCCCGAGCTGCCCGAGTCGGCGGGCGGCGGGAGCGGACTGCTGCCGGCCACGGCCGTCGCGGCGCTGCGGGAGTGGCTGGAGCGGCACGCCCAGGACCCCGTGGCCCGCGTCGCCGCCGCGGAACGTACCGCCGCCGGCGTGATCACCTCGCTGGGCAGCCGGTTGCCCGCGCTGGCCGGGGCCGCCGCTGCTCAGCACGCCGCGGCGCTGAGGCTGACCGGACGGGTCGAAGAGGCGTACGAGCGGGCCGCGATGCGGGTACGGCGGGAGATCGCGGCCGGTGAGGTGCTGGCCGGGGATGCGCGTGCCCACTGGCGTGACCATGGGCTCGGCGGTCGGCCGGACGAGCTGCTCGACGCGCTGACCCATGGGCTCGCCTCGCTGCTGACCTGCGCCGTCGAGGAGGCCGACGAGCGGGCCGCGGACGCCTGGCGGCGCGATCCCGCGGCGGCGGAGGTCTCGCTGACCGCGGCCGCCGGCGCGGCGGGTGCGGCCGGGCGCCTGGGGGTGATCGTCCGTCGCTGGCGGCGGTGCCTGGAGGAGCTGGCCGAGGAGGAGACCCGTGAGGCGCGCGGCGGCCAGGCCGGTGACCGGGTCGGCTCGGTGGAGCCGGAGGAATCGGCCGCCCTGCTGGCCGCCGAGCTGCTCGGCGGGCGGCGCGCCCGTACGGCGGGCGAGAACCTCGCCGACCTGTTGGGGGCGCAGGCCGCGCTACGGCTCTGCGAGCGGGGCGGGCGGCTGCTGACCACCTATCTGGAGCGTGCGCTGGACGGTGAGCGCGAGCGGCGGCTGGTGCCGCTGGACCGGCTCACCGTCCCGCCGGAACAGCAGGCCGAGCTGATCGCCGCGGTGTCCGTATTGCACAGGGAGCGGCAGCGGGGGACGAGGAAGCGGGGGGAGCCGGAGAAGCGGCGGGAGCGGGAGGAGATGGCGGTGGGTGCGGTGCCCGGGGGCGGGCTGGGGCTTCAGATGGCGAAGGAGGAGGTGTCGGGGTGAGCGGATCGACGGTGACGGGGCCGGGAGCGGGGATCGGACGGGCGGCCGGGGTGCAGGAGAGCGGCAGGGACGGGACCGGGGAGGAGGAGACGGGGGAGCGGGCGGGTGAGGTGCGGGCGGACGGAGCGGACGCGGGAGGGGAGGACGTGAGCGGGGAGGCTGCCGGTGGGGTGGGGTCGGTGGGGGGAGCAGGGGGGCGGGCGTGGGATGACGGGTTGATCGCGCGGCGGGTGCGGGACGGGGGAGTGCGCGGGCCGGGCGTGCGGCGGGGCGGGGACGAGGCCGGGGCGGAGCCCCCCGACGGGCTCGCGCCGGGTGGTGTGGCGGGGGTTGCGGAAGTGGGTGGTGAGTCATGCGTCGAGGCGCAGGACGCATCGGGTGGCGTATCGGGCGCCGCATCGTGTGGCGCGCCGCGGGCCGGGTCGCGCGTCGGGTCCCGCGCGCTCTCGCGCACCGCCTCGCCCGTCGATGCACGCGGCGGGCACGGCACGGGTTCGCCCGCCGGCTCGTGTATCGATGGGGGCGTCGGGTCAGGCGGCGTTCGTACCGCCTCGCGTGGGGCCTCTCGTGGGGCTTCGCCCGCCGGGTCGCGTACGCCGTCATACGTCGGCGCGCACGCCGGTTCGGGCGCCGGAGCATGCGCCGAGTCGGCGTCGCGTGACGCGTCGTGCGACGGATCGTGGGGCCCGTCTCCCGGGGCGGGCAGGGGCGGCTACCGCTGGGTCGCCGACGGGGGACCGCGGGCCGCCGGGGGTGGGTTGCGGGGGCGGCTGGAGGCGTTGCGGGAGTTGATCGCGCTGTCGCGGACACGGCTGGACGGGCGGACGCTGGAGGCGGCGGGCCGGGTGCTGGAAGTGGCCGACGAGCGGTATCGGCTGTCCGGTGAGCACACCGTCGTCGCCCTCGCCGGGGCCACCGGCAGCGGCAAGTCGTCGCTGTTCAACGCGCTGGCCGGAGCGCACCGTTCGCAGGTCGGTCCGCGGCGGCCGACGACCGCCGACCCGGTGGCCTGTGTGTGGCCGGGCGGCGGGCCGGGCGCGGAGGGGCTGCTGCACCGGCTGGGCGTGCCCGCGCACCGTCGGCACGCCCCCGCGGACGGCAGCGCCGGGCTGGGCGGACTCATCCTGATCGACCTGCCCGACCACGACTCCTCGGCCACCGAGCACCGTGCCCAGGTGGACCGGATGCTGGAGCTGGTGGACGCGGTGATCTGGGTGGTGGACCCGGAGAAGTACGCGGACGCGGTGCTGCACGAGCGCTATCTGCGGCCGCTGGCGGGCTACGCCGAGGTGATGTTCGTCGTCCTCAACCAGGTGGACCGGCTGCCGGGGGACGCCGCGGACCAGGTGGTGGACGACCTGCGCCGACTGCTGGACGAGGACGGGCTCGCGCTCGGCGAGCACGGGGAGCCCGGGGCGGCGGTGCTCACCCTGTCGGCCGCGACCGGCCAGGGCGTGGGGGAACTACGGGAGGCGCTCGCGCAGTTCGTCGCGGAACGGGGGGCGGCGGACCGGCGGCTGGCGGCCGATGTCGATGCGGCGGCCGAGCGGTTGCGGTCGGTGTACGTGGCGCGCAGCCGGGTCGGGCTGACGGAGCGGGCCCGGGAGGAGTTCGACGACCGGGTGGCCGAGGCGGTGGGGGCGGTGGCCACCGGGCGCGCGGCGGAACGCGATTGGCTGCGCCACGCGGAGCGGGCGTGCGGGTCGCCGTGGGCGCGGATGCGGGGCCGGCGGGGAAGGAGCCGGGGCCCCAATTCGGTGGTCGGCCTCGGGGCGGCCGGTGGCGGTGGTGCGGCGGGGGACGGCCGGGCGGCGGCGCGGCCCGTGGTGGAGCAGGCCGTACGGGCCGTTGCCGGTGAGGCGGCGCACGGGTTGCCGGCGCCGTGGGCGCAGGCGGTCCGCGAGGCCGCGGAACGGGGCGCGTACGGGCTGCCGGAGGCGCTGGACAAGGTGGCCGCCGACGCCGAGGGGGCGTTGCGGGCCGGGCCGGTGGTGAAGCCGCGCTGGTGGACGGTGGCCGCCACCCTGCAGGGCATGCTGTCCGTCCTCCAAGTCGTCGGGGTGTTGTGGCTGTTGGGCACGCTCACCGGAGTGGTCGGCGCGACGGCCTGGCTCTTCGCGCTGCTGCTCGCGGTCATCGGCTCGGTGGGCGGACCGGCCCTGCTGTGGCTGTGCAAGGTGGTGGCGCGCGGCCCCGCCAGGCGTTACGGGCAGGACGCCGAGCGGCGGCTGCGCGGTGCGGCGGCCGGGTGCGGGCGGGCGCGGGTGCTGGAGCCGGTCGCCGCCGAGCTGCTGCGCTATCGGGAGGTGCGCGAGCAGTACGCGGTGGCGTCGGGCGCCTGACCCCCCTTGCGGGTGGCCGAGTTGTCCACACTCGGCCACCCGTCCACAGGCCGCCGCGGGCCGCGCCCGAGCCGTGCAGCATGAGAGCAACGCAGCGCACGCGGCACAGGGCGAGCGCGCAGGACGCGGGGGAGGCGTGTTCCGTGAACGACACGATGGTGACGCTGGTGGGCAACGCCGCGACGGCGGTGGAGCACCGGCAGACGACGGCGGGCGTGACGGTGGCGAGGTTCCGGCTGGCGGCGACGTCCCGGCGGTGGGACAAGGCGCAGGAGCGCTGGGCGGACGGGGAGACGAGTTTCTACACGGTCCGGTCGTGGCGTGCGCTGGCGGACAACGTCGCCGCGTCGGTGGCGGTGGGCGAACCGCTCGTGGTCCAGGGACGGTTGCGGCTGCGCGAAGGGGAGCAGTCCGCCGAGCGGGGCGGGCAGCGCTGGTTCTCGGCCGAGGTCGACGCCGTGGCGATCGGCCACGATCTCTCGCGCGGCACCGCGGCGTTCCGCAGAGTCCTGCGCGCGGCGCGCACGGGAGGGGACCTCGTGCCGACGGGCACACCACCGCCGCAGCCGGAGGAGCAGCCGCAGCCGCGGTCCCAGTCACCTGAGCAGCCGCCGTCGCAGTCGCAGTCGCAGTCGCAGCCTCCGGCCCTGCGCCAACAGCGCCCGCGGGAAACCCCGTTGTCCGTCGGCGCCGCATCGGCTCCCCGGGATACGGGCAATTCGCCGCAGACGGCGTCAGTGCCCTGAAAGGGATCAGGGATTTGTCGATAATGCCAGGTCAGGGTGCTTGATGTCGGTAACGATTGCGATTCGGATCGCTTATGAGATGCCATTAGTGGGGACCCTGATGCGCCCGCTCCATAAGATCCGACAGGTACTCACGGGGGCTCACGGGGGCTGACGTTCGGCTGCTGAGTTCTTTGCGATCTTTTCGGCGAGGCATCTTCCCCACTCGACCGCCTCGCCCAGAGGGGAAATTCATGCTTTCGATGAAGGGGCGGGGCGCAGCCCGCCTTGCCGCCGCGGTCGTGGCCTCGGGCCTGGTCGCGGCCGGTGCGATAGCCACCGCGGGCACTGCCGCGGCGGACGAGACGACCCCCGCGCACGGTGGTGCCACCGCCACGCTCGGTGGTCTGAAGACCTTCGACCAGGCGGTCGTGCACAACGAGGGCGGGGACCAGCGCGTCGGCGCCGGGCTCTTCGAGATGTCGGTCGACAACGGCGGCACCCTCCAGACGTACTGCATCGACATCCACAACCCGACGCAGCAGCAGGCGAAGTACCAGGAAGTGCCCTGGAGCGCCTCGTCGCTGCACAACAACGGGGACGCCGGCAAGATCCGCTGGATCCTGCAGAACTCCTACCCGCAGGTGAACGACCTGGCCGCGCTCGCCGCCAAGGCCGGTGCCGGGAACCTCACCGAGAAGACCGCCGCGGCCGGCACCCAGGTCGCGATCTGGCGCTTCTCCGACCACGCCAAGGTGGACGCGGTCGACCCGGCGGCCGAGAAGCTCGCCGACTTCCTGGAGAAGAACGCGCAGAACGTCGCCGAGCCCAAGGCCTCGCTGACGCTGGACCCGCCGGCCGTCTCCGGCAAGTCCGGCAGCAAGCTCGGCCCGGTCACCGTGCACACCAACGCCGACAGCGTCACGATCTCCCCGGCCGCCGACGTGCCGGCCGGCGTCAAGGTCGTGGGCAAGGACGGCAAGCCGGTCACCAGCGCCACCGACGGCACCCAGCTCTTCTTCGACGTGCCCAAGGGCGCCGCGGACGGCAGCACCTCGCTGACCGCGCAGGCCGCCACCAAGGTCCCGGTCGGCCGTGCCTTCACCGGCATCGGCGAGCACGCCAAGAGCCAGACCCAGATCCTGGCCGGCTCCAGCGAGTCCACGGTCTCCGCGGCCGCCACGGTCTCCTGGAAGAAGCAGGGCGCCATCCCGGCGATCACCGCCGAGAAGAACTGCTCCAAGGGCGGCGTGGACGTCACCGCGACCAACAAGGGCGACGAGGCGTTCGGCTTCCAGCTGTCCGGCAAGCAGTACGAGGTCGCCCCGGGCAAGTCGCAGACCGTGACCGTCCCGGTGGCCGAGGACCAGCCGTACGAGATCACGATCAAGGGTGCGGGCGGCTTCAAGAAGACCTTTACCGGTGTTCTGGACTGCAAGACCGCCGGCAGCGGCGGTGGCAAGCCCTCCCCGCAGCCCAGCCCGGCCTCGGTCGGCGGCAGCACCGGCGGCGGCCACGGCGACCTTGCCGAGACCGGCTCCAGCAATGCCACGCCGATGATCGCGGGCATCGCGGTCGTCCTGGTCGTGGTCGGCGGCGCCGCGGTGTTCTTCCTCCGCAAGAAGAAGACCGGCACCCCCGCCCAGTAACAATCGGCGACCGTCCGGTGACCGGGCGGTGGTCGAGGAACATCCCGTGGCCCCGGAGCGTTGTACGGCTCCGGGGCCACGGGCGTCCGCTCGTCGGAACCCGTTTCCTTCCAGGGATGGACGTACGGCAAGATGGGGTGTATCTGCCCTCCCTCGGCCATGTCCTACGAAGGCCCCGGGCGGTGCCGCTCACAGACCCTTTTCGATCCAATCTGCCGGACGGTTTCTCTTGGCTGAGTACATCTACACGATGCGCAAGGCGCGCAAGGCGCACGGCGACAAGGTCATCCTTGATGACGTGACGCTGAGCTTCCTGCCGGGCGCGAAGATCGGTGTCGTGGGTCCCAACGGCGCCGGTAAGTCCACGGTGCTGAAGATCATGGCCGGTCTTGAGCAGCCGTCGAACGGTGACGCCTTCCTCTCCCCGGGCTACACCGTGGGCATGCTCCTTCAGGAGCCGCCGCTGGACGAGTCGAAGACCGTGCTGCAGAACGTCCAGGACGGCGCCGCCGAGATCATGGGCAAGCTGCACCGCTTCAACGAGGTCGCCGAGCTGATGGCGACCGACTACTCCGACGCGCTGATGGAGGAGATGGGCAAGCTCCAGGAGGACCTCGACCACGCCAACGCGTGGGACCTGGACACCCAGCTGGAGCAGGCCATGGACGCGCTGGGCTGCCCGCCCGGCGACTGGGCGGTCACCAACCTCTCCGGTGGTGAGCGCCGCCGCGTCGCGCTGTGCAAGCTGCTGCTGGAGGCCCCCGACCTGCTGCTGCTCGACGAGCCCACCAACCACCTGGACGCCGAGTCCGTGCAGTGGCTGGAGCAGCACCTGGCCAAGTACCCCGGCACCGTCGTCGCCGTCACCCACGACCGGTACTTCCTCGACAACGTCGCCGGCTGGATCCTGGAGCTCGACCGCGGCCGCGCCCACGGCTACGAGGGCAACTACTCCAAGTACCTCGAGACCAAGCAGACCCGTCTGAAGGTCGAGGGCCAGAAGGACGCCAAGCGTGCCAAGCGCCTGAAGGAAGAGCTGGAGTGGGTGCGCTCCAACGCCAAGGGACGGCAGGCCAAGTCCAAGGCGCGTCTGGCGCGTTACGAGGAGATGGCGGCCGAGGCCGACAAGATGCGCAAGCTGGACTTCGAGGAGATCCAGATCCCGCCGGGCCCGCGCCTGGGCAACGTCGTCGTCGAGGTGGAGAAGCTCAACAAGGCCTTCGGCGAGAAGGTCCTGATCGACGACCTGAGCTTCACGCTGCCGCGCAACGGCATCGTGGGCGTCATCGGCCCGAACGGCGCCGGCAAGACCACGCTGTTCAAGATGATCCAGGGCCTGGAGACCCCGGACTCCGGCGACATCAAGGTCGGCGACACCGTCAAGATCTCCTACGTCGACCAGAGCCGCGAGAACATCGACCCCAAGAAGACCCTGTGGGCCGTGGTCTCCGACGAGCTGGACTACATCAACGTCGGCCAGGTCGAGATGCCCTCGCGGGCGTATGTCTCCGCGTTCGGCTTCAAGGGCCCGGACCAGCAGAAGCCGGCCGGGGTGCTCTCCGGTGGTGAGCGCAACCGCCTGAACCTGGCGCTCACCCTCAAGCAGGGCGGCAACCTGCTCCTCCTCGACGAGCCGACCAACGACCTCGACGTCGAGACGCTCTCCTCGCTGGAGAACGCGCTGCTGGAGTTCCCGGGCTGCGCCGTGGTCGTCTCCCACGACCGCTGGTTCCTCGACCGCGTCGCCACCCACATCCTGGCGTACGAGGGCGACTCCAAGTGGTTCTGGTTCGAGGGCAACTTCGAGTCGTACGAGAAGAACAAGATCGAGCGGCTCGGCGCGGAAGCAGCCCGCCCGCACCGCGCCACGTACAAGAAGCTCACCCGGGGCTGACCGTCGTGCGTCACCTCTACTCCTGCCCCCTGCGCTGGTCGGACATGGACGCGTTCGGCCACGTCAACAACGTGGTCTTCGTCCGCTACCTCGAAGAGGCGCGGATCGACTTCATGCGCCGGCTGGCGCCGGGGGGCGGCAGCCCGTCGTTCAAGGGCGGCTCGGTCGTCGCCCGGCACGAGATCGACTATCTGCGGCCGCTGGTGCACCGGCACTCCCCGGTGACCGTCGAGTTGTGGGTGACGAGGATCAGCGCCGCGTCGCTGACGGTCGGCTACGAGGTCAAGGACGAGGACGCGCTCTATGCGCGGGCCGCGACCGTCGTCGTCCCGTTCGACTTCGCCGAGGGCCGTCCGCGGCGCCTCAGCGCGGAGGAGAAGGGCATCCTCAAGGAGTATCTGGACGACGCGTCGCGTCAGGAGGGATCCGTCGCGGTATGACGGCGCTGCATCTGGCCGATGCCGGGGAGGCCGCGGACCTCGCCGCCTTCCTCGCCCGGCTGATCCACTACGACCGCGCCGCGGCGGTACGGCTCCAGGCCGGCGGCGGGGTGCTCGCCGTCTTCGGCCGCCCGCCGTCCTTCGAGGTGCTGGCGATCCGCACCGCCCGGCTCGCCGGAGACGTCGACCTGGACACCACCGTCTCGGCCGGTGACCTCCTCGAAGGCATCGAGGAGCCGGCGGGGACGCTGACCGTGCCCGCCGCCGTCACGGGCCCGCCGTGGACCGGGCTGCTGCCGCCGCGCGGCGGCTGGCAGCGGGTGCCGGGACTGCCGGCGCCCGAGGCGCTGGTGCGCGCGGTGGCCGCCGCGGTCGCCGAGTTCCGGGCCCGTGACGAGGCGCTGCCGCCGCAGCACCGCACCCGCGCCGAACGCGACCGCATCGGCCGGGAGATCTGGTCGCGCACCCTCGGCGACACCCACCTCCCGCTGCGCGCCGCGCACGCCGCCCAGTCGCTGGGCTTCCTGCGTCCGGCGCGGGCCGGGGCGCTGGCCGGCCGTCCCACCACCGCCGCCGTCCAGGACGAGCGGCCCCAAGCCCCGTCGCTGAGCCTGCTCTCCGCGGGCGGCTGGCTGCGGCTGAGCACCCCGTACGGATCGATCGCCGTACGGACCGGGGGACCGGCCGGGCTCACGGGCCTGTCGGGGCTCACGGTCACGCCGGTCTGAGGGGGCGGGGCCGCCCGCCCCGTCCGCCGTCCTGAAGGGCTGCCCCCCCCTGGAGGGACCCCTAGGAGTCCCGGTCCGCGCGCCGAGCGTCCCCGGGATCCCGCGCCTGCCCAGGTCCCTGACCAGGCACCTCCCCAGAATCCCCGGCCGCCCGTTCCGCGTCGGCCGGCCGGTCCGGCCACACCCCGATGTGGTCGCTCTCCAGCTCCAGCAGGACGCGATGCTCCATGCCCAGGCTGCCGGTGTACTCGGCCGGCAGCTGCAGGCGGCCCGCGCGGTCGAGCATCGCGTATTCGCGGGCGACCAGGGACTCCCGGCCCGTCGCGGCGTCCCGTTCGGTGCGCCGCAGCACCTCGGACGACGTACGGCCGTCGCGGATCGCGACCGTGCGCCGCACCTCGCCCGCCACCGCCTGGTCGTGGGTGACGATCACGATCGTGGTGCCCAGCTCCTCGTTGGCGGTGCGGAAGGCCGTGAAGACCTGCTCGGCGGTGTGCGAGTCCAGCTCGCCGGTCGGCTCGTCGGCCAGCAGCACCGACGGGGTGTTGGCCAGCGCCACCGCGATGGCGGTGCGCTGCTGCTCACCGCCGGAGAGCTGGTGCGGCCGGCGGTCTTGGCAGTGGTCCAGGGAGAGCATCGACAGCAGCTGCTCGGCGGCCTTCGTACGGGCCGCCCGGCGACGGCCGCCGCTCAGCTGCATCGGCAGCATGACGTTCTGCAGGGTGGTCAGGTACGGCAGGAGGTTGCGGGCGGTCTGCTGCCAGACGAAGCCGACGACCTCGCGGCGGTAGCCCAGCCGGGCCCTGGCGTCCATCGTCAGCAGATCGCGGCCGGCGACCCTGGCGGCGCCGGCGGTCGGCACGTCCAGACCGGCCAGAATGTTCATCAGCGTGGACTTGCCGCTGCCGGACGCGCCGACCAGCGCCATCAACTCGCCCTCGGCGACCAGCAGATCGAGCCCCTGCAAGGCCTGCACCTCGACGCCGTCGGTGGTGAAGACCCGTACCAGCCGGTCGCAGGCGATCAGCGCGTCGTGCCCGTAGGCGGGGCGGCGGGGGGGGGGGGGGGGGGGGGGGGGGGGGGGGGGGGGGGGGGGGGGGGGGGGGGGGGGATAACCTGGGTTGCGGGGTGAGGAGATGGGTTT
>NZ_JBWKCJ010000010.1:96862-149671 GCF_056436545.1 Streptomyces sp. NPDC043738 | reverse complement strand
CCTCCCCCCCTCCCCCCCCACACCCCCCCCCCCCCCCCCCCCCCCCCCCCCCCCCCCCCCCCCGCACCCCCCCCCCCCCCCCCCCCCCCCGGCGCCGGCCGCCGCCGCGGAGGCGTCCTCGCCGTGGTCGGACGGTGTGGTGGTCATCCCGGATCCCCCGTTCTGTACTCGGCGTGCTCGCGCCGCCGTTCGCTCAGCCAGGCCTGGACCAGTGCCACCGCCAGCGCCAGCGCGACCACGCCCGCCGACGGCAGCAGCAGCGACACGGGATCGGACTGCAGCCGTACGGTGTCCGGCGCGTCCCCCGCGGCCCCGGCCAGGGCGAGCGCGGTGAGGTCCATACCGGGCCGCAGCAACCGGATCGTGACGGCGCCGGCCAGCGCACCGCCGAGCGCCGCCAGCAGCGCCGGTGGCAGCGCTTCGAGGACCATCAGGCGCCGCCCCTGAGCGGGTGTCAGGCCCATCGCACGCAGCCGGGACAGCAGGTGGGCCTGCTGCGGGGCGGCCTGGAGGCGCGCCAGGAGCAGGGCCAGCAGCGCGAATCCGGCGCCGGCCGCGACCGCTGCGGTGTACAGGCGCTGCGCGCCCTGTTGGAGGGGCGGATCGGCGAGCCGCGCACGTTCGGCGGAGCGCAGCACCAGCCGCGCGGTCAGCGACGCCGGGGTGTGCGCGCGGACGGTGGTGCGCAGCGCCTCGGTGTCCAGCCGGCGGCCGGACAGCAGCAGGACGGCGGGCCCGTTGGCGGGTTCGGCGTAGGTGTCCGGGTGGCGGCGTGCCACACTCCGCGCGTTGATCAGGACGAAGTCGCCGCCGGGCTGGGCCGGGGTGTCGGCGCGTACCGCCGTGGGGCGGACGACGAGTTGACCGAAGTCCGGCTGCAGCATCATCGGGGCGTGCCCGAACCGGGCCACGACGCGCGGGGAGACGATCGCCGGCAGTGGCCGGTCGCCGCCGGGGTCGGCCAGCTCCCGGGCGGAGAAGGCGCCCAGCCCGGTGGCGCGGGCGAGCCGGGAGTACGCCTCGGCATCGGCGATGACCAGGTAGAGGGGCGGGCCACCGTCGTCGGCGGCCTGGACGGCGATCCGGATCGCCACCGCGTCCTCGACGCCCGGCACCTTGGCCACGGCGCGCCGGAGGTCCCGGGGGAGGGGCCGGTCACCGACGATGCGGGCCTCGGCGCCGACCGCGGTCAGCGCCGCGTGGTCGCGGGCCGCGTCGATGCCCGCGAGCACCGAGCCGCCGAAGGACGCGGTGGTCAGCGCCACCAGGAGCGCGAGCAGGGGCAGCCCGGCGGCGGCCGGCGCGCGGCCCGCGCGGGCCAGCGCGAGAAACCCGGTCAGCCCCGATCCCCGGGCGGCGGGGCGGGCGGCCAGCCGCAGCGGGAGCGGATAGAGCCGCATCAGCAGCAGCGCGGCGATCACGCCGACGAGCACCGGGGCGGCGCTGACCAGGGCGTCCACCCCGCCGCCGGCCGCCGTGCCGCGGCGGCGCAGCGCCACCACCGCGCCGGCCGCCAGTACCAGCACGGTCAGTTCGGCGACCGTACGGCGCCGGGAGGGGCGGGCGTGCGCCAGGTCGGCGCGTTCGGTGGGGCGCGGGCGCCGATGGGCGGCGGCGGCCCGCAGCGGCAGGGCGAGCGTGCCCAGCAGACCGGCCCCGGCCGCCGCCGCCAGCGAGGGCCAGACACCCTCGCCGGGCAGCAGCGCCACTGCCAGCCCGCCGCCGGCCGCCGCCGCGGGCAGCGCCACCACGGCGGTCTCCGCCGCCAGTTGCCCGGTCAGCGAGGCCAGCGAGGCGCCGCGGGCCCGCAGCAGCGCCAGCTCCGGCCGCCGCCGGGCCGCCGTCAGCGCGCCGGACATCAGCAGGACCACACAGGCGACGGTGCCGATTCCGGCCGCGGCCACCGCGATGACCGGTGCGATCGCCGCCCGCGATCGGGCATGGCCCTCCAGCAGGCCGTCCACCGCGCTGTCGACCAGCGCGCCGCGGCCCGCCACCGCGTGCAGCCGGGCGAGCGCCGCGCCGTGTTCGAGGGAGAGCAGCCGGGCCTGCAGCACCGGAGCGTCCTGGGCGGTCAGTGCGCTCGCGTCGACCGGGTAGCGCCAGAACTTCTCCGGTGCGCCCGGGGTGGACAGCAGCGCCGGGCCGTCCTGGGGCGCCAGCAGCAGACCGGCGTGCCAGAACCTCTTCGACGGCGGCCCCGGGGTCACGTCCCTGCGGGCGGCGGTCAGCACCGGGTCCACGGCCCAGTACGCGCCGTCCGGGGCACGCGGGGTGAGCAGGCCCGAGATCCGCAGGGTCAGGTCCTCCAGATGCAGTTGGCTGCCGACGCGCAGGCCCAGCGTCCGCGCGGTGGCGACGGTCACCGCCGCCTCCAGAGTGTTCGCCCCGGGAGCCGCGCCCCGCGGCAGCCGGCCCTTGGTGAGCGCGGCGTGCCGGGCGAGACCGGAGACCGCCCGGAGCGACAGGGCGGGGGCGACGCCGTCCGGCCGGGGCAGCCAGGGGTCGTGTGCGGTCAGCGGCTTGGTGGTGCGGACACCGTGGACGGAATCGCCCGCCGTGATCCGCAGCGGGGCGGCGAACTGCCGTTGGAGCGCCCGGTCCTGGCGGTCGCCCTCGGCGGCGGCGAAGGCGGCCGCCGGGTCGGTGCCGGGCACATCGGCGGGCGAGACGGAGATCTCCACCGTCCGGTCGCCGGGCGGCGCGGAGCCGATCGCATGGCGCACCCCGCGCGTCTCGTACGCCTCGACCCCGCGCGGGAACGAGGCCGCCAGGAACGCCGTCACCAGCACCAGCGCCCCCAGCGCCGTCGCCGCCGCGCGCGACGTGCCGAGCCGGACGCGCAGCCAGGCCGTCCAGGTGAGCGCGTTCACCGGCCCTCACCCACCGGCCGCCGCGTCCCCGGTCCCGTCCTCGTACTCGTACGCGTCCTCATCACGGTGCTCCTTGGCTGCGCAGGGCCCGTACCGGGTCGCCGCGGCGCAGCCCGAGGGCCGCGACGATCAGCAGCGGCACCGCGGCGACCGCCGCCAGCAGCGCGACCACCTGGCCGGACGGCAACTCCACCAGTACCGGCGGCACCGGGCGGCCCGCCTCTTGGGTCAGCACGACCAGCGGGACCACGGCCCGGGTGAGCACCGTCCCCAGCGCCACGCCGACGGCCAGCGCCAGCGCGATCAGCACGCCCTGTTCGGCGGCGATCATCCGGGCCAGCTGCGGGCGCGGCGCGCCCAGGGCCCGCAACACGGCGAACTCCCTGGCCCGTTCGCGGACCGACCCGGCGGCGCTGACCGCGAAGCCGACCGCCGCCAGCGCCACCGCGACCGCCGCCGCGGCCGTCAGCGCCGTCTGCGGGCCGAGCCCCAGCGGATCGTCGTGCAGTTGCCGGGCGATCTCGTCCCGGACCAGGACCTGGCCCGGATCGATGTCCGGGCGGGCCCGCAGCGCGCCCGCGGCCTTCGCCGCCGCACCCGGCTCGGGGCGCAGCCACCACTCGGTCGCGGTCAGCGGCGCGGCGCCGCGATCGGCCAGCGCCTCGTTGACGGCGCCGAAGTCCACCAGCAGCCCGGTGGTGTCCGGACCGCCGTCCGCCCCGGCCGGCAGTGCGCGCACCGCCGCCACGATCCGCGCCTTCAACGGCTCCCCGTTGACCGGCACTTCGATGGTGGCCCCGGTCTTCGAGCCGCTGTCGCGCAAAAACGCCTCGGTCGCGACCACGGCGAGCGGCGGGCGCTTGGGGTGTGCGGCGGTGATCCGCACCGTCGTCACCGCGGCGCTCCACGGGTCCGGCCGGATGCCGGTGTCGTACGTCTGGGACAGCAGACCGCCCGCGGGGACCTCGGCCCGGCCCGCCGCGGGCCCGGACTCCTCGCCCGCGGAGCCGCTCCTGCCGGCGATCTGGGCCCGCCAGGACAGTGCGGCGGGCGCGGACAGGGAGCGGTGACGGCCCGATGCGGTGACGGCCTGTGCGCTGGTGACGGTCAGCCGCTGACGGTGGGAGGTGGCCGACTGCTCCATGTCGGCGACCAGACCGGTCAGCCGCAGGGCGCCGGCCGGGCGTCCCGCCGGGGCACCGGCCGCGGCGGCGAGGTCCGCTCCCAGGGCGTGCGGGGCGCCGTCCGGGGCGAGCGTGCCGAGCGGCAGGGTGTACGGGGCGCCGAAGCGGTCGGTGACGAGGGCGGAGAGGGTGGCGGGCACCGGCCCGGTGCCGTGCCCGGCGGCGTCCGGCCCGGAAGGCAGCTGCTTCAGGGAGCGCAGGGTGGCGGTCAGCCGTAAGCGGTCGGTGTCCGCGGGGAGTTCGAGGCCGACCGGTGTGCCGTCGTGCGGCGCCACCGCCCGCAGTACCCGGTCCGCGGCCCGGCCCGACCTGTCGTCCGCACTGCCGCCCATCAGGTCTCCGCGCGGCAGCAGCGCCCCCGCCGACCGCCGGGCGTCCAGGGCGAGCAGCGAGGAGGTCCGGCCGCCCGACAGGGTCAAGGTGGCCTGCCCGGCGGGCAGCGCCGCGGCCACCCCCGGCACCGCCGCGTACGCCTCGCCCTGGCCCCACTGCGGTGTCCCGCCGGCCAGTACGCGCACCGCGGCGCCCGCCCGGAAGTCGGCCTGGTCGTCCTGCGAGCGGTCCCAGGACGCGCGCTGGCCGATCGCCAGCATGCCCAGCGCGGTGGCCAGCACCAGCAGCAGGACGGGGCCCGCGCCGTGGTGGGAGTGCGCCCTGCTCGACCGGAGTGCGGAGCGCGGGGAAGCGCGGCGGCTGATCTGCCAGCCGGCCAGCGCCGTGGCCAGGCCCCGACCGCGGGCCGCGCCCCGCTCGGCGAGCCGGGCGGCGAGGGGCAGCAGCCGCAGCGTCAGCACCGTTCCGGCGAGCAGCGCCAGCGCCGGGGCGGCCACCAGGACGGGATCGATGCCGAGCCGGCCGGCGGTGTCGCCGGTCAGCACCCCGCCGCCGCTGCCGCCGCCGTCCGGCCCGTCGCCGCCCGCGGTCCGCCGCCGGAGCTGCCAGTACGCGACGCCGGCCAGCACCAGCAGTCCGAGGTCCGCGCCCGTCCTTCCCCAGGCCCGCCACCCCGCCCGCCCGGGGGAGCTCCGGGGAGCGCCGGGCCGCCGCCGCGGTGGACCCTCGGCCCCGCCGTGCAGCAGCGCGGGCGCGGCGACCGCGAGCGCGCAGCCCAGGGCCACGCCGACCCCCGTCAGCCAGGTCGCGGCGGTGAGCCGGGTGTCCAGCGGCAGCCCGATACGGGCCGGCGCTCCGCTGCCGGCCAGCAGCCGCATCAGCGGGCCGGCCAGCAGCGGCGCGCCGAGCGCGGCCGGGGCGGCGAGCAGCAGCGACTCGGCCAGGGCCAGCCCCGCGATCCGCCGCCGGGAGCCGCCGCGGGCCCGCAGCAGCGCCGTCTCGCCGGTCCGCTCGGCGCTCAGCATCCGGGCGACCAGCAGCAGCGCGTATCCGGCGAGCAGGACCAGCTGCAGCGCGACGATCAGGATCGTCGAGCGGTTCACCAGCAGCGCCCGCTGCAACTGCCCCAGCGCGTCGGGCAGATCGGTGGTGGCGGTGGCCCGGCCCCCGAACGCCGGATCGGCCATCAGCGCCTTGGGGGCCCGTCCAGCGGCGGCGCGCAGCGCGTCCAGCCGGTCCGCGGTCAGCGAGCGGAAGTCGGCGGTGGCGAGCCAGCCGGCCGAGTCCTGCACCAGCGGTCCGCCGCGGAACGCCGCCGGGTCGGTGAGCATCGGCCCGTACGTGGTGAAGTCCAGGGTGCGCACCCCGCGCCCGCCGAGGTCGTCGAGTTTCCAGTACGGGTCGGTGCGGTCCTTGGGCCGGTAGACGCCGGTGACCTCGACCGTCAGGCGGGCGGGGCCGGAGAGCCGGTTGTCGAGGGCCAGCCGCCGGCCGGGCCCGATCCCGAGCCGGGCGGCCGCGGCCTCGGGCACGGCGATCGGCAGCGGCCCGCGTGCGGCGGACGCGGGCCAGCTCCCCTTGGTGAGCGTGAGGCGGGAGCGGTCCAGGGCCGCGAGGTGGGTCAGATCGGGCTCGCCCTTACGGGCCCGCGGCGGCCGGAGCGAGCGGGGCAGCGCATACGGCCCGGAGCGGGTCAGTGTGCGCACCGCGAACGGCAGGCCGTCGAAGGCCCGCCGGGCTCCCGTGTGCACCGCGCGGTCGGCCTGCCCCCGTTGCTCCGCGGGCAGTTGGGCCTTCACCTGGAGCGCGGCGGCCGCCGTCGAGCGCGTGCGCAGGGTCGTGCGCAGCCCGGCGTCCCCGACCGCGTCGGAGAAGGCGGTGAGGGTCGCCAGCACCGTGGTGGTCAGCAGCACCGACACCAGCGCGGCGGCCAGCAGCAGGCGGTGCGCCCGCACCCGCACGAAGACGAAGCCGGCCATGGTCCCCCCTGCCAGGCTCGCAGCAACAACCCCACCAACAGCACCAAACAGATGAACGGATGCTGTCAGAGTGTGCGGTGTCCGGTGAGCGGATTACGGGAGTCCTTGACCGGATCGTGACGGATCCGGGCGGTTGGGCGCGCGGGGGCGCCCGGTGTGACGCGTTCCTCAGTCCGCGGAGTTGATCATCGAGGCGGCCGCATACGTGAGGTAGTTCCACAGCTGCGTCTCGTGTTCCTCGGACAGTCCGAGGGAGTCCACGGCGTCGCGCATGTGCCGCAGCCAGGCGTCGTGCGCGGCCCGGTCGACGGTGAACGGGGCGTGCCGCATCCGCAGCCGGGGGTGCCCACGGCCGTCGCTGTACGTACGGGGGCCGCCCCAGTACTGCATGAGGAAGAGCGCGAGGCGCTCCTCGGCCGGACCCAGGTCCTCCTCCGGGTACATCGGCCGCAGCAGCGGGTCCTCGGCGACTCCCTGGTAGAAGCGGTGCACCAGACGGCGGAAGGTCTCCTCGCCACCGACCTGCTCGTAGAAGGTCTGCTCCTGAAGCGTGCCGCGCGGAATCTTGTTCACCCGTCCATGGTGGCAGACGCCCCGGCTAGGACTTCGGTCGTAGGACGATCCGGGGGTGCTTCGGCCCCGCAAAGGCGAACGGGGCGTGATCAGTTGATCACGCCCCGCGTTTGCCCGCCGTGCGGCCGGCGGGTCAGCCCCGGCGGATGGTCAGCGTCGTCCAGGCGCCGACGTGCACCCGGTCGCCCTCATGGAGCGGCACCGGCACATATGGCTGGATCGGGTCCTCGCCGAGGTTGATCGTCGTGCCGTTGGTGGAGTTCTGGTCCACCACGGCCCAGCTGCCGTCCTGCTGCTGCACCAGCAGGGCGTGCTGGTGCGAGACGCCCGGGTCCTCCGGCGCACTGCCCAGATCGATGTCCGGGGACTCGCCGGTGCTGTTGCGGCGGCGGCCGACCGCGACCTGGCCGTTGGCGAGCGGGAGCACCTGCTCGGGGGAGTACGAGGGCAGGTTGAGCCCCGCCGCCTCCGGGCCGCTGCGGCCCATCATCGCCATGAAGTACTCACGGTCCGGCGCGACCGCCACCACCCAGCCGGCGCCGACGACCGGCTGCGGACCCTGCGGCGGTGCCGCGGGAAGCTGACCGGGGCCGCCGTTCCACTGCTGGTCCGGTCCGGGCCCTTGCTGCGGCGGCATCTGCTGCTGCTCGAACGGGGGGTGCTGCTGTTCGTACGGAGCCTGCTGCTGCTCGTACGGTGCCGGCTGCTGCGGCGGGAACGGCGCGGGCGGCTGCTGCTCGAACGGGGCCTGCGGGCCGGGTGCGGGCGGCGCGGGCGCCATGGGCGGGGGTGCGGCCTGGGCGCTCGGCGGGTTCAGCGTCCAGTCGTCGACGCCCTGCTGCGGCGGCGGGCCGGGCTGGCCGGCCGGGCCGGGACCGGGCATGCCGGGCGGCGGGCCGGGCTGGCCGGGGAAACCACCGGGCCCGGGCTGGCCCGGGAAGCCGCCGGGGCCGGGCTGGTCGGGGAAGCCGGGCGGCGCCATGTCCTGCTGTGGGGGCTGCGGCTGCGGCGGCGGAAAGCCGTAACCGCCCTGGCCGCCCTGTGTGCCGGGAGCGGGCTGGCCGGGGCCCGGCGCGGGCGGCGGGAAGCCGTAGCCGCCGCCCTGGCCGCCGGGGCCGGGCATGCCGGGCGGCGGGCCCGGCTGCTGACCCTGCGCCGGGGCGTAGGACATCGGGGAGTTGGTGAGGAAGTTGTAGCGGCACTCCTCGCAGAAGGGCGCCATCGCCGCACGCGGGGTACGGCACTGCGGGCACAGCTCGGGCTGCGCCTGCTGGCCGGGGCCGGGCGCGGGCGGCGGGAAGCCGTAACCGTCCTGGCCGCCCTGTGTGCCGGGGCCGGGTGCGGGCGGCGGGAAGCCGTAGCCGCCCTGGCCGCCCTGCGTGTCAGGAGCGCCGGGACCCATGCCGCCGGGGGCGGGGCCGGGACCAGGGCCGCCGGGCGGCGGTCCGGCCTGACCCGGTGGCGGGCCGGCCTGGCCGGGCGGCGGGCCGGCCTGGCCGGGCGGCGGGCCGGGCTGGCTGGGCGGTGTGTTCAGGAAGCCGGCAGGCAGGGAGGGCGGCGGGGGGACAGCACCCGCCATCCGCTGGCCGCACACCTCGCACCAGTCTTCGGCCACCGACTGGTGGCCGCTCGGGCAGGTCGGCATGTCGGTATTTCCCCCTCCGTACCGTTTCTTTGGGGCACTGCTCGGTACTGATTGTGTCGGTACTGACTGTGATTCTTTGTGGCTGTTTTCTCGCTGCGAAGGGTTCTTGTCGAGGGCGTTTCAAGAGTCATCTCGTCCGCCTCGGCGACCTTCGCCTTCAGTCGCACAGTACCGGTCGCCCTGTCGGCGACGCCCACCACCTTCGCAAGGAGTTTCGCCGACTCCCCGTTCCCCCAGGTGCCGGCGTTCCGTCCCCCGCGACCCGGTTGCGCCGTCGCGCGGGGGACTTCGGCCGACTCGTTCGGTTTTGGTCCGGTCAGGCCGATCCTGCCCGCATCGACGGCGCGGGGAACGGCACCAGCGCCACTGTTACGTTGTCGTGCCCGCCGCCGTCGAGGGCGTGGGTGACCAGCGTGCGGGCGCCGTGCAGGGGCCTGGTGGGGGCGTCGTGGGGAAGTACCGCGGCCATCTGCTCCGCGGACTCGGCGTAGTTCCACAGCCCGTCCGTGCACACCACCACGATGCCGGGGCCGTCCGGCTTGAACGTCGCGGTGTGCGGCTCGACCTCGTACGCGTCGGCGCCGAGCCAGCCGGTGATGGCGTGCGCCCGCTCGTCGGCGTTCGCCTCGGCCTCGGACATCAGGTTGTTGGCGACCATCTGGGCGGCCCAGGAGTCGTCCTCGGTGAGCCGTACGGGCGGCGCCGTGCGGTCGTTGGGGATCCAGTAGGCGCGGCTGTCGCCGACCCAGCCGACGGTCAGCAGCCCGCCGCCGACCACCGCGCCGACGAAGGTGCAGGCCGGGGCGTTCTGCTGACGGTGCTCGTCATGTGCCAGGGACGGGTCGACGGCCAGCGAGTCGACCGCGGCGGAGGCCGCCAGGACGGCCTCGTGCATGGCCTGCTGGGGGTGCGTACCGCGCGGCAGCGAGGCCAGCAGCGCCTCGCCGGCGGCCTCCGACGCCGCCTTGGACGCATCGTCCGGGCGCGTCGCGGAGGAGACGCCGTCGCAGACCACCGCGGCCACGGCGGGCGCACCGTCCGGCAGTGTGGTGGCCCGCAGCGCGAAGAAGTCCTCGTTGCGGTGGTGCCGGTGCCCCCGGTCGCTCACCGCGGCGAGGCCCGCCAGCTCGCTCTCCATGTGGTCGCGGACGGGGGGCCGGGGCTGCCCGCACCGTGCGCAGTTGCCGTCGGGGTCCACGGGACCGGACGGGCACGCCGGGCAGGAGGGGCCGTCCTCGGCGGAGGCGGCCCGGGCGGGGGCGGGCGCCGGTGCGCTCGGCGCATCGGACCGTGCGCTCGGCGCGCCGGCCTCGGCGGCCGCCTCCGCGGCGGCGTCGGCGACCACCTCGTATCCGGCGACGCGGGGGTCGGCGGGCGGTGCGTCGGCCGGCTTCGCGGTGCCGGGCGCCGCCGGGGTGTCCGGCACCTGCGGCGCGTCGTCGCCGAACGGCAACCGGGTCTGGGGATCCGGAGGCGGCGGTCCGGCGGGCGCGGCGGGGGCAGGAGGTACGGGCGGCGCCGGCGGCATGGGCGGCAGCGGTGGTACGGGCGGCGGTCCGGCGGGCGCCCCGTGCCCCGGAGGGGTCCCGTACGCCGACGGCGCGGCCGGCGCCAGGAGAGCGGCGCCGCACCGACCGCAGAACTTGTCCCCCGCGTCGAGGGGTTCGTCGCACCCCGCGCACCGGGACGGCCCAGTCACACCCATGTCACACCCATGTCCTGGGGCGGAAGCGGTTGGCCCGCTCCACCAGCTCGATCCTCTTCTCACCACGCTGCGTCAGCCGCGCCAGCAGCCGGTACGACCGCTCCAGGCCGAACCGCAGGCCGCGCTCGTCCAGCGGGCTGCCGAGCAGCGCCGGCAGCCCGCCGGCGGCACCTTCTCCGTCCGGGCCGGCACCGTGGCTCCCGGAGAGTACCCAGTCCAGGGCGCTGCCCAGTACTTCGGTGCTGAGTTGTTCCCTTCGCTCGGCGTCCAGGCCGAAGTCCGCGAGGGCTTCGACCTGTTGGGCGGCCGCCAGCAGATCCGCCAGCAGCGGATCGCGCGGCGGACGCTGCCGCAGCCGGGCGCGGACCGCCGCGATCCGCGCCGCGGTGTAGTGGATGGACGACTCCGGTACGGACTCCAGGGCCTCGACCGCGCCCCCGCGGTCGCCCGCCGCCAGCCGCACCCGGGCCAGCCCGAACGCGGCGCTGACATAGCTGCGGTCGGTCGCCCACACCAGGCGGTAGTACTCCACGGCGTTGTCCCACTGCTCCAGCAGCTCCGCGCAGAGGGCCAGCGCCAGCTTCGGCGCCGGCTCGCCGGGGAACGCGTCGTAGACCGCGTCGAAGGCCAGCGCGGCCCGCTCGCGGTCCCCGGTGGCCAGCGCCACCAGGCCGCCGTGCCACACCACCCGCCAGTCGGTGCCCCGCTCCCCGGGATCCCCGCCGGCCGCCGTGGCGGGCCGCGGCCCGGGCGGCTCCGCCGTGATCGCCTCCAGCACCGCCTGCGCGGCCGTGCGGTCGCCGGTCTCCAGATGGGCGCGCAGCTCCCGCAGCCGGACCTCCAGGCCGCCGGCGGGCGCGCGGCGCAGCGCGCTCAGCAGCTCGGCGGGGGTGGCGGTCGACAGGCCGGCGAGGAGACCGGCGTCGGGGTCGGCCGGGTCCACCCGCGGTACCGGGAGCGCGAGGGCGGCGCCGGTGACGTCCAGGGGGCGAAGCAGCGGACCGGTGGCTTGCGGTTCTCGGTGCGCGGGTGCCCTCCCCCGCGCGCCCAGCAGCGAAGCGTCACCCTCCCACGGGGCCAGCAACTCGGTGTCCACGGCCCGCAGCTCGGGCCCGAACAGGGTGGACGGCGCCGGCCGCGGCTCGCCCGACTGGAGTGCCACCACCTCCCGCAGCACGCCCGTCAGCTGCTCGGACATCTCCTGCGCGGAGGTGAACTGGCGCGCCCGGTCGGGGTCCGTGGCGCGCACCAGCAGCCGGTAGAAGGACTCGTAGCTGCGGAAGACCTCGATGTTGTCCGGGTCGGGCAGGGAGTCCGCGAAGATGTTCGTATAGCCCTGGAAGTCGAAGGTCAGGACGGCCAGGGTGCGCGCGACCGTGTACAGATCGGAGGCGACCGAGGGGCCCAGCTCGGCGATCTCGGGTGCCTGATAGCCGACCGTGCCGTAGATCGGGCTCTCGTGGTCGTCCATCCTGCGCACCGCGCCCATGTCGATCAGCTTGAGCTGGTCGTGCTGCTGGATGGCGTTGTCGACCTTGAAGTCGCAGTACAGAAAGCCGCGGCTGTGCAGATGGCCGAGCGCCTCCAGCGCCTCGATGCCGTAGGCGCAGGCCTGCTCGACCGGCAGCGGATCGCGCCGACCGTGGGGCGTGCGCCGGTCGTTGGCGATGTCCTTGAGCGACTTGCCGCCGACGTACTCCATGACGATGTAGCCGTCGAGGCTGCCCGTGCCCCGGTCGAGGTGCTCCACGAAGTTGTAGATCCGGACGATGTTGGCGTGCTCGATCTCGGCGAGGAAGCGCCGCTCGGACATCGCGACCGCCAGCGCCTCCTCGTCACCGGTGTCCAGCAGCCCCTTGAGGACCACCCACCGGTCGGAGACCGCCCGGTCGATCGCCAGATAGACCCAGCCGAGGCCGCCATGGGCCAGGCAGCCCACGACCTCGTACTGGCCGTGCACCAGCTCACCGGGCCGCAGCTTGGGCACGAAGCTGTACGGATGGCCGCACTTGGCGCAGAACCCCTCCGTCCGGCCCGCCTGTTCACCGCGTGTCCGCCCCACCGGGGCACGGCAGTCCGCGCGGCTGCAGAACCGCTTGCGCTCGGGGACCCGCGGATCCGTCAGGACCGCCGTACGCGGATCGGGCCGCGGCACCTCCGGCACCGCCACCAGGCCCGCACCCAGCCGCCCGCGCGAGGACCCGGAGGCCGAGCCGCTGCCCGTGCTGCCGCGCACCGAGACCGCCGACCTGCCGCGCGTCGCCCCGCCGCCGGACGCGGCGCGGGAGAGCCGCGCGGCCACCGAGCGCCGGGACGCCGACGAGCGGGCGGACGGCGAGGCGGAACCGGAGCCGGCGCCCGGGCCGGGGGAGGGGACCGTCAGCAGCGCCCCGGCCGCCGCCCGGCTCGACGCCGTGCCCGCCCGGGCCCGGTCCGTCAGGCCGGTGGGCGGCGAGGAGATCAGGCCGCCCGGTGAGACCACCGGTGCCAGACCGCACCGGTCGCAGTACAGCTCGCCGCCGCCGGCATCGACGTAACCGCCCGCGCAGTCCCGCCGCTGACAGCGCCCGCCGGCCCGCTCCGTCACGAATCCCCCCTCTCCTCCCGCTGCGGCGGAACCAACGCCTCCGCCGCCGCCTGCTGATAGCGCCACACCGCGTGCTCGGCCGCCCGCAGATCGCACGGGGCGCTCCACAGCATCCGGCGGGCCACGTCGTAGCGCTCCGTCAGCAGCGGATCGTCCGCCATGCCGTGGCGGGCCAGCCTCGCCTTGTAGGCGTCCAGCCGGCCGCGCAGCTCGGCGCGCACCGCCAGCGGCGCGGTGACCGCCGTCAACGACTCGCGGGCGCGGTGGAGTTCGTCCTCCGCGCGCTCCTCCAGGCTGTCCAGCAGCGGCGAGAGCCGGTGCCACTGCGCCCGCCTGCGGTACTCCGCGGCGGCCGCCAGCTGCTCGTGCAGCGCCGTGGACGGGCCGCTGACCGCGGGCACCTCCGACGCGGCGATCTTCGCCAGCACCTCACCGCGCGCCTGGCGCGCCTCGGTCAGCGTCCGATCGGCGCGCGAGAGCACGTCGCGCAGCTGCATCAGCCGCTGCTCCGCGTCCTGCCGCACGTCCAGGACCGCCGCGATCTCCCGCCGGATGTCCTCCAGCGCGCGGGCCGCCCGGTCGTAGCGCCCGGTGTCCGGACGGCCCCCGCCGGGCGCCGAACTCCCCGTCGACGACGACACCCAGAACGCCAGCGGATCCGCGATCACCTGGGCGCGCAGCCGCGCCAGCTCGCCGGTGATCCGCTCCAGGTCGTCGCCCGCCGGATGCTCACCGGGGCGCACCCCCACCGAATGAGCCAGCGAACGGGTGCGCTGCAGCTCGGCGGAGAGCAGGTCTATCCGGGCCGGCAGCGCCGACCAGACCGCGTCGGCGGCGACGATCACATCCAGCGACCGCGCGTACAGCCCGTTCATCCGCTCGACGAGCGTCTCCAGGCTCAACCGCTCGCCCGGCCGGGCCGGGCCGCCTCCCGGGCCGCCGTCCTCCGGGGCCGCGCCGGGCACCGCGACCTCGTCGCCGTGCAGCAGCCGCGTCAGCTCCGCCAGGTCGTCCGGGGACGGCCAGCGCCGCCGCGCCCGCAGCTCGCGCGCCGCCTCCAACGCCGCGGTATAGGTGTCGAACAGCGACCACAGGACCGTGATGGCGCGCTCCGTGGCGGCCCAGCGCTCCTTGGTCGTGCCCGCCAGATCGGCGCCCTCCAGCAACCGGCGCCCCGCATGGTCCTGCAGCGCCAGCAGCGAGGTCTCGATCGCCTCGTACTCGGCGCCGAGCCGCGCCAGCGCGCGGTCCACCTCCTCCCGGCTCAGCACCGGGGCATCGGGCCTTCCCGGAGATCCGGGACAGGGTCCAGGGACCCCCATCGATCACCTCTCCAATACGCGTACGGTGCACGGCGATTGCTGTGACCGGGTGGCTGCTGTGGTGCGGCTCCCTCCGTTTCCCCTTCCTCTTTCCATAGTGAACGGCATCGGGCCGCTCCATGCGGCGATCGGTGAGGTACTGGGCACCTCGGGGCGATCGGGCGTGCTGCGGACGTTGTCGGGTCAGTCGCTGTACTCCGGCGACGGCGGCCCCGATATCTCCGGCATATCGGCCCGCAGCCACCTGCGGTACGCCCGCATCCAGGGGCTGTCGGCGCTCCCGTCGCCCCGATAGTCGTCCAGCACCCTGTTGACCCGGCGCACCAGGTCCGTGTCGTCCTTGTTCATCGCCACGCCGTACGACTCGTCGGTGAACGGCTCGCCCTTGAGCTCCACCTTCGGATCCTGCGCCGCCTGCGCCGCGGCCAGCGCGTTGTCCGTGACCACCGCGTCCGCCTGGCCCAGCTGCAGCCGTACCAGGCAGTCGAGTTGGCTGGGCACCGTCAGCACCTCGGCGCCGTGCCGCTGCCGCGCCAGCTCCGTTTCACCCGTCGAACCCGCGGCCGTGCACACCCGTTTGCCGCGCAGCGAATCGTCGAACGCCCTGATCCCGGACGACTTCGGAGCCAGCACCTGCTGCCCCGCCTGGAAGTACGACGTCGAGAACGCCACCTGCCGCTTGCGCGCACAGTTGATCGTCATCGTCCGCACCACCATGTCGACCGTGCGTTTCTGCAGCGCCCGTATCCGCTGGTCGGTGGGCACCGCCTTGAAGACGACCTCGGGGTCCGGCCCCAGGATGTCCGTGGCGATCGCCCGCGCCAGATCGATGTCGAAGCCCTCCAACCTGCCGGTCGCCGGATCGCGGTACCCCCACCGGTAGGTGTTCTGGTCGACACCGACGACCAGCCGGCCCCTGTCCTTGATCCGCGCCACCGCCGCACCCTCGTCCGACGACGGCCGCAGACTCTCCGCGGCGTTGTCCGCCGTGCAGGTGGCCGCGGCCGGCTCGGCCGGCGGCGCTCCGGGCCCGTACGCCCGGTGTATCGCCGACGGCGAGGGCGCGCCGCCAGTGCCGGGACCGTCCTGGTGGGCGGCGCCGCCCAGTGCCGGCACCAGCACCGCGGCGGCCGCCGCCATCACGGACATCCCGGCCGCGACCGGCGCCAGGACGGCACGCAGGTTCCGCAGCCCTCGCGCGCGCATCCTCATGTCCCCCTCACCAGGTCCCCTCACCGGTACTCCGCCAGCCTGCGCCCGATGCCCAGCACCGCGCCCCCTGCCGCCAGCGCCGCCAGCGCCCCGGCACCCACCGGCAGCCCGTCCAGCGCCCCGCGCCCGCCGTCCGCCGCCGACCGGAACTCCCCCTGCTCGTGCACCAGGGCCTTGTGCAGCCCGGCCGCCACCCGGTCGAACGACTCACCGGTGGAGCCGTCGGCGCCGATCACCTTCGCAAGCGCCCGGTCGTAATCGCCCTTCTCGTCCGCGGCCCGCGCCTGGGCATGCCGCGCCTGCCACTGCCGTACGTTGGTGAGCGCCTCGCGCACCGGCCCCCGCCCCGCATCGTCGTCCGCCAGCGCCAGCGCCGTTCCCAGCCTGCTCTTCGCCTGTGCCGCACCATGATCGCCTGCGCCGGCCAGATCCCGCATCCCCGCCCGGAAGCCGACCTCGTAGAAATCCCGCTGGTCGCCGGTGAGCACCGCACCGCGGGCCACCAGCGTCAGATTCTCGTCCCCGCGCGCCTGCAGCGCCTCGATCCGCGCCTCGAGGAGCACCCGCAGCGAACGGGCGCCGTGCTCATACGAATCCGTCAGCCCCGCGCGCGCCACCGCATGCCCCACCACCAGCCACGACAACACCGCGACGGAGGCGGCCGTCGCGACCAGCAGCCCCGGATTCAACACCCGGTTGGTCCGCCGGCAGAGCCGCCGCTGCGCCCATCCCAGCGCACCGATCGCCACCGCCCCGGCCGCCATCGCGCACCACGGCCACGCCTCGGCCTCGTCGTAGTCCGCCGCCAGTCTCCTTGTCTCCGCGTCGTACAACGCCCGTGCGGCGGGCAGAAGTTCCGCCCGCATCCGCTCGTTCGCGTACCGCAGATAGGCGCCGCCGAGCGGCAGCCCCTGCCGGTTGTTCGCCCGCGCCGTCTCCACCAGCCCCGTGTAACGCGGCAGCTGTCGATTGAGGCGGGCTATCTGCGCGGCCGCGTCGTCCGAACCGCGGGCGCTCCGCGAAGCCTTGGCCAGCAGGTCCGCCGCCGTCGCGATATCGCGGTCGTAGCGGTCACGCGCGCCGCCGCCGCCCTCCTCACCCGCCAGGAAGCCGCCGGCGGCCGTGGTGTCCGCGTCCGCCAGCGACCGGTAGATGCCCGCCGCGTCCGACGTCAGCGGCTGACTGCGCTCCACCACGTCATCCGCGGCCGCGGCCCGGTCGGACACCTGCCAGGCCGTGACCGCGCCGAACACCACCACCAGCAGCGCCAGGGCGGCACCGATCAGCCGCAGGCGGCCCGGTTCGGTCGTGGACGCGGCACGCAGCTCGTCCAGTCCCTCGGCCCAGGCCGGCCGGCGCTCCGAGGCGGGCGGTGCCACGCTGCTGGTCGGCACGGACGACACAGAACCTCCCCCTGGCCGCGGACTGCGGACCCGGCCCCGCGCCCGGCGCCCGGAGCGCTTGGGGCAAGGACCGGTGCATGGGCAGCAGTATGTCCGCCGCCACTGACAAGCACACCGCGATTGCCCTGATCTTGTTCGGATCGCGATCCGCCGCCGGGCCCGCCGCAGCGCCCCGCCCGGCATTACAGTGACCGCAGAGTCATCAGACATCAGACACCGGATTCAAGAGCAGGACATCGGCACACCGGCCGGCGCCGGCGCCCAGGGAGTGATCTCGTGCAAGCAGTCCGCAGGGGCAGGGTGTCGCTCGTGGAGACCGCGACCGACGAGATCCGCGCCCAGATCGTGAACGGCACCTGGCCGGTGGGCAGCCGCATCCCGCCCGAGAGCGTCCTGTGCGAAACCCTCGGCGTCAGCCGCGCCTCGGTCCGCGAGGCCGTCCGCTCCCTGGTCCACTCCGGACTCCTCGAAGCCCGGCAGGGCGACGGCACCTTCGTGATCTCCGACGACGACAGCGCGGCCGCCCTGCGCCGCCGTCTCGAACGCGCCGAGCTCAGCCATGTCACCCAGGTCCGCCAGGGCCTCGACGTGATCGCCGCCCGGCAGGCCGCCAAGCACCGCACGGAGGCCCAACTCGCCGGCATCGAGGCCGCGCTGGCCCGCCGCAAGGCGGCCCTTGCCGCCCGCGACGCCGACGCCTTCACCGCCGCCGACGCCGAGTTCCACGTCCTGGTCGCCGAGGCCGGCGCCAACCCCGTCCTCGCCGACATCTACCGCTCCCTCAGCTCCGCCCTGCGCGAGGAACTCCGCCGCGCCGCCTGCCTGGACACCGCCACCGCGGCCGCCACCGACCCGCACCTGCGCCTCACCGACGCCATTCGCGCCCAGGACCCCCAGGCCGCCGTCGACGCCGCGGTCCTCCTTCTCGCCGGCCACGTGCGCGACCTGGCCCTCCCCCTCGACGACTGAGCCCCGCCCGGTAACCCCGACGGCGCACGCCATAGCGCTGCGCGCCTCCCCATTCACTCCCACGCGCTGCTGACTCACGCACCGCTCGATGGCTACGCTGAGTGACGAAAGTCGAGCTCGACCTTCACTCGGCAACCGCCACGAGCGGGGACCACCCCGCCCCCGAAGTCAGGAGACCCTCATGCGCCGCATCGGCGAACTCTTCGCCCGCGTCATCCCCAAATCCGGCCCCACTCCGCCCTTCACGCCTCCCGCCAGCGGATTCCTCACCATCGGCAGCACGACCTACATCGATCCGCACGGCATCTACCCCCTCGATCACCGTCTGACCGGCAGCCCGACCCTCGTCATCAACGACACCGACCAACCCGTCACGATCGTCACGGAACGCAACCACGACCATCCTCCGGCCGCGCCCCCGCCCCACCGCACCGCGACGGACCTGGACCTCGTCCTGACCCCGGCCGCAGAGCTCGTCCTGGCCCCGGGCGAACGCACCGAGACGCGACGGGGGGACAGCGTGCAGGTCGTGTGAGGGGAAGGTCGTGTGAGGGGCCAGGGCTCGAAAGGGGGACGGGCGCCCAAGCCGACGCGGTGACGCCCGCGCCACCACGCCCGCGCCCTCCACGCCCAGACCCTCAAGCCGACCTCTCTCCCCCTCTCCAAGTCCCCTCTCTTGCCAAGACGCCCTCAGTTCTCTTGCCAAGACGCCCTCAGCCGTCCGTAGGCCTCCGCCTCGGCACCCGCTCGGTCCAGGGTGTCGAGGGCCGCGCCCAGGACCGGTGGTGCGGTGACGACGTGGGGCACCGCCTTGGGAGCGCGTTCGGACAGGAGGTGGCGGACGTGGTCGTGGAGGAGGGGGTGGCGGGCGGCCAGGACGCTGCCGCCGAGGACCACCGGGGCGGGTTCGGTCAGCAGGTCGAGGCGTCGCAGGGCGACGGTGGCCATGAGGACCACCTCCTCGGCCTGCCGGGTGATGATGCCGCGGGCGACGGGGTCGCCGGAGGCGGCGACGGCGAAGAGGACCGGGGCCAGTTCGTGGCGGCGGCGGTCGGGGATGCCCCGTAGGTGGAGCGCCTCGATCAGCTCCGGCATGGTCGTCAGGCCGAAGTGGGCGGGGAGCGCGTGGGCCAGCTCGGACGGGGCGCCGCGGCCGTCCTCGGCGCGGGCCGCGTGCCACAGGGCCTCGTCGGCGAGGAAGGAGCCGCCTCCCCAGTCGCCGGAGATCCGGCCGATGGAGGGGAAGCGGGCGGTGGCTCCGTGGTGGCCGAGGCCGGCGCAGTTGATGCCGGCCCCGCACACCACGGCGACACCCACCGGCTCCCCGTCGTCGGGCAGTCCGGCCCGCAGCAGGGCGAAGGTGTCGTTGCGGACGGAGACCGTGCGGGCCCAGCCGCGACGGGCGATTTCGGAGGTGAGGGCGGTCTCCTCGACGGGGAGGTCGGCGTTGGCGAGGAAGGCGGAGAGGTGGCCGACGGGGCCGGCGCCGGTCGGCCCGGCCTGGGCGAGGGCCGATTCCACCAGGGGTGCCAGTACGTCGACCGCGCGGGTGGCACCCACCAGGGGTGGCTGGAAGCCGCCGCCGCGTGCCGTGCCGAGCAGCCTGCCGTCGGCGGCCACCAGCGCCACGTCGGTTTTGCTGTTGCCCGCGTCGACGGCGAGCGCCGTGCCCGTCAGGCCCACGTGAGGTGCTCCCGGTTGTGCGCGATCAGCTCGTCGGTGAGCCGGTCGGCGTAGTCGATCTGGCCGATGAGGGGGTGCGAGAGGAGGGCGGAGAAGACCCGGTCCCGGCCGCCCTTCAGCGCCGCCTCCAGGGCCAGGTGCTCGTAGGCGGTGACGTTGGCGACCAGCCCGGCGTAGAGGGGTTCCAGGGGGCGTACGGGGAGGGGGGTCGGGCCCGTGGCATCGACGGTTGCGGGGACCTCGATCACGGCGTCGTCGGGGAGGAAGGGGAGGGTGCCGTTGTTGAGGGCGCTGACGATCTGGGTGTCGCCGGTGTCGCCCAGCAGGGAGGAGGTGAGTGCCACGGCCGCTTCGGAGTAGAAGGCGCCGCCGCGCCGGGCGAGCAGTTCCGGCTTCTCGTCGAGCGTCGGGTCCTGGTAGAGCGTGAGGAGTTGCCGCTCGATGGCGGCCACCTCCGCGGCGCGGGAGGGCTTGCTGCGCAACTCCCGTACTACCGCGTCGTGTTGGTAGTAGTAGCGCAGGTAGTAGGAGGGAACGGTGCCAAGGCGGTCGAGGAGCGGGCGGGGCAGGCGCAGGTCGTCGGCGATGGCGTCGCCGTGCTCGGCGAGGAGCGCGGGCAGGACGTCCTCGCCGGCGACACGGACGGACCGCTCCCAGGTGAGGTGGTTCAGGCCGATGTGCTCCAGCTCGACCTGGTCGGGGGAGACGCCCAGCAGCTTCGCGAACCTGCGCTGGAAGCCGATGGCGACGTTGCACAGGCCGACGGCCTTGTGGCCATGGGTGAGCAGGGCGCGGGTGACGATGCCGACGGGGTTGGTGAAGTCGACGATCCAGGCGTCGGGGTTGCGGCGGCGGACCCGCTCGGCGATGTCGAGGACGACGGGAACGGTGCGCATCGCCTTGGCGAGGCCGCCGGCGCCGGTGGTCTCCTGGCCGACGCAGCCGCACTCCAGCGGCCAGGTCTCGTCCTGGTTGCGGGCGGCCTGACCGCCGATGCGCAGCTGCAGCAGGACGGCGTCGGCGCCGTCGATCCCGGCGTCGAGGTCGTGGGTCCAGGAGATCGTGCCCGGGTGGCCCTGCTTGGCGAAGATCCGCCGGGCGAGACCGCCCACCCTCTCCAGCCGGTCCATGGCCGGGTCGATCAGGACGAGCTCTTTCAGCGGCAGGACGTCACGCAGCCGCGCGAAGCCGTCGATGAGTTCGGGGGTGTAGGTCGAGCCACCGCCGATCACGGCGAGTTTGACGCCGGGGCCTGGGGACCGGCCTTCGGGGAGTCCTCCCCGAGCGGAGGACTTTGCAGCAGCCGAGGAGGCAGAGGAGGCAGAGGAGACAGGAGAGGCAGTCGAGGAGGCAGAGGAGACAGCAGAAGCGGACGAGGTGGAGGGGGTGGGAGACGAGGACGGCAGCATGCGGGATCAGCCCTTTACTCCGGTGAGGGTGACGCCTTCGACGAAGGCTTTCTGTGCGAAGAAGAAGACGATGACGACCGGGGCCATGACCAGCAGCGTCGCGGCCATGGTGAGGTTCCAGTTGACGCTGTGGGCGCTCTTGAAGGACTCCAGCCCGTAGGAGAGCGTCCAGGAGGCGGGGTTCTGCGCCGCGTAGATCTGCGGTCCGAAGTAGTCGTTCCAGCAGTAGAAGAACTGGAAGAGGGCGATGGCGGCGATGCCCGGCCTGGCCATCGGTACGACGATCTTGAGCAGGGTGCGCAGCTCCCCGCAGCCGTCGACCTTCGCCGACTCCAGATACTCCTGGGGGATGGTCAGCAGAAACTGCCGCAGCAGGAAGATGGAGTACGCGTCGCCGAACGCCATCGGGATGATCAGCGGCCACAGCGAGCCCGAGAGGTGCAGCTGCTGGGCCCAGACCAGATACATCGGGACCACGACCACCTGAGGGGGCAGCATCATCGTGGAGATGACCAGCACCATCGCGGTGCGGCGGCCGCGGAAGCGGAACTTGGCGAGTGCGTAGGCGACCGGGACCGCCGAGCAGACGGTGAACAGGGTTCCCAGGCCCGCGTACAGCAGGGAGTTCCTCCACCAGTCCACGAACCCGGGGGTCTGGAAGACGGTGCGGTAGTTGGACCAGTGCCACTCGTGCGGCCACAGCTGGCCGCTCATGGCCTGGGAGTCGCTCATCACGGAGGTCAGGAAGACGAAGACGAAGGGGAGGAGGAAGAACAGGGCGGTGGCGACGGCGAGGGAGTGGACGGCGATCCAGTGCAGCAGCCGGGTGCGGCGGGCGCGGGCGCGGGCGGCTGGGTCGCCGGTCGGGCCGGTGCGGGCCGGGGCGGGGCGGGCGGTGAGCGTCGTGGTGGTCATCTCGGATCAGTCCTCCGCCGCAAGCAGGCCTGAGCGCTTGCGCATCAGCAGGGTGGTGACGGCCATGGCGATGGCGAAGAGCACGAGGGAGAGCACGCAGGCCGCGCCGGTGTTGAAGTTCTGGAAGCCCAGCGAGTAGACGAGCTGCGGGACGGTGAGGGTGGCGTGGTCCGGGTAGCCGGGCTGGATGACCGTGCCGGGGCCGATGGAGACACCGGAGGCGAGCTTCCCGGCGACCAGCGCCTGGGTGTAGTACTGCATGGTCTGGACGACGCCGGTGACCACCGCGAACATCACGATGGGGGTGATCGAGGGCCAGGTGACATACCGGAACTTCCCCCAGGCGCCCGCCCCGTCCAGCTCGGCGGCCTCGTACTGCTCCTTCGGCACGTCCAGCAGCGCCGCCATGAAGATCACCATCAGGTCGCCGATGCCCCACAGCGACAGCATCACCAGCGACGGTTTGGCCCATGTGGGGTCGTTGAACCAGGACGGCGCGGGGATACCGAGCGACCCGAGGATCTCGTTGACGGGCCCGGTGCCGGGGTTGAGCAGGAAGACGAAGGCGACGGTGGCGGCCACCGGCGGCGCCAGATACGGCACGTAGAAGGCCGTACGGAAGAACCCCACGCCCGATTTGAGCTTGGTGACGAGCAGGCCGATGCCCAGACCGAAGAGCACCCGCAGCGCGACCATCACCACGACCAGCCACAGGGTGTTCCACAGCGCGGGCCCGAACAGCGGCATCTGCGTCAGCACGTATTTCCAGTTCCGCAGCCCGACGAAATCGGGCGGTTCGATCTGGTTGTAGTGCACGAAGGAGAAGTAGACGGTGGCGATCAGCGGATAGCCGAAGAAGACCGAGAAGCCGATGAGCCAGGGGGAGAGAAAACCGAGGGTGCGCAGCCGGTCGCGGGTGCGTTTACGCCGTAGCGCGGGCGCGGGGGTGGTGGTTGCCATGGCGGTTCTCCGTCAGCTCTCGGAGTCGGTCCGGGGAGGCGGTGCTGGGAGGTGGTGCGGGAATCGGTGCCGGGAGGTGGTGCCGGTAGGTGGTGCTCGGGTATTTCGTGGCGAGCGGTGCGCGGCCGCCCTTCGTGAATTGCCGCAGAGCGTGCGCGAATTCGCGGTATCAGTTCGCGGGTCGGCCGGATCAGTTCTCGGACTGGAGGTTGTCGGCGTCGATCCGGGCGTCGAGTGCGCGCAGGCCCGCGTCGAGGTCGGGGACCTTTCCGGCCTCGACGTCGTAGGAGAAGTCCTGCAGCGCGGTGACGTACTGCCCGCCGTTGGTGGAGGGCGGCAGCGCGACGCTGTGCGGGTTGCGCGCGATGTCGAGGAAGGTGCGGAACGTCGGGTCGGTGTCCAGCGCGGGCGACTTCAGCGCCGCCTTCGTCGACGGCACGTTATGGATGTCGTTGGCGAACCGCACCACCTGATCGGTGTCCACGGTCAGGAATCTCACCAGCTCCCATGCCGCGTTCTGATGCCGGCTGCTGTGTGCGATGCCGGCGACGGTGCCGGTCAGATACCCCCGCCCGTAGGTCTCGGGCCGGTCGTCCGGCACCGGCATCGGCGCGGTGGCCCAGGCGAACGACGCCTTCGCCTGCCGGAGCATCAGCCCGCGCCACTCACCGTCCATGTGCATGGCCAGCTTCTGCGTCAGAAAGGCGTTCTGCGAGGACATCTCCTCGCCGAAGGTGGTGCGGAACCTCTCCAGCGGGCCGTAGCCGCCCTGCGCGTCGACCAGCTCGCCGGCGGTGGTGAGGAATTCCCTGGTCGCCGGGTCCGCGGCCAGCCGGGCCTTGCCGTTTCGGCCGAAGTAGGACGGTCCCCACTGGGCGAACATCCGGTCCGGGCTGTTCTGGTAGAGCCGGAAGTTGGGCATGAAGCCCACGCGTCGGTACGAGCCGTCCTCGGCGCGCCGGGTCAGTTTGGCGGCGTCCCGCTTCAGCTCGGACATGGTGTGCGGTGGCCGCGTGATCCCGGCTTCCTTGAAGGCGTCCTTGTTGTAGTACAGCCCGTAGGAATCGGCGAGCAGCGGCAAGGCGCACTGCTTCTTTCGATAACTCGTGTAATCCAGCAGGGTCTTGGGGAACACCTTCTCCTTGTCCACACCGGTCTTCGCCATGAACGGATCGAGGTCCGCCCACATCCCCGAGGAGCAGTACTGCCCCACATTGGCGGTGGTGAAGGACGACACCACATCGGGTGCGTCGTCCCCGCCGGCCCGCAGCGCCTGGTTCATGGTCTCGTCGGTGACGTTGGGGACCACTTTCACCGTGATGTTGCGATGGGTTCTCTCGAAGCGGGCGACGCTGTCGTTGACGGCCTTCGTCTCGCCCGGGGTCGACCAGCCGTGCCAGAAGGTGAGGGTGACCGGCTGGGTGGGATCGTCACGGTCACTGCCGACGCTCGGGTTGGCGCAGCCCGAAACGAGCAGCCCGGCGCCGGCCAGCGCCGCTGACACCCGGATGCGCAGTCGCGAGATCGGCATGGCGGACTTCCTTTACGGCAGGGGGAGTCGGGGAAGCGGCGCGGTGGGGTGTGCGGTGCCGTGCCGGGCCGTGCGGGGGAGCGGTGGTTCAGCCGGTGGTGTCGAACACCGCGTCGCGGGCGTCCGCGAGCGCCGTTTGCAGCGCGCCGATGAGAATCGGATTGCCGCCGATATCGCTCAGCCGCAGTTCGGGCCGGGGCAGCGCGAGCCCGGTGAACTCCTCCTCGACCAGGGCACGCAGCGCCTCCCCGCCGGCCTGCGGGACCTCTCCGGAGAGCACCACCAGCCGCGGGTCGACGACCGCGACCACGGCCGCGAGCCCCGTCGCCAGCCGCCTGGCGACCTCCGCCCGTACGTCGGCGCGGTCCAGCGCCTCCTCGACCGTGCGGGTGCCGGCGGCCCCGTACTCCCGGGCCAGCGCGATCACGCTCGGCGAGCCGACCAGCCGCTGGAAGCCGCCGCCGGCGTCCGGCTGGGCGGCGCTGCGGTCGCCGCCCCTGGCCAGCGGCGCGCCGGGCAGCGGCATATAGCCGATCTCGCCCGCGCCGCCGGTGGCTCCGCGCAGCAGCCGACCGCCGAGGACGATGGCGGCGCCCACCCCCTCGTCCGCCCACACCAGCACGAAGTCGTCGAAGTCCTGCGCCGCCCCGTCCTGCTGCTCGGCGACCGCCGCCAGATTCACATCGTTCTCGATGGTGATCGGGGTGCCCAGCACCTCGGCCAGCTCCTCCTTCAGCGCCCGCGAGTGCCAGTCCGGCAGATGCGGCGCGTAGCGCAGTCGGCCGGTCCGCGGGTCCAGCGCCCCGGGGGTGCCGATCACCGCGCCGTGCAGGTCCTCGCGGCCCAGCCCGGCCTTGGCCAGCGCGCCGTCGACGGCCCTGGCGACCAGCTGCGCCGTCCGGTTCTGCGCCGCCTCGTCCACGGCGTCGGTCCCCACCCGCTCCTCGCCGAGCACCTGCCCGGTGATGTCCGCGACCGCGGCGGTGATCCCCAACTGGTCGACCGCCAGCGCCGCGACGTGCGCCGCCGTCGGGTCGATCTCGTACAGCTGGGCGCTGGGCCCGGGCCGCCCGGTCACGTTCCCGGTCGTCCGCACCAGACCCGCGGCCTCCAGACGCGCCAGCAGCTGCGAGGCGGTGGGCTTGGACAGCCCGGTCAGCGCCCCGATCTGGGTGCGGGTCAGCGGCCCCTGGGACACCAGCAGATCGAGCGCGGCGCGGTCGTTCATGGCCCGCAGGACCCGCGGCGTCCCAGGGGTGCCTTGCGCTTGCTGCCCGCCGGCCATGACCGTCACCCCGTTCGCCGGGCGGCCGTGACGGCCGCCGAGGATCTGTTAGGAAACCTTCCAATCGATGGACAGGAAGGTAGGTCGCGGGTCGGGGCGGCGTCAATGGGTTGAGCACGGCGAGTTGCCGGCGGAGCACACCGGGCGCGGTGGGCGGGTACGGCGCGGTGGGCGCGGGTACGGCGAAGGGGCAGCTGCGAGGGGTATCGCGGCTGCCCCTTGTGCGGCGTGTGCGAGGCGCCCGGCGTCACGTCGCCGGGGTCATCTCGCCCGGCGTCACTTCCCGAGCTTCGGCGGCGCCGCTATCGGGTCGGTCGCCAGGGACTGCGGGGAGGTCGGGTTGTTCAGGGCCGAGGGGGCGCCCATGGCGGCGGTGGGGTCCGCCGGAGCCGCCGGCTCCTCCTCGTCCGGGACGGGGCGCGGGGCGAGGTGGACGCCGGCGGCGTCCAGGGCGCGCTTGATGCGCCAGCGCAGTTCGCGCTCCACCCCCAGGGCCTTTCCGGGCATGGTCTTGGCCGAGACGCTGAGGGTGACCGTGTCCAGATGCACCTCGCTCAGGCCCAGCACCTCCACCGGCTCCCACAGCCGCTCGTTCCACGGCTCCGCCTTGGACATCTCCTCGCCGGCGGCGGTGATGGTGTCGCGGGCGCGCTCCAGGTCCTGGTCGGCGGCGAGCACGACGTCGACGGCGGCCGTGGACCAGCCCTGGCTGAGGTTCCCGATCCGCTTGACCTCGCCGTTGCGGATGTACCAGATGGCGCCGTTGGGGCCCCGCAGCTTGGTGACCCGCAGACCGACCTCGATGACCGTGCCGGTGGCCACGCCCGCGTCGATCTCGTCACCGACGCCGTACTGGTCCTCCAGGATCATGAAGACACCGGAGAGGAAGTCGGTGACGAGGTTGCGGGCGCCGAAGCCGATGGCGACGCCGGCCACACCGGCGCTCGCCAGCAGCGGCGCGAGATTGATCTGGAGCACCGAGAGCACCGTCAGCGCGGCGGTACCCATGATCACGAAGGAGGCGACGCTGCGCAGCACCGAGCCGATGGCCTCGGAGCGCTGGCGCCGGCGCTCGGCGTTGACCAGCAGACCGCCCAGCGCGGTGCCCTGGGCGGCGGCCGCGGTGCGGTTCATCCGCTCGATGAACTTGGTGATGGTGCGGCGAATCACATGGCGCAGCACCACCGCGATCACGATGATCAGCAGGATCTGCAGGCCGGACGTGAGCCACGTCCCCCAGTTCTCCGACACCCAGCCGGCGGCGTTGGTGGCCTTCTGTGTGGCCTCGTCGAGCGAGGTCGGGCCGGTGGAGTCGGGTGCGGCCGCGCGCAGGGGCGCGGCGGCGACCGGCGAAGCGGACCAGAACACAGTCGAACCTTCCGTGTGGGACAGCAGACCCGGACCGAGGGGCCCCGGGGGCCGGGCAGGCCATCCACACTAACGGGGCAACCGGGGCGGTCCGTGCCCGTGTTCGAGCCGGGAGGTCCCCGGGCGGCCGAAATGAGCCGTATCCGCGGGGACGTGCCGGGGTGTGGTGGAAAACACCTCCGGCCCGTTACTCGGTCATGGTGGCGCTCCGACCAGGCACCGGGGGACACTGTGGGGAGATCGTCCCGGCGCGAGCCACGCGCCGCCGGCGTACAAGGAGGCACCCGTGCCGCATGTCCTGGTCCTCAACGCGTCGTACGAGCCGCTCGGCGTCGTACCGCTCCGCCGCGCGCTCATCCTCGTACTCAATGAGAAGGCTGTGAGCCTCGAGGAGTCCGGCGCCCTGATGCACAGCGCGACCCGTGTCGTACCGGCTCCGAGTGTGGTCCGCTTGAAGCGGTTCGTGCGGGTGCCCTTTCGCGGCCCCGTGCCACTGACCCGCCGGGCGCTGTTCGCCCGTGACGGCGGGCGCTGTATGTACTGCGGTGGCGTCGCAACCAGCGTCGACCACGTCATCCCGCGCAGTCGCGGCGGTCAGCACACCTGGGAGAACGTCGTCGCCGCCTGCCGGCGGTGCAATCACGTCAAGGCAGACCGCCATGTCGCCGAGATCGGCTGGCGGCTGCGCCATCAGCCCGCCCCGCCGTCAGGACTGGCGTGGCGGATCATCGGCACGGGCCATCGCGATCCGCGGTGGCTGCCGTATTTGCAGCCGTACGGCGCGGATGACGCCTTGGCCCGGATCGACGCCGTATCGGCGTAGCCGGGCCTTTGTGCGTCTGGGCCGCCGTGCGGACGGAGCGTCACTCCGTCCGCACGGCGGCAGCACGCCGCCCGCCGCTCCCAAGCGCTATCCGCGGTCCTCGACCGCGTACGCCTCCACCGACCACAGTGAGTATCCGAAGCGGGTGGCCCGCTTGTCGCCCTGTATCCGTACGAAGCGGGCGTCCTTGGCGTCCATCCTGACCGACTCGCGGCCGCCCTTGCCGTCCCGCACCGTGGCGGCCGTGCGCCAGCTGCGGCCGTCCGGGGAGACCTGGATGCGGTAGCGGGCCGCGTAGGCGTCCTGCCAGTTCAGCACGACCCGGCCGAGGCGGGCCGGGTGCGCCAGCGCGAACTGGAGCCAGGCGCCGTCGTCGGCGGTCGAGGACCAGCGGGTCCTGGGGTTGCCGTCGGTGACGGCCGAGGCCGGGAAGTCGGCGGTCTCGTCCCCCGAGGAGGTGGCGACGGCGCCGCGCGCCAGGTCCTTGCCGCCGGTGCGCGGATAGGCGCGCAGGGACAGCGTCTGCTCCTCGCCGCCGAAGGCCACCGGGATCTCATACGTCCCAAAGGTGGCGGATTCGGGCACGTCGATGCTGATGCGGACGGTGGCGGTGCCGCCCCGCGGCGCGGTGACCTCCTTGGGCGCGTGCACGGTGAAGCCCTTGGGCGCCTTGACCGTCAGCTTCTCGCGGACGTCGCCCGGGCGGCGGGAGAAGAGCCGGGCGTCGACCGTCGCGCTGCCGCCGGCCTGTGCGTCCGCCTCCTTGCGGGACAGTTCGAGCCCGGCCGGCGGGGTGTCGTCGAACCAGGGGGTCAGTGCGTGGACGGACGGGGCCTCCGCGCCGTTCTCCCAGGTCAGACGGACCGCGTCGGCACGTAGCCGGGGGGTGCGGGACTCGGTCCAGCCGGTCGCGGAGAGCCGGTCGAGGCGGCGCCAGCCCTCGCCGGGGACATGCGCCTGCAGCTGGACGCCGCCCGCGGACGGCCCCGGGTCGGTCAGCGCGGTGACCGCGGCCAGCGGGCGGGCCCGTTCGAAGGGGACGGTCAGGGAGGTGGGGTCGGCGCCCTCGGTGGGACGGGGGGCGTCGCCGCGGGTGCCGACCCAGGCGTCGGCCTCGGTCATCGCCCGCTGGAGGAACGGCGCCAGGACCCCCTTGCCGACCGTCGCCGGGCTCCGCTCGGCCTCCTTGCGCAGCCGCTGCACCGCGCGCTGGGCCGACCAGGCGGCGTCGCCGTCGCCCCGGGCCTGCGCCGTCAGCGCGTCCACGGCCTGCTCGCCGGCGCTGCCGTAGCGCGCCAACTGCTCGGCCCAGGGCCGTATTTCGGCGGCCAGGTCCGAGTCGAGGTCCTCGGGGGCGGTGCTCATGGTGTGGAAGGCGGCGCGCAGCGCCCTGGCCGCCTTGGCGTAGTGGGGGTCCTTGCCGGGCCGGCCGCCGTTGACCGCCGCCTCGCGGGTCTCCCAGAAGCGGTCGATCAGGGGGCGCAGATACCCCGACTCGTCGCGGTTGAGCAGCGAGGAGGAGGCGTTGCCGGCGAGCGCGCGCAGGGCGGCGCGGGCCCGGGGGGCGCCGCCCGCCAGGTCGTCGATGGCCGCCTCCCAGGACTCCGCCGGGCGGTACTCACGCGGGTTCCAGGCGTAGTCGGCGCTGGTGAAGAGCGGGATACGGGAGGCCAGCGGCTGCTCCATGGCGTTGGCGAGCAGCGCCGAGGAGCCGGTGGCGACGGCCGGCTCACGGCCGCGGTAGGGGCCCAGGAAGATCCGGTCCTGGGCGTAGTCGTTGACCGGGTAGTTGTCCATGGTGACCAGCCGGTGGCCGAACGCCTGGCGCGCGGTGGACAGTTCGCCGCCGGTGATGGTCCGCGGGACCACCCCGACGCCGGTCCAGGCCACCTCGACCCGGTCGCCGAGCGCGTCGGCGAGCGCGCTGCGGTACGCCGTCGAGCCGTCCTGGTAGTACTCGGTCGGCATCAGTGACAGCGGCGCGGCATCCGGGTGCCGCTCGCGCAGATGGGCGGCGAGCGCGTCGGCGACGCGGGCCTGTGCCTTGGCGGCCGCCTCGGGGCCGGTGCCGAAGGTGTCCTCGTCGGCGCCGCAGTGCCATTCGTCGTAGCTGACGTCCTGGAACTGCAGCTGGAAGGAGCGCACCCCCAGCGCCCACATCGCGTCCACCTTGCGCCGCAGCGCCCGCAGGTCCTCCTCGGACGAGAAGCACAGCGCCTGGCCGGGGGCGAGCGCCCAGCCCAGCGTGACGTGGTTGGCGCGGGCCCGCTCCGCCAGTGCCCGGAAGTCCTCGCGCTGCGCGGCCGGGTACGGGTCGCGCCAGCGGGCCTGGCGGTAGGGGTCGTCGCCGGGCGCGTACAGATAGCGGTTCTGCTTGGTGCGGCCCATGAAGTCCAGCTGGGCGAGCCGCTGCGCCCGGCTCCACGGCTGGCCGTAGAACCCCTCGGTGGTGCCGCGCACCGCCGTGCCGGGCCAGTCCCGTACGGCCACCGACGCCAGCTGCCGTCCGCCGCCCTCGTGGTCCGCGCCGTCGGTGACCAGCTGCCGCAGGGTCTGCGCGGCGTGGAAGAGGCCGTCGGGGCCGACGCCGGCCAGTGCGACCGTGTCCCGCCCGCCGACCTGGCCCACGGCCAGCCGGTAGCCGCCGGAGGGCAGATCACCGCGGGCCGGTGCGCGCAGCGCCCGCAGCGCCTGCTCGGCCCGCTCGCCGCCGACCAGGATCACCGGCCCGGCCGCGGGCAGCCGCTCGCCGGGCGCCGGCCGGCGGACCGTGCGCACCCCGGCGTCCCGCAGCAGACCGCGCAGCACGTCCAGGGTGTACGGGTCGGTGTCCGGCGCGGCCACCAGCGCCGCCTCGCCGCCCAGGGGTACGGCGGTGCCGAGCTCCTGCAGCGACTGGGGGCGCGGCCAGACGGCGGGCAGCCGCCCGGCGCCGGCCGGCCGGTCCGGCTGGTCGGGGGTGCCGACGGCCGGGTCCGCGGGCGCCGCCTGGGCGCTGGGCACCCCGCCGAGCAGCCCGCCGATGACCGCGGCGGCCAGGGCGGTGGTCCCCGCCGCCCGCGCGCGGGCGCCCGCACCGCTCCCCCTGCCGCTCCTACCGATTCTTCCGACGCTCCACACGCCCCGGCCTCGCACGGCTGCTCCTCGTCCCCGTCCATCACTCGCCGGCTTTCACCGGCGCCCCGTATTCCCGCCGATGTCCGTTCGGACAGACCTTCGGCCGTGAGCCCACCATTGTGGCGGTGAGGGTGTCAACCGGGCGATGCCGGGGTCCGGACGGCTGTGCGGACGGGGGTTGCGGCCGGCGCTCCGGGCGGCCGTGCGCAAGGGGGCCGGTCCGCAGGAATTCCGTCGCGGGGGCCGGTTGCGACGCGTTCTGTGTGTCCGCGGGTGTCCCGGGCAGTGAAATCGCCTGTGTGGGGGATAATGTGACGTGGGTCACGTTTCGTGAGCAGATGCGTCTGCGATCGTGTCGAGTGGGTAGGGCCCACGTGTCCCACTATCGATGAACGGGAGGCCTTCGTGGCCGCGTCCGCTCAACTGCTCCTCGACGCTCTGTCCTCCAAACCGGGAGGTGCGACGATGGAGTCCGATCTCTTCGACGGGGTGTCCAACCCCGATTCCGGCCTGGACGGCTCCGGGTCCTTCAGCTTCGTCGAGCCGCCCCTGACCAGCGAGCCCCCGCTCGCCGACGCCGCGCCGCTGACCAGCGAGGTGCCGATCGCCGCCGAGCTGCCGCTGACCAGCGAGCCGACGGCCGCCGGCCTGGGCACGGAGTCCATGGAGGTCTGAGGGCCCATGGGGCGTGCTCGGCTCGCCCGGCTGTACGGCGTCGCCACGTCGTACACACCCGCACCGGGCAGGACCATCAAGACCGCCGACGACACCGTCGTCGCCGTGCTCGCCGCACTGGGGGTCGACGCCTCCACCCCGCACGCCGTACGCACCGCCCTGGCCGCGTACGAGGACGGACCGGGTCGCGCCCTGCTGCCGCCCACCGTCGTCGCCCGCCCGGGCCGGCCGCCCGACCTCGCCGGTCTCCCCGAGGGCACCGTCCTTCGGGTGGAGCCCGAGGACGGGGAGCCCCCCGGCGACCTGACCGGGTCCGAACCACGGGAGCTGGCCCGGCTGCCCCTGGGCGTCCATACGCTGCGCGCGCACGCCCCCGACGGGCGCCGCGCCCGCGCCCACCTGATCGTCGCGCCCGACCGGGTGCCCGCACCGCCCGGCCGCAGCCACGGCTTCCTGGTGCAGCTGTACTCCCTGCTGTCCCGGCAGTCCTGGGGCATGGGCGACCTCGGTGACCTCGCCGACCTCGCCGCCTGGTCCGGACGCGCGCTGGGCACCGGCTTCGTCCAGCTCAACCCGCTGCACGCGGCCGTCCCCGGTCCGCCCACCGACCCCTCGCCCTACCGCCCCTCCTCCCGCCGCTTCCCCGACCCGGTCCATCTGCGCATCGAGCACATCCCGGAGTACGCCCAGCTGACCGGCGCCGCCCGCTTACGGGCCGACGAGCTGGCCGCCCGGGCCGGTGCGCTGCGCGCCGAGGTGCTCGAGCGCGGCGCGCTGATCGACCGGGACGCGGTCTGGGCGCTCAAGCGCGAGGCCCTGGAGCTGCTGTCGGCGGTCCCGCTCACACCGGGCCGGCGGGCCGCGTACTGCGACTTCCTCGCCGAACAGGGGCAGCCGCTGGAGGACCACGCCACCTGGTGCGCGATCGCCGAGCGCCATGGCTCCGACTGGCGCGGCTGGCCCGCCGAACTGCGCGATCCGCGCTCCCCGGGCACGGCCCGGCTGCGGCCGCGGCTGCTGGCGCGGATCGACTTCCACTGCCGGCTCGCCTGGCTCACCGACCAGCAGCTGGCCGCCGCGCAGCGGGCCGCGCGGGACGCCGGGATGGGGGTCGGGCTGGTGCACGACCTCGCCGTCGGTGTCCACCCCTCCGGCGCCGACACCTGGGCGCAGCAGGACGCCTTCGCCGCGGGCATGTCCATCGGGGCGCCGCCCGACGCCTTCAACGCCCGCGGCCAGGACTGGGGCCTGCCGCCGTGGCGCCCGGACGCCCTGGCCGCCGCGGGCTACGCCCCGTACCGCGAGCTGCTGCGCGGACTGCTGCGGCACGCCGGCGCGTTGCGGATCGACCATGTGATGGGGCTGTTCCGGCTGTGGTGGGTGCCCGAGGGCCGGCCGCCGACCGAGGGCGCGTACGTCCGCTACGACGGTGAGGCGATGCTCTCGGTGCTCGCCCTGGAGGCCCGTCGGGCCGGCGCCGCGGTGATCGGCGAGGATCTGGGCACGGTCGAGCCGGGGGTGCGCGGCGAACTGGCCGAGCGGGGCGTCCTGGGCACGTCGGTGCTGTGGTTTGAGCGGGACTACGGGAACGGGGCCGGGGAGGGGGAGTCGGCCGCGGCCGGGGACGCCGCCGAGGCGGCCGCCCCACGGCCCGCCGCCGAGGCCCGCATCCTCGCCCCCGACGAGTGGCGCAGCGCCTGCCTGGCCACCGTCACCACCCACGACCTGCCGTCCACCGCGGCCCGCCTGACCGGTGAGGACGTCGCCCTGCGGGAACGGCTCGGGCTGCTGGCCGGGCCGCCGGAGCGGGAGCGCTCCCGGGCCGCCTACGAACTCGGCGAGTGGCTGGGGGAGTTGGTGCGGCGCGGGCTGCTTCCCGAGGGGGCGGGTGACGAGGAGGCGGCGGTCAAGGCCGTGCACCGCTTTCTGCTGCGCACCCCGGCGCGGATGGTCGGGGTGTGGCTGCCCGACGCGGTGGGCGACCGGCGCCCGCAGAACCTCCCGGGGACATGGGATGAATACCCGAACTGGCGCCTCCCGATCGCCGGCCCCGAGGGACGTCCGCAGACCATCGAAGAGCTGGCGGCATCGCCCCGACTCCACGCGCTGATGCGGGAACTGTCGCACGAACTGCGCTGAAGCCAGGTGCTGCGCACACCCTTCCGGTCTCCCGTGCCGTCCGGCACCATGCCCTGGACACCATCCAGACATCCGACCATTCGGGCCTGTGCTTGTGTGCTCGTCATGGTTCGGCGAGGTGGAGGGAACCATGGCTCCTCGCAGCATCCGGCGGACGCTGTGCGCGCTCGCGCTGACCGCGGCCGCCGCGCTCGTCCCCGTCCACAGCTCCCTGGCCCAGACGTCGCCGGCCGCCGGCCCCTGCGATCGGCCGGTACGCCCGGCCTCCCAGATGGCCGTCGAGCCCTGCGACACCCCCGGCCGGATCATCGACAAGGCCGCCCACATCGTGCCCACCAAGGGGCAACTCGCCTGGCAGCGGCGGGAGGTCACCGCCTTCACGCACTTCGGGATGAACACCTTCACGGGCCGTGAATGGGGATCCGGCGCCGAGGACGAGAAGCTCTTCGACCTCTTGGGGCCCGCCCGCTCCGGCTCCTTGCGGATGGACGCCGACCAGTGGATGCGCGCGTACAAGGCGGCCGGTGCCGAGCAGGTGATGCTGACCGCCAAGCACCACGACGGCTTCGTGCTCTATCCGAGCCGCTACACCCCGCACTCCGTCGCCGCGAGCCCCGGCCGGCCCGATGTCGTCGGCGCCTATGTCAAGGCCGCGCGCCGGGCCGGGCTGAAGGTCGGGATCTACCTCTCGCCGTCCGACGGCGCCGAGCTGCCGCACGCCTGGCACGCCCGGTGGGTCGAGGAGATCCGCGAGAAGCAGCAGGAGGGCAGGCCGCTCAGCCTGCCCGAGCGGGTCGCGCTGGAGGACGGTGCACACGCACCGCGCGGCCTGGGCCGGTTCGGCAACGGCAGCCAGGTCACCGAGCGCACCATCCCCACCCTGGTCCCCGGCGACGACCGGGCCGCCACCGTCCGCAGCGGCCGGCTGCCCGTCTTCCACGTCCGGGCGGACGACTACGACGCGTACTACCTCAATCAGGTCTACGAGTTGTTCACCCAGTACGGGCCCCTCGACGAGCTGTGGGTGGACGGCGCGAACCCCTGGACGGACTCCGGCATCACCCAGAAGTACCAGGTCGCTCAGTGGTTCCGGCTGATCCACCGGCTCTCCCCGGACACCGTGGTCTTCGCCGGGCCGCAGGGCGCCCGCTGGGTCGGCAACGAAAGCGGCGTGGCCCGCGAGACGGAGTGGAGCGTCACCCCCTCCGCGGCCGACCCGTGGACCGTCATGGCCGGCGGGCTGCCCAACGACTCCACCGACCCCGACATCGGCTCCCGCGCCCGGCTGCTGGCGCCCACCACCAGGTACCTCCAGTGGTACCCGGCCGAGGCCGATGTCTCGCTGCGGCCGGGCTGGTTCCACCACCCCGGTGAACGGCCCAAGACGCCGGCGCAGTTGATGGACCTGTACGAAAGGAGCGTGGGCCGCAACGCCTCGCTGCTGCTGAACGTCCCGCCCGCCAGGGACGGCCGGATCGCCGCCGAGGACGTCGCCTCGCTCACCGCCTTCGGTACGGCCGTGCGCGAGACCTACGGCAGGGACCTGCGGGCGGCCGGGCCGGGGCCCTGGACCTTCGACCGGATCGGGCTCGCGGAGGACATCCGCCACGGCCAGCGGGTCGAGCGCTTCGCCGTACAGGCGCGGACCGGCGGGACGTGGACGACGCTCGCGCGCGGCACCACCATCGGGCACCGGCGGATCCTCGCGCTGCCGCGGCCGGTGACGGCGGACGCCCTACGGGTCGTCGTCGAGGAAGCCCGCGGGCGGACCCGCCTGGCACCCGTGACGCTCCACCTGCGCCGGGGAGCGGGCGGCTGAGGGGCCCGTTGCGCCACCCCGGGCGCGCGGGGCGGCGGGGCGTCCGATACGTTGACTTCGTGAGCAACAAGGTCAATAAGAATGTCCTGCGCGCCGGAACCATCACCGCCGGCACCGCGCTGCTGCTGCTGATGTCGTCCCCCGCGTTTGCGCTCGCCCGCGACGACGGTGACGACCCGGGTCCGGGCCTGAGCGTGATCGAGACGCTCGGCCTCTATGTCGTAGCCCCCATCGTGATCTTCCTGATCATCGCCGGACTGGTCATGGTGAGTGACAAGTCCCGCAAGCAGGCCAAGTCCTAGGACCTGCTCGCCCGACGGCCGCCGCTGCGGCCGGCACGGGTACCAGCGACGCCTCAAGGGCGCCCATCGGTGACAAGAACCGAGGGGCGCCCTTTGTCGTACCCGGATATTTCCGCAGGTGAAAAAGGGGTTGCGAGGCGGCTATCGAGCGATTTTCGGCCGGTTTGCGAGGGGCCGGCGTTTAACCGGCCCTAACCTACGATGACGTAACCTACGCAGCCGTAGGTCAAACCTACGGCCCCGTAGGTCATCGTCCCCCTGGAGTTCCCCCGTGACCATCGCCCCCGCCCGCCATAACGGAGAGCGCGGCCAGGCCGCCTGGAGCGACGCCCAGCTGCTCTACGCACTCGAAGAGGTCGTCGAGAAGGAACTCAACCGGCACGAGAAGGTCGCCAAGGAGTGGATGCCCCACCAGTACGTCCCCTGGAGCGACGGCCGGAACTTCCCCGGGGTGCTGGAGGGTGGCGAGGCCTGGGCTCCCGAGCAGTCCAAGGTCACCGAGATCGGCCGGATCGCGTTGGTGGTCAACCTCCTCACCGAGGACAACCTCCCCAGCTACCACCACGAGATCGCCACCCTCTTCGGGCGCGACGGCGCCTGGGGCACCTGGGTGCACCGCTGGACCGCCGAGGAGGGCCGGCACGGCATCGTGATGCGCGACTACCTCCTCACCAGCCGGGCCGTCGACCCCGACGAGCTGGAGCGGTTCCGCATGGCCCACATGTCGGAGGGCTTCGAGTCCGACAACTCGCACAGCATGCTGCACTCGGTGGCCTACGTCGCCTTCCAGGAGCTGGCCACCCGCATCTCGCACCGCAACACCGGCCACCACTCCGGTGACCCGGTCTGCGACCGGATGCTCGCCCGGATCGCCGCGGACGAGAACCTCCACATGCTCTTCTACCGCAACCTCCTGGGCGCGGCGTTCGAGCTGGCCCCCGACCAGACCATGTGCGCCGTACGCGACGTGGTCACCGGCTTCCGGATGCCCGGCCACGGCATGCCCGGCTTCGAGCGCGCCGCCGCCCGGATGGCCATCGGCGGGATCTACAACCTGCGCATCCACCACGACGACGTGCTGCAGCCGGTGCTGCGCTATCTGAAGGTGCTGGAGATCGGCGGTCTGGGTGCCGCCGGCCTGGCGGCGCAGGAGGAGCTGGGGCTGTACATGAACGGCCTGGACAGCCAGGCCCGGAAGTTCGACGAGCGGCAGGCGGCGATCCTCGCCCGTCGGCAGGCCCGCGGGTAAGGCGGCCACCGGCCGCACATCACCTTTCAGTTTGCCTAAAAGGTTCGATCGAAATTATTCGATGGACCTGATGGGTTCGGGGCTGCCACGGTGGAGGCTCACCACCACCGAGGAGAGGAAGCCGTGGCAGTCCTGGAGCGCGTCCGTAGGCACCGCACACCCTCCGCGCAGGGCGGGAGCACTCCCGCGCGGGCGGGGGAGGAGCCAAGGGCGGGGGCGACGTCGCGAGCGGGGGCGGGCCTGGCCCTCGCCCTGGCGGCGACCGTGGTCTGGTCCGGCAACTTCGTCATCGCCCGGGCCCTGCACGACACCGTCCCGCCCGTCCAGACCGCCTTCTGGCGCTGGATCATCGCGCTGCTCGCGGTCGCACCGCTCGCCCTCACGCAGGTCCGCCGCCAGTGGCCGGCGATCCGCCGGCACCTCGGATTCCTGACGCTGGCCGCCCTGTTGGGCGTCACCTGCTTCAACACCCTCATCTACCAAGCCGGGCGCTCCACTTCGGCCACCAACATGGCCATGATCGCGGCCGCCTCGCCGATGATGATCGCCCTCTTCGACCTCGTCGGCGGGCGGCGCGGCGGGCCCCGCGAGCGGCTCGGCGCGCGCCGGGCGGCCGGCATGCTGATCGCGCTGCTCGGCGTCGTCACCCTGGTCGGCAAGGGCTCACCGGCCGCCCTGTGGCAACTCGACTTCACCGCCGGCGACCTGTGGATGCTCGCCGCGACCGCCACGTTCGCCGGCTACAGCGCCCTGCTGCGCCGCCGCCCCCCGGAGATCGGCGGGCGCGCCTTCCTGTTCATGACCTTCGCGCTGGGCGCGGCCATGCTGGCGCCCGCCTACGGCGTGAGCCTCGCCGTCGAGGGCGGCTTCACCCCCGGCGCCGCGACGGTCGGGCCGCTGCTCTACATAGGCCTGCTGTCCTCCGCCGTCGCCTACTTCACCTGGAACAAGGCGATCGCCCTGGTCGGCGCCGCCCGCGTCGGGGTCGTCTACTACCTCCAGCCGGTGTGCGTGGCGCTGCTCTCGACGGCCGTCCTGGGGGAGCCCGTCGGGCCCGTGCAACTGCTGTGCATGGCGCTGATCGTGGCCGGTGTCGCCCTGGGGGCGGCGGGCGCCCGGCGGTGAGCGCCGCGCCGGGTGCGTACGCTGCCCGCATGGCCGACTGGGACATCAAAAAGCTGCGTATCCTGCGCACCCTTCAAGAGCTGGGCACGGTCACCGCGACCGCCGAGGCGCTGCACATGACGCCCTCGGCGGTCTCGCAGCAGCTGACCGGGCTGGCCAAGTCGCTCGGGGTGACGCTGCTGGAGGCCCAGGGCCGGCGGGTGCGGCTGACCGACGCCGCGCAGCTGGTGCTGCGGCACGCCGAGGCGGTCTTCGCGCAACTGGAGCGCGCGGACGCGGAGCTGCTGGGCTACCTCCAGGGCGAGGCCGGCCAGGTGCGCCTCGGCGCGTTCTCCACGGCCATCCCCGCGCTGGTGGTCCCCGCCGTCCAGGAGCTGCGCCGCACCCACCCGGGCCTGTCCGTCGCCGTACGGGAGGCGGAGGCGGAGGCCGCCTACGAGCTGCTGGCGGAGGGCAGCGTCGACCTGGCGCTGTCGCTGGCCGCGCACGCCCCCACCCCGCGCGACCCGAAGTTCAGCCGGGTCGCGCTGCTCGCCGACCCGCTGGACGTGGCGCTGCCGGCCGGTCATCCGCTGGCCTCCGAGCCCGGACTGCGGCTGGCCGACCTGGCGGGCGAGCCCTGGATCTTCGGCAGCAGTGGGCCCTGGTCGCAGATCACCACCGCCGCCTGCGAGAACGCCGGGTTCGTGCCCGAGCAGGCGCACGCCGCCGCCGACTGGAGCGCGATCTGGGCGATGGTCGCGGCGGGCATGGGGGTGGCGCTGGTGCCCCGGATGGCGATGGCGGGCGGTATCGGCGCCTTCGGGGGCGGGGAGCCGGGCGGACGGGAGGGCCGCGCCCGGGTCGCGTTGCGGGTGCTGTCCGGGGACCAGCCGCGGCGCCATGTGGTCGCGGCCGTCCGGCGCGGCTCCGAAGGGGCGCCGGGGCTGGCCCGCGTGCTGGCCGCGCTCCGCCAGGCGGCCATCGCCCAGGCACCCCGCGAGGGCTACCACACCGGCGGCTGAACGGGCGGACCACTCCTCTCCCACCATTCAGCCCTGCTGAACATATTCCTCAAAAACTTTCGATGGACCTGTGGGGTGGTCCGCTGCGACGGTGGACCGGTCCGCACCACCCGGCACATCGAAGGGCAACGATGACCAACACCCCGGCCGACCCCACCGACCCGCACGCCAACGACGCCAACCCGTACGGCGGCGGAGACCCCTACGCCGACTACCGCGGCGGGGACTTCCCCTTCACCTCGCTCGTCGATCTCGCCGACCGCCGCTTCGGCGCCGGTGTGATCGCCGCGAACGACGAGTTCTTCGCCGAGCGCGAGAATCTGCTGAAGCCGACTCCGGCGGTCTTCGACCCCGAGCACTTCGGCCACAAGGGCAAGATCATGGACGGCTGGGAGACCCGGCGCCGCCGCGGCGCCGACGGCGAGAACCCCTTCCCGACCGACGACGAGCACGACTGGGCGCTGATCCGCCTCGCCGCCCCCGGCGTGATCCGCGGCGTCATCGTCGACACCGCCCACTTCCGGGGCAACTACCCCCAGCAGGTCACCGTCGAGGCGACGTCGCTGCCCGGCAGCCCCAGCCCCGAGGAGCTGCTCGCCGACGACGTGAAGTGGGAGGAGCTGGTACCGCGCACGCCCGTCCGCGGTCACGCCGCCAACGGCTTCGAGGTCACCGTCGAGCGCCGCTTCACGCACCTGCGCCTCAAGCAGCACCCCGACGGCGGTATAGCCCGCCTCCGGGTCCACGGCGAGGTCGTGCCGGACCCGGAGTGGCTCGATGTGCTCGGCACCCTCGACCTGGCCTCCGTCATGCACGGCGGCACCGTCGAGGACGCCTCCGACCGCTTCTACTCCTCGCCCACCCAGATCATCCAGCCCGATCTGTCCCGCAAGATGGACGACGGCTGGGAGAACCGCCGCCGCCGGGTCAAGGGCACCCACGACTGGGTGCGCTTCCGCCTCGCGGCCCAGGGCGAGATCCGCGCCGTCGAGATCGACACCGCCTACCTCAAGGGCAACTCCGCGGGCTGGGCCGCCCTGTACGGCTGTGACGCGGCCGTGGGCGACCCGGCCGACGACGCCGCGTGGTTCGAGATCCTGCCGCGCACGAAGCTGCAGCCCGACACCCCGCACCGCTTCGCGCTGCCGCGCCGGGTGAGGGCCACCCACGTACGGCTGGACGTCTTCCCCGACGGCGGCCTCGCCCGCATGCGGCTGCACGGCGACCTCACCGAAACCGGCCGCGCCGACCTGGTCCGCCGCTTCGACGAGCTCAGCGGCTGAGCCGCCCCCTGTTCGCCACCGGGCCCCGGTAGGAGGGGGCGGGGCCCGGCGCGCACTTCCCCCGCGCCCTTCGAGGAGCCGGGGGAGACCCCATCGCCCGGCGGACGGCAACGCATCTGGCGCCCGTCCGCCGGGCGGCACCACACTTCCGCGGTGGCCGGCGACTTCGCGGACCGGCCCTACGCCGCCGCGTCCGCCGCCTGCGCCTTCAGCGCCCGCTCGATACCCGCTCGCGACTCGGTGACCAGGCGGCGCAGTGCCGCGCTCGGTTCGGCCGAGGCCAGCCAGGCGTCGGTGGCGTCCAGGGTCTCGGGGGAGACCTGCAGCGCCGGGTAGAGGCCCACCGCGATCTGCTGGGCCATCTCGTGGCTGCGGGAGTCCCAGACGGACTTCACCGCGTCGAAGTACTTCGCGGTGTACGGCGCCAGCAGCTCCCGCTGGTCGGTCTGCACGAAGCCGCCGATGACGGCCTCCTGCACGGCGTTGGGGAGCTTGTCGGACTCCACGACCGAGGCCCAGGCCCCGGCCTTGGCCTCCTCGGTCGGACGGGCCGAGCGGGCCGTCGCCGCGTGCCGCTCGCCCGCCGAGGTCTTGTCCCGCTCCAGCTCCGCCGCGATGGCCTGCTCGTCCGCCCGGCCGGTGGCCGCCAGCCGCTGCAGCAACGACCAGCGCAGCTCGGTGTCCACCGCCAGCCCGGAGATCTCCGCCGTGCCGTCCAACAGCCCCTGGAGCAGGTCGAGTTGCTCGTCGGTACGGGCCGCGGCGGCGAACGCCCTGGCCCAGGCCAGCTGGTGGTCGCTGCCCGGCTCGGCCGCCCGCAGGTGCGCGAGGGCCGCGTCGGTCCAGACCGCCAGCCCCTGCTCGCGCCACTTCGGCGCCGCGTACAGGTCCAGCGCCAGCTTCACCTGGCGGTGCAGCGACTGCACGACACCGATGTCCGACTCCTTGCCGATGCCCGACAGCACCAGCGACAGGTAGTCACGGGTGGCCAGTTCGGCGTCCCGCGTCATGTCCCAGGCCGACGCCCACGACAGCGCACGCGGCAGCGACTCGGTGAAGTCCCCGAGGTGCTCGGTGACGACCTTCAGCGACTCCTCGTCCAGCCGGACCTTCGCATACGACAGGTCGTCGTCGTTGAGCAGGACGACGGCCGGCCGCCGCGTGCCCACCAGCTGCGGCACGGCGGTCCGCGCACCGTCGACGTCCAGCTCGATCCGCCCGGTGCGCACCAGCTTGCCGTCCTGCAGCTCGTAGGAGCCGATCGCGATCCGGTGCGGCCGCAGCACCGGCTCGCCCTTCGCGCCGGCGGGCAGCGCCGGAGCCTCCTGCCGGACCGCGAACGAGGTGATCACGCCGTCCGCGTCGACCTCGATCTCCGGCCGGAGGATGTTGATCCCGGCCGTCTCCAGCCACTTCCTGGACCAGGTCTTCAGATCGCGCCCGCTGGTCTCCTCCAGCGCGCCCAGCAGATCGCTCAGCCGGGTGTTGCCGTAGGCGTGCGCCTTGAAATAGGCCTGCACGCCCTTGAAGAACTCCTCCATGCCGACGTAGGCGACCAGCTGCTTGAGGACGCTGGCGCCCTTGGCGTAGGTGATGCCGTCGAAGTTCACCAGCACATCGTCGAGATCGCGGATCTCGGCCATGATCGGGTGCGTGGACGGCAGCTGGTCCTGCCGGTAGGCCCAGGTCTTCATGGAGTTGGCGAACGTCGTCCACGAGTGCGGCCACTTGCTGCCGGGCGCGTAGGCCTGGCAGGCGATGGAGGTGTACGTGGCGAACGACTCGTTCAGCCACAGGTCGTTCCACCACTCCATGGTGACCAGGTCGCCGAACCACATGTGCGCCAGCTCGTGCAGGATCGTCTCCGCCCGCACCTCGTACGCCGCGTCCGTCACCTTCGACCGGAAGACGTACTGGTCGCGGATGGTGACCGCGCCCGCGTTCTCCATCGCACCGGCGTTGAACTCCGGCACGAAGAGCTGGTCGTACTTCGCGAACGGGTAGGCGTAGTCGAACTTCTCCTGGAACCAGTCGAAGCCCTGCCGGGTGACCTCGAAGATCGCGTCCGCGTCCAGGTGCTCGGCCAGCGACGGCCGGCAGTAGATGCCCAGCGGCACCGACTGCCCGTCCTTCTCATAGGAGCTGTGCACGCTGTGGTACGGGCCGACGATCAGCGCGGTGACATACGTCGAGATCCGCGGCGTCGGCTCGAAGCGCCAGACGGTCCCGCTCGGCTCCGGCGTCGGGGAGTTGGAGATCACCGTCCAGCCCTCCGGGGCGTTCACGGTGAACTGGAACGTCGCCTTCAGGTCCGGCTGCTCGAACGAGGCGAACACCCGCCGCGCGTCCGGCACCTCGAACTGCGTGTAGAGGTAGGCCTGCTGGTCCACCGGATCCACGAAACGGTGCAGACCCTCGCCGGTGTTGGTGTAGGCGCAGTCCGCGACGACCGTCAGCTCGTTGCGGCCGGCCGGCAGCCCGCGCAGCGCGATCCGCGAGTCCTTGAACACCTCGTCCGGATCCAGCGCGGCGCCGTTGAGCACCACCTCGCGCACGGCCGGCGCCACCAGGTCGATGAAGGAGTCGGCGCCCGCCTCCGCGACATCGAACCGCACCGTCGTCGCGGACCGGTACGTGCCGCCTTCCTGCGCACCGGACAGGTCGAGATCGATCTCGTACGCGTCCACGGTCAGCAGCCGCGCCCGCGCCTGCGCCTCGTCGCGGGTCAGATTCGTGCCAGGCACCCGGTCATCTCCTTCGCATCGGTTGTCGCATCGGACTCTTCGGCCATCCTTCCACGCGGCCGGCGCTGTGACCCGTGAGTAGGGTGAGTGGCAGGCGCGAGCGCCGGGGCCGGGGAACGGCCCGCCACGAACGCGGCGTCCGAAAGCCGCCGGTAATCGCCGCCCACGCGGACGACGCTGGACGCATGACGACCTACACCCCGCACCCCATCCCCGCCACCGCGCTGAAGGAACTCCGCGTCGCCGACGACGCCGGGCGGCCCCTCGAGCCGTACCTCGCCCGCGAGGACGGCGTACCGGTGGACTCCGTCGGCAGCCCGCTGCGCTGCTGCCTTCGGGAGATCCGGGCCGGCGAGCGGGTCGCGCTGGTGTCCTATGCGCCGCTGCGCCGCTGGGCGGCCCGGACGGGAGCCGCTCCCGGCGCGTACGACGAACAGGGGCCGGTGTTCATCCACGCCGAGGAGTGCGCCGGGCCGGACGGGGACACCGCCGGCTACCCCTTCGCACGGCCCGGAGCGCTGCGGACCCTGCGCCGCTACGACGCCCGGGGGCAGATCGTCGGCGGGCGGCTCCTGGAGATCCCCCAGGACGCCGGGGCCGGGTTCGACGCGGCCTTCGCCGAGGCCTTCGCCGACCCGGAGGTGGCGCTGGTGCACGTACGCGCCGTCGAGTACGGCTGCTTCCAGTTCGAGGTCCGGCGGGCCGGCTGAGCCGCCCGCCGCCGAACGCGCGAGTGCCCGCACGGGACAGGGGTCCGTACGGGCACTCGGTGTGCTCGGGTGCGGTCAGCCGCGCAGCTCCGCGGCGACCAGCTCCGCGATCTGGACGGCGTTCAGCGCCGCGCCCTTGCGGAGGTTGTCGTTGGACAGGAACAGCGCCAGGCCGTTGTCGACGGTCTCGTCCCGGCGGATCCGGCCCACGAAGGACGCGTCCTGGCCGGCGGCCTGGAGCGGGGTGGGCACGTCGGAGAGGGCGACGCCGGGGGCGCCGGCCAGCACCTCCTGGGCGCGTGCCGGGCTGATCGGACGCGCGAAGCGGGCGTTGACCTGCAGCGAGTGGCCGCTGAAGACCGGGACGCGGACGCAGGTGCCGGACACCTTCAGCTCCGGGATCTCCAGGATCTTGCGGCTCTCGTGGCGGAGCTTCTGCTCCTCGTCGGTCTCGTTCAGACCGTCGTCGACGATCGAGCCGGCCATCGGCAGGACGTTGAAGGCGATCGGGCGGACGTACTTGTCCGGCGCGGGGAACTCCACGGCCGAGCCGTCGTGCGTCAGCTTGGTGGCGTCCTGCTCGACCGCCTTGCGGACCTGGCCGTCCAGCTCCTCGACACCGGCCAGACCGCTGCCGGAGACCGCCTGGTAGGTGGCGACGACCAGCGAGACCAGGCCGGCCTCGTCGTGCAGCGGGCGCAGCACCGGCATCGCGGCCATGGTCGTGCAGTTCGGGTTGGCGATGATGCCCTTGGGGCGGTCCGTGATCGCCTGCGGGTTGACCTCGGAGACGACCAGCGGCACCTGGGGGTCGCGGCGCCAGGCCGAGGAGTTGTCGATCACGACGGGGCCCGCGGCGGCGACCTTCTCCGCCAGCGCCTTGGACGTCGCGCCGCCGGCCGAGAACAGGACGATGTCGAGCCCGGAGTAGTCGGCGGTGGCCGCGTCCTCGATCGTGATCTCGGTGTCCTGCCACGGCAGGGTGCGTCCGGCGGACCGGGCCGAAGCGAACAGCCGCAGCTGCTCGACCGGGAAGTTCCGCTCGGCGAGAATGCCCCGCATCACGCCGCCGACCTGTCCGGTGGCTCCGACGATTCCGACCCTCATGGGACTCCTTCTTTCTGGCCTGGCTTCGGTGACTGCTCCAGAACACCTGCTCAGTAGTGCCTCCATCATGTGTGTGACACCCGTCGCCTTGTCCAATCCATTCCAGTCTGTGGAGGGTCGAGGGACCGGGTGGACACGCAGCGTACTCGGGTCGTAGTGGAGCGCGTTCGCCGGGTCGGGGTGTGGCCCTCCTGATACCCCGCGGAGTGAACGCACGGTGACCGCCGGTCGCACCCCCGGGCAGGGCCGTGTGGCGGGCCGGTGGCCGGCAGATCCCTGTGCGGTGATGGGTTCCCCGCGTTGCGGTGGCGTTCACGCGCAGGTCACTCCGGATGCCAACCATCCCTGGTGACAGGGCAGTTGTGCTGGAGGGCGACGAGCGGTCCCACTCCCGCCACCACTGGTCCCGGCCGCCTTTGCGTTCGCACTCGGGGAGCCTCGCGTATGTCCCGTATACGGTCCGCCGCCACTTTCGACCGCCGTACGTTCCTCGCCGCCACCGGAGCCGTCGGCGCCGCCACCGGGCTCGGGCTCGCCTTCGGCGTCGGCCCCGACCGGGCGGCGCAGGCCGCCACCGCCGCCCCCGGCCCGGCCCCGGCCGCGCCCGTCGCCGTCGACGCCCCCGCCGTCCCCCGGGTGCCCTACGCCAGGGGCACCACCCTCGGCTCCGCCGCCGCCCCGCGCGGCAGCGGGGGCTACCGCCGGCTCGCCGACGGCCCCGGCTGGGACCGGGTCGTGCGCGCCGAGCTGGCCGCCGCCCACGGCGGGCGCGAGCGGCGGCGCACCGCGCTGGCGTCGTTCGTGCAGTTCACCGACCTGCACCTGGTCGATGTGCAGAGCCCGCTGCGCTACGAGTACCTGCGCGCCGAGACCGCGAGCGCCTGGCGGCCGCAGGAGGCGCTGTCCGTCGCCGGCGTGGTCTCGCTGATCGAGCGGGTCAACGCGCTGCCCGGCGGGCCCGCCACCGGCGCCCCGCTGTCCTTCGTGATGACCACCGGCGACAACACCGACAACAACTCCAAGCTGGAGCTGGCGTGGTTCCTGACCGCGATGAGCGGCGGCCGGATCACCCCCAACTCCGGCGACCCGCGCCGCTACGAAGGCGTCCAGGACAGCGGGCTGAAGCTGTACTGGCAGCCGGACAGCGCACTGCGCGACGCCGACAAGCAGCTGGGCTTCCCGCGGCTGCACGGGTTCCTGGACGCAGCCATCCGCACGGTCCACAGCCCCGGGCTGCGGCTTCCTTGGTACTCCACGGTCGGCAACCACGACTCGCTGCCCGGCGGGTGCTACGCGCCCGGTGATCCGTTCTGGACCGAGGTCGCCACCGGGGGCCGCAAGCTGGAGACGCTGCCCGCCGCCGAGGCCGCCAAGGTGTGGAAGGCGGTCAAGAACGGCCTCGACCCCAAGGGCGAGGACTTCAAGCGGCTGCTGAAGAGCCACGCCCGGCAGGCCCGGAACGTCACCCCCGACCCGCGCCGCGCGCCCTTCACCCGCGCCGAGTACCTGCGCGCCCACCTCGACCCGGCGCACACCGGCCCCGGCCCGCACGGCCACGGCTACACCGCGGCGCACCTGGACTCCGGCCGCCTCTACTACACCTTCCGCGTCTCCGACGACGTCCTCGGCATCAGCCTGGACACCACCGACCCCGGCGGCCACTACACCGGCTCGGTCGGCGAGGCCCAACTGCGCTGGCTGGAGCGGACGCTGAAGCAGAACGAGCGGGGCGAGAAGGCGCATGTGCTGGTCTTCAGCCACCACACCAGCAAGACCATGAACAACACCCGGCCCGACCCGGCCCGGCCGCACGAGAAGCGGTACGGCGGCGCGGAGCTGGTCGAGCTGCTGGCCGCCCATCCCTCGGTCGTCGGCTGGATCAACGGCCACAGCCACAAGAACGACATCACCGCGCACGGCACCTTCTGGGAGGTCTCCACCGCTTCGCACATCGACTTCCCGCAGCTGGCCCGGGTCGTCGAGCTGGTGGACAACCACGACGGGACGCTGTCGCTGATCACCACGCTGGTGGAGTCGGCCGCCCCGCACCGCACGGACTTCACCGACCTCTCGCAGACCGGGCTGGCCGCCCTCTACCGCGAGCTGTCCTTCAACGCGCCCGCGGCCCGTACGGACCTGGTGGGCACGGCCCGGGACCGCAACGTCGAGCTGCTGCTCAAGCGGCGCTGACGGACGGGAACGGAGCCGGAGGCGGGGACGGAGCCGGGCTCTCAGCGCGGCAGCGCCACCACATAGGCGCTCGGCTCCCGTTCCGGCGCCGCCATCAGGGCGGTACGGACCACCGCGGCCTGTTCCGCGGGGGCCTCGCGCAGGGTGCGCGGCAGGCAGCGGACGACGGTGATGCCCAGCCGCTCCAGATGCTCGCGCTTGTGGTCGAAGGCCGAGTGCAGCGGGTCCTCCTCGGGGCGCGGTGCACGGGTGTCGATCTCCAGGGCCACCGCGTGCTCCGGCCAGTAGGCGTCCACGCCGCCCAGGTGCGGCCCGCCCGGCAGCCGCAGATCGACGTTCCACAGCGGCTCGGACAGGCCGTGCTCGCGCACCATGGCGTACAGCCGCTGCTCGGCCAGCGCCCGGCCCTCGGCGAGCAGGGCGTCGACCGCGTCCACCACGTGCGGCCGGGTCAGCAGCCGCGCCCGGCTCAGCTCCCGTACCACCGCGCTCGCCTCGCTGTGGCCGCCGCGCACCGCCTCGGTCAGCAGCCGGCGCACCGCCGCGGCGTCGTTGAGCCCGGCGACCGCGTCGGCCAGCGCGCGGGGCACCGGCGCGGTGGGCACGCCGGTGACCTGCTGCGGTACCGGCAGGTCCACGGCCCGGACGACCTGCGCGAAACCGGTCGAGCGCAGCCGCCGGGTGCGGGCGACCAGCACCTCGATGCGGTCCAGCACGAGCAGCGGGGGAGCCTCGGAGAAGCCGTGCAGGGCGAGCGCCGCCAGACCGGTGATCATCGCTTCGGGGGCGTCGCCGGACCCGCCGGGCTGGCGGGGCACGGACGGCCCCCGGTGGCTGGCGTACAGCAGCACCGCCTGCAGCCGCTCCTCGCTGGTGGGCGGCCCCGGGTGGAGCAGGTAGACGCCCGGCAGGACCTGCTGCCAGCAGCCGCCGGGGCGGCAGCGCTCGGTCAGCTCCGCCGCCGGGACGCCGTGCTCACGCAGCTGACGGGTGGTCAGCACCCGGCTGCGGAGCCCGGAGAGGTGCTGGAGGGGGAGGGGGGAGAGCGGGGTGTCGTGGTTCATGACCGCGAGATTCCCGCACCCGCTCCGCCCCCTAACCGCTGTTACACGCCCGTACCTCAAACCGGACAATCCTGGGCTAAAGTACGGGCGTTCGACTGCCGAAAAGGGCTGGTGGCAGCCGGGGTTACGGCCTGGGCCCGGCCGCCTCGTCACAAGCCTGTGCGCGCAGCGCCCGGGCGAGGTCGTCCCGCTCCTCCAGCACCAGCCGGCGCAGCGCGGGCGCCGCCTGGGCGTGCGCGGCCAGCCAGCCGTCCGCGGCCTCCAGGGTGGCGCGCTCCACCAGCCACGCCGGGAACAGCCCGCGCACCACGTCCATCGCGATCTCGATGGACCGCTCCCGCCACACCCGCTCGATCGCCGCGAAATAGCGCGGGGCGTACGACGTCAGCAACTCCCGCTGCCCGGGCTGCGCGAAACCGGCGATGGTCGCCTCCACCAGGGCGTTGGACAGCGCGTCGGACTCCACCACGTCCGCCCACGCCTGCGCCTTGACCTCCGCCGACGGGCGGGCCGCCAGGCAGCGCACCTGGTGGCGCTTGCCGGAGGCGGTGTCGTCCCGGGCCAGCTCCGCGGCGATCACGTCCTCGTCCGCGAGGCCGTGCGCGGCCAGCGGCTCCAGGAACGACCAGCGCAGCTCCTGGTCCACCTCCAGGCCGTCGATCTTCGCCGTGCCGTCCAGCAGGCCCTCGAGCAGCTGGAGGTCGGCGGGGGTGGTGGCGACCGCGGCGAAGTGCCGGGCCCAGGTCAGCTGGTGGTCGCTGCCCGGATCGGCCAGCCGCAGCTCGTGCAGCGCGCCCTCGGCCAGTTCGCGGGCGGCCGCCTCGCGGCGGTCCGGCGCGCAGTAGTGCTCCAGCGCCGTCTGGGCCTGCCCGTGCAGCGACTGCAGTACGCCGATGTCGGTCTCCTGGCCGGCGAACCGCCGCACCAGGTTGAGGTAGTCGCGGGTCGGCATCAGGCCGTCGCGGGTCAGGCCCCACAGCGCCGCCCAGCACAGCGCCCGCGCCATCGGGTCGGGCAGGTCGCCGAGGCGGGCCCGCAGCGTGGCCAGCGACCCCTCGTCGAACCGGACCTTGCAGTACGTCAGGTCCTCGTCGTTGACCAGGATCAGCTCGGGCCGCTCGGAGCCGGCCAGCTCCGGCACGGCCGTCCGCGGCCCGGTGACGTCGACCTCGGCGCGGGCGTAGCGCACCAGCGCCGAGTCCGCGTCCAGGCGGCGGTAGAGGCCCACCGCGACCCGGTGCGGCCGCAGCTCCGGGTGCTCCGGGGCCGCCTCCTGCAGGATGCTCAGCTCGGTGATCCGGTCGTGTGCGTCATAAGTGACCTGAGGGGTCAGTGAGTTGACGCCCGCGGTCTCCAGCCAGGACCGCGACCAGGCCGCCATGTCCCGGCCCGACGTCTCCTCCAGCACCGCCAGCAGGTCCGCCAGCCGGGTGTTGCCGTACGCGTGGCGCTTGAAGTAGCGCCGAGCGCCCTCCAGGAACGCGTCCTGGCCCACGTACGCCACCAGCTGCTTGAGCACCGCGGCGCCCTTGGCGTAGGTGATGCCGTCGAAGTTGAGCTTGGCGTCCTCCAGGTCGCGGATGTCGGCGGTGACCGGGTGGGTGGAGGGCAGCTGGTCGGCGCGGTAGGCCCAGGACTTGCGGCGGTTGGCGAAGGTGATCCAGCCGCCTGTGAAGCGGGTCGCCTCCACCTGCGCGAAGGCGCCCATGAAGTCCGCGTAGGACTCCTTGAGCCACAGGTCGTCCCACCACTGCATGGTCACCAGGTCGCCGAACCACATGTGCGCCATCTCGTGCAGGATGACGTTGGCCCGGCGCTCGTAGGACGCCTCGGTCACCTTCCCGCGGAAGACGAACTCCTCGCGGAAGGTGACACACCCCGGGTTCTCCATCGCACCGAGGTTGTACTCCGGTACGAACGCGGTGTCGTACTTCCCGAAGGGGTAGGGGAAGTCGAAGTGCTCGTGGAAGAAGTCCAGGCCCTGCTTGGTGACGGTGAAGACGTCGTCCGCGTCGAAGTGCTTGGCCAGCCCCTTGCGGCACAGCGCGCCCAGCGGGACGACCAGTTCGGTGCCGTCGTCGAAGGTGCGGCGGTAGCTGTCGGTGACGTAGTGGTACGGGCCGGCGACGACGGCCGTGATGTACGTGGAGATCGGCCGGGTCCGCGCGAACCGGTGCGTCCCGGCCTCGGCGTCGCCCTCCTGGGCGCCGTTGCTGAGCACCACCCACCCCTCGGGAGCGGTCACCTCGAAGGTGAACGGGGCCTTCAGGTCGGGCTGTTCGAAGTTGGCGAACACCCGGCGCGCGTCGGCCGGCTCGTACTGGGTGTAGAGGTAGACCTCGCCGTCCTCGGGGTCGACGAAGCGGTGCAGCCCCTCGCCGGTGCGGCTGTAGGCGCACTGCGCGTCGACGACGAGGGTGTTCTCGGCGGCCAGGCCGTCCAGCGCGATCCGGGTGCCGTCGAAGACTGCCGCGGGGTCCAGCTCCCGCCCGTTGAGGGTGACGGAGGTGACCGACGGCGCCAGCAGGTCCGCGAACGTCGACGCGCCCGGCTCGGCGCAGCGGAAGCGGATGGCCGTACGGGACCGGAACGTGGCCGCGGCCTGCCCCTGCCCGACCGCTGAGCGGACGTCGAGCGCCACGTCGTAGGCGTCGACGCTCAGCAGTCGACCCCGCTCACGTGCCTCGTCCCGGGACAGATTCTCACCTGGCACGACGTGACTCCCTCGTCCTCGTCTCGAATATCGAACACGGGGAATCATGGCACGCCCCCCGACGGTTGAACCTGCCACCGGACAGCACGACCGAGAACAGACCCAGCACGGCTTGCCTGAGGAGACGAGACCCTTGTCCGAAACCGCGAAGACCCCGGCAGACTTCTGGTTCGACCCGCTGTGCCCCTGGGCCTGGCTGACCTCCCGCTGGATGCTGGAGGTGGAGAAGGTCCGCCCGGTCGAGGTGCGCTGGCATGTGATGAGCCTGGCCGTTCTCAACGAGGACAAACTCGACACGCTGCCGGAGGAGTACCGCGCGAACATGCGCCCGGGCGGCAAGGCCTGGGGCCCGGTCCGGGTGGTGATCGCCGCCCAGCAGCTGCACGGCGACGAGGCCGTGGGCCGGCTCTACACCGCGCTCGGCACCCGCTTCCACGACGAGGGCCTCGGTGTGAACCCCGAGAGCATCGCCGCCGCCCTCGAAGACGCCGGCTTGCCCGCCGACCTGATCGAGTACGCCGACAAGGACACCTACGACACACAGCTGCGCGCCTCCCACAAGGAGGGCATCGACCTGGTCGGCCAGGAGGTCGGCACCCCGGTCATCGCGGTCCCCGGATCCGACGGCGAGCAGATCGCCTTCTTCGGCCCGGTCGTCACCCCGGCCCCCAAGGGCGAGCAGGCCGCCAAGCTGTGGGACGGCACGCTGATGGTGGCGTCGATCCCCGGCTTCTACGAGATCAAGCGGACGCGGACCCAGCCGCCGGTCTTCGGCTGACGTCCGGACCGCGCCGTCGGCGCATGGGCGAGGCCCCACGAGTCACTCCCCCAGCTATCGCTGGGAGGTGCCCCCACTCGTGGGGCCTCGCCGTTACTCCGCCCGCCCGGCGAAAGGTGAGAAGACGATCACGAGGCGGGACGCATCCTGGGCGGCTACGGCGCCAGCAGCAGGTTGTGGGCGCGCTCCTTGGCGGCCGTGTAGCGCTTGGCCACGTCCTGCCAGTTGACGACCTGCCACATGGCCTCGATGAAGTCCACCTTCTGGTTCTTGTACTGCAGGTAGAACGCGTGCTCCCAGGCGTCGAAGACCAGGATCGGAACCGAGCCCTGACCGACGTTGCCCTGGTGGTCGTAGATCTGCTCGACGATCAGCCGGCCGGTCACCGGCTCGTAGGCCAGCACGCCCCAGCCGGAGCCCTGGGTGGTGGCCGAGGCCTTGGTCAGCTGGGCCTTGAACTTCGCGAACGAGCCGAAGGACTCGGCGATCGCGTCGGCCAGCTCGCCCACCCCGTCCTTCTCCAGCGGCTCACCGCCGCCGTCGCCGGTCATGTTGTGCCAGTAGATGCTGTGCAGGATGTGGCCGGAGAGGTGGAACGCGAGGTTCTTCTCCAGGCCGTTGATGCTGCCCCACTGGTCCTTGTCGCGCGCCTCGGCGAGCTGCTCGAGGGTGTCGTTGGCGCCCTTCACATACGCCGCGTGGTGCTTGTCGTGGTGCAGCTCGATGATCTCGGGGCTGATGACCGGCGCCAGCGCCGAGTAGTCGTAGGGGAGTTCCGGAAGTGTGTAGGTCGCCATGCCGATCCCGCCTCCAAGCTGCGTACATGCAGTAGTAGCAGTGCAGTAGTTGCAATCGATGTGCAAGAGCACGCTATCAGCAGGAATGATCTCCGGTCGGTTGCGGGCGGTTTCCTGGTCCCAAAGACGGAGGCGGGGGGGGGGGGGGGGGGGGGGGGGGGGGGGGGGGGGGGGGGGGGGGGGGGGGGGGGGGGGGGGGGGGGGGGAGGGGGGTGGGGTTCGGGTGGTGGGTTT
>NZ_JBWKCJ010000010.1:74133-96852 GCF_056436545.1 Streptomyces sp. NPDC043738 | reverse complement strand
ACACGCACGGCCGCGGTGCGGCGCGGCTTTTCGTTCTCTGCTCTCCCCCCCCCCCCCCCACCCCCCCCCCCCTCCCCCCCCCCCCCCCCCCCCCCCCCCCCCCCCCTACGGGGTACTACGGGTGAGGGCTAGCGGTCGGCCGGCTCGGTGTCCTTGCCGAGGGCCTGCTGCCGCAGCAGCCCGATCGCCGCCAGCACCACTCCGAAGCCGCCGGTGAACAGCAGCTGGATGCGCTGGTTCTCGTCGCGCAGCATCAGCAGCAGCACCGCGACGATGCCCGCCAGCGCCACCCACGTCAGCACCGGGAAGGCCCACATCTTCACCACGAGCTTCTCCGGAGCCTCGCGCTCCAGCCGCCGCCGCATCCGCAGCTGGGCGACCGCGATGAAGCCCCACACCACCAGGACCGCCGCGCCGACCATGTTCAGCAGCCACTGGAAGACCGTGGTCGGCCACCAGAAGCTGAAGAGCACCGCGAGGAAGCCGAAGGCGGAGCACAGCAGCACCGTGCGGCGCGGGACGCCGCCGCTGACCTTGCCCAGGAAGGCCGGGCCCTGGCCGCGGGAGATCAGCGAGTACGCCATCCGCGAGGCGCCGTAGATGTTGGCGTTCACCGCGGACAGCAGCGCGATCAGGATGACGACGTTCATCACCTGGCCGGCCGCGGGGATCTTGAGGTAGTCCAGGACCGCCACGTACGGGCCGCTCTTGGCGATCGAGGGGGCACTCCAGGGGATGACCGTGACGATGACCGCCATCGAGCCGACGTAGAACAGGGCGATCCGCCACATCGCGGTGCGCACCGCGCGCGCGACACCGCGCACCGGGTCCTTGGACTCGGCGGCCGCGATGGTCACCGTCTCCAGGCCGCCGTAGGCGAACACCGACGCCAGCAGACCCACCATCAGACCGTCGACGCCCTTGGGCAGGAAGCCGCCGTCACCGGTGAGGTGCGAGGCGCCCGGCGCCTGGGTGCCGGGGAGCACACCGCAGATGGCGAGCACGCCCAGGATGAGGAAGGCGGCGATCGCGGCGACCTTCAGGGCGGCGAACCAGAACTCGAACTCGCCGAAGTTGGAGACCGCGGCCAGGTTCGTGCCGGTGAAGATCACCATGAACAGCAGGACCCACATCCAGGGCTCGCTGCTGGGGAACCACTGGTGCATCACGTCCGCGGCGCCCAGCGCCTCGGCGGCCACCGCCACACACAGCAGCGCGGTGAACATCCAGCCCACCGTGAAACCGGCCCAGGAGCCGATGGAGCGCTCGGCGTGCACGGAGAAGGAGCCGGAGGCCGGATTGGCCGCGGCCATCTCGCCGAGCATCCGCATGACCAGCATGACCAGGGCGCCGGAGACCGCGTAGGCCAGCACGATCGAGGGGCCGGCCGCCGCGATGCCCTCGCGGGAGCCGACGAACAGGCCCGCGCCGATCACGCCGCCCAGGGCGATCATCGACAGATGGCGCTGCTTGAGGCCGTTGGACAGCGCGGAGCCACTATCGGGGCCGGCGCCCTCCGTCGCGCTGGTCTGCGCGGGGGAGGCGGACGAGGGTGTCCGATTCATGTCGTACCTGTCCCAGTAGGTGAGAGCGGAGCAAGGCGAACCGCGGTGTCCCGAAGCCGCGACCGGTGCGACGGTGCCGCCGGGGCATCGGGTCGCGCAAGGGCTGCCGATGGCGCAACTCCGGGATCCTCGGCAAAGCGGGCTCAGTTTGAGTGCCGGTGTCCGCTCAGGGCAACAGTCGTGCAGCGAATGTTCGGTATTCAGACGCGATCGTCACCGTGCGTGCCTGACGAGTCGTCGATTGCCACGCCGTGTGACCTCCGTCTCGGGGCGAAACGGCCGCCCGGCACGGCTCAACGCCGCGGACGACGGCCCCTCAGCTCCCGAACGCCCGCCACCAGCAGCACCGCGGCGGTCGCCCCGGCCGACCACAGCAGCTGCGGACGGGCCGTGTCGTCGGTCAGCATCAGCACGATCACACCGGCCATCGCCAGCAGCGCCGCCCAGGTCAGATACGGAAACGCCCACATCCGCAGGGTCAGCTTCCCGGGCGCCTCGCGTTCGATACGCGGACGCAGCCGCAGCTGGGAGACGGCGATCAGACCCCAGACGAACAGCAGCACCGCGCCGACCGCGTTGAGCATGTAGAGGAAGACCGAGTCCGGCCACTTCAGATTCAGCAGAACGGAGACGAACCCGAAGGCCACCGAGGCCAGCACGGCCCGGCGCGGCACCCCTCCGCCCGACACCTTCAGCAGTGCCCGCGGCGCCTCACCCCGTTCGGCCAGCGAGAACACCATCCGCGACGAGCCGTAGAGATTGGCGTTCAGCGCCGAGAGCAGCGCCACGAACACCACGATGTTCATGATCTGGCCCGCGCCCGGCACCCCGATGCGCTCCAGCACCGCGACGTACGGGCTCTGGCCCGGCCGCATCGACGACCACGGCAGCAGGGCCACGATGACCAGCATCGACCCGACGTAGAAGAACAGGATCCGCCACACCGCGCTGCGCACCGCCCGGCCCACCGCCCGCGCCGGATCGTCCGACTCGGCCGCGGCGATGGTGACGACCTCCAGCCCGCCGAAGGCGAACACCACGGCCAGCACCCCGGAGACCACCCCGCCCCAGCCGTGGGGCAGGAACCCGCCGTGCCCGGTGAGGTTCGCCGTCCCGACCGGCTCGGTGTCGGGCAGCACCCCGAAGACCGCCAGCAGCCCCAGCACCAGGAACAGCACGATCGCGGTGACCTTGAGCGTGGCGAACCAGAACTCGAACTCCCCGAAGTTCTTCACCGCCGCCAAGTTGGCGACCGTGAAGACCACCATGAAGATCAGTACCCAGCCCCACTGCGGCACCGCCGGCACCCAGCCATGGGCGATCTGCGCCGCGCCGGTGGCCTCCACGGCCAGCACCACCACCAGCAGGAACCAGTACAGCCAGCCGACGCTGAAACCGGCCCAGCGGCCCAGCGCCCGCTCCGCGTGCACGGAGAACGCGCCGGAGGCCGGCATCGCCGCCGACATCTCGCCGAGCATCCGCATGATCAGCATCGCCAGCGCGCCCGCGATCAGATACGACAGCACGATCCCCGGCCCGGCCACCGAGATCCCCGCGCCGGAGCCCACGAACAGGCCCGCGCCGATCACCCCGCCCAGGCCCAGCATCGTCAGATGGCGCTGCTTGAGCCCCGTGGACAGCGGCTCCTTCTCGCCGGCGCCCTCGACGAGCGGGGACTGCCCGGCGGTGGTCGGTGTGTCGTGCATCGCTCGTAACTCTCACAGGGGGCGGGGCGGCGGGGCCGCCGGAGGTTTGGGGGAACTCCACAGGTCACCGCGGGGCGGGCCCCAGTCTCCCCGCACCCCGCGCGCTACCACAAAACCGGCCCCATGCGACGGCCGGCTTCGTGATGAGCATCACGTGACCTGCAAAGACGTCACACGCCCCCGCAGGGCCGGGCATTGTGGCGGTTGTTCGGAACTCTCCAAGCGGGCCGGTACGGCTTTGTCACCGCCACACGATGATCGCCACCGGCCGCCTGGACTAACGTCATCGCGTCCCGTCCCGACCCCTCACACCTCGCGGAGCCCCGATGAGCACTGCCGCCCTCGTCCGTCCCGGCACGGTCCTCGCCGACCTGCTGCCGGCCGCCACCGCCTCCCGCGCCCGCGTCCGCGACGCCGCGCTGGTGGTCGGCGGCGCCGCGCTCACCGGCATCGCGGCGCAGATCGCCGTCCCGGTCCCCGGCTCCCCGGTCCCGGTCACCGGCCAGACCTTCGCCGCCCTCCTGGTCGGCGCCTCGCTCGGCGCGGGCCGCGGCCTGCTCTCGCTCGCGCTCTACGCCCTGGCGGGCATCGCGGGCCTGCCGTGGTTCGCCGGCGGTGCCTCCGGTGCCGGCGGCGCCACCTTCGGCTACATCGTCGGCATGCTGCTCGCCGCCGCCCTGGTCGGCGCGCTGGCCCGCCGCGGCGGCGACCGCGGAGTGCTGCGCACCGCCGCCACCATGGCCGCGGGCACCGCCGTGATCTACGCCGTGGGCGTGCCCTACCTCGCGCTGAGCACCGGCATGTCCCTGGGGCAGGCCGCCGCGGCCGGCCTGGTGCCGTTCCTGATCGGCGACGCCCTCAAGGCGGCGCTGGCGATGGGCGCGCTGCCGACCGCCTGGAAGCTGGCGGGCCGCCGCGGCTGAGCGCCGCACACCGCACGACGGGCCGGGCCCCCGCACTCACCGAACGGTGACCGCGGGGCCCGGCCCGTCGCCGCGTCCGGCTACTTCCCGGCAGTCGTCCGCGGCCGCCGGCGCTGCAGCACCAGCCCGATCGCCAGCACCACCACCGCCGCGACCACCGACAGGATCATCTGCTCCCGCCCGTCCGGGTCGTAGAACATGTAGCCGACGACGAAGACGATCAGGGCGATCGTGGCGTACGTCAGCCACGGGTACAGCCACATCCGCACCGTCAGCCGCTCCGGAGTCTCCCGCTCGATGATCCGGCGCATCCGCAGCTGCGAGAAGCAGATGACCAGCCACACGAAGAGCGCCACCGCGCCCGACGAGTTCAGCAGGAACTGGAAGACGGTGTCCTTCGAGGTGTAGCTGAAGATCGTCGCGATGAAGCCGAAGGCGACCGACGCCCAGATCGCGACCGCCGGCACCCCGCCCTTGTTGACCTTCTTGAACGACTTGGGCGCGTCGCCGCGCTCGCCGAGCGAGAACGCCATCCGGGAGGCCGTGTAGAGCCCGGAGTTCAGACAGGACAGCACCGCGGTGAGCACCACGACGTCCATCACCGTGCCCGCGTACGGAATGTCCAGCGACTTCAGCACCGCCACATACGGGCTCTTGAGCACCGCCGGGTCGTTCCACGGCAGCAGCGTCACGATCACCGTGATCGAGCCGATGTAGAAGAGCGCGATCCGCCAGATGACGCTGTTGACGGCCTTGCGGACGGCCAGCACCGGGTTCGGCGACTCGCTGGCCGCCAGCGTGACGATCTCGCTGCCCATGAAGGAGAAGACCACCAGCAGCATGCCGGAGAGGATCGCGCCGGGACCGTTCGGCAGGAAGCCGCCGTGCCCGGTCAGATTCGACATGCCCACGGCGTGATCGCCCGGCGGCAGCCCGAATATCGCCAGCGCGCCGACCACGATGAAGACGACGATCGCGACGACCTTGATACCGGCGAACCAGAACTCGAACTCACCGAACGAGCCCACCGAGATCAGGTTGGTGCCGGTCAGCACGACCATCACGATCAGCGCCCAGGCCCACTGCGGGACCGCCGGGACCCAGCCGGTCAGGATCGCGGCGGCGGCGGTCGCCTCGACCGCCAGCACCACCGACCAGAAGAACCAGTACAGCCAGCCGATCGTGAAGCCGGCCCAGCGGCCCAGCGCCCGGTCCGCGTAGGCGGAGAACGACCCGGATGTGGGGGAGGCCGCGGCCATCTCGCCCAGCATCCGCATCACCAGCACGACCAGCAGCCCGGTCAGCGCGTACGACAGCAGGATGCCCGGGCCGGCGGCGGCGATACCCGCGCCGGAGCCCACGAACAGCCCGGCGCCGATGACCCCGCCGATCGCGATCATCGACAGATGGCGGTTCTTCAGTCCTGCCTGCAGCCCGTCCTGCGACTGCCCCCCGGTTGGCCCGCCGCCGGGTTCGCCGGTGGTGGGGACCTTCGTGGCGGTGGGGGTTCCCCCTGCTCCCTGAGAGCCGGGGTGAGGGTGCGCGCCCATGTGCACCGTCCTTGTGTGGTTCACGGATTGGAACCACAGCATTAGATCTTCGCTAACCCGTGGATTGGAAGGCCTGACGCTGGATCGTTGCATGAAACACTGGAAGGTTGCGCGCAATGCATACGTACACAAGGTCCACAAGCGATTCCGTCCGCACCGCCGCACAAAGACCCGGCGACGCCTACCCGCCGAGTCCCATGTCACACTCATGCCATGCGCGTGTATCTCGGCTCCGACCATGCAGGTTTTGAACTCAAGAACCACCTCGTCGAGTGGCTCAAGGCCCACGGCCACGAGCCCGTCGACTGCGGTCCCCACATCTACGACGCCCAGGACGACTACCCGCCGTTCTGCCTCCGCGCCGCGGAGAAGACCGCCGCCGACCCGGACAGCCTCGGCATCGTGATCGGCGGCTCCGGCAACGGCGAGCAGATCGCCGCCAACAAGGTCAAGGGCGTACGGGCCGCGCTGGCCTGGAGCGAGGAGACCGCCAGGCTCGGCCGCGAGCACAACGACGCCAACGTCATCTCCGTCGGCGGCCGGATGCACACCGAGGAAGAGGCGACCAAGTTCATCGAGGTCTTCCTGAGCACCCCCTACTCGGGCGAGGAGCGGCACACCCGCCGCATCGACATGCTCTCGGCCTACGAGACCACCGGCGAACTCCCCGCCATCCCGGCCCACCACCCGCAGGGCTGACCCACCGCACACCGCCGTCGCCCGCCCACCCCGAGTGCCGGGGCGGGCGGGCGCGCCCACTGGAGACCACGCATGCCCGAGGGCCACACCATCCACCGCCTGGCAGCGGACTACGCCGAGCGCTTCGTGGGGCGGACGGTCCGGGCGACCAGCCCGCAGGGCAAGTTCGCGGGCGGCGCGGCCCTCGTCGACAACCAGGTGCTCGAGCGCACCGAAGCCCACGGCAAGCACCTCTTCCTCGGCTTCGGCCCTCCCCCAAGGACCTCCGACGAGCTCCAGTCCAGGGGGGACCCCCATCGCTGGATCCACGTCCACCTCGGCCTGTTCGGCAAGCTCGGCTTCGGCGGCGTCCCCGCTCCGCCGCCCACCGACACCGTGCGGCTGCGCCTGACGAGCCCCACCGCACACGCGGACCTGCGCGGCCCCACGACCTGCGCACTGATCACCGACGCCGAGAAGCAGGCGATACACGACCGCCTCGGCCCCGACCCGCTGCGCCCGGACGACGACGGCATCCGTGCCTGGCAGCGGATCTCCCGCAGCCGTACGACCATCGCGGCGCTGCTGCTCGACCAGAAGATCATCGCGGGGGTCGGCAACGTCTACCGCGCCGAGGTCCTCTTCCGGCACGGCATCGACCCCTACCTCCCGGGCCGCGACCTCGGCCGCGCCGCATGGGACGCCATCTGGGCCGACCTGGTGTTCCTGATGGCCGAGGGCGTCCGCCACAACCGGATCGACACCGTGCGCCCCGAGCATCTGCCCGAGGCCATGGGCCGCCCGCCGCGGGTCGACGACCACGGCGGCGAGGTCTACGTCTACCGCCGCGCGAACCAGGGCTGTCACATCTGCGGCGCCGAGATCCGCACCGCCGACCTCGCCGCCCGCAACCTCTTCTGGTGCCCGGGCTGCCAGCCGACTACGGGTGGGCGCTGACGCGCCAGGGGCCGGAGCATCCGTCGCCCGGACTTCCGCCTGCGCGCGCACTGCCGTCTGCCGCCCGGAATACCGCCCACCACCACCGCGTTGTGGCCCCGCAGGGGGCCCTCGTCTCCCCTACGGGATCTGTTCGCCCACCCCCTAGGGCCGCCCCCCGCAGTCCCTTAGAACCCGTACGGCAACCAGGGCGCCACATCCGACCCGAACGCCACCGAGGCCGCACCCAACGCACCCGGCCGCAACTCGCGCACCCGCCCCGCCGCGGCCAGCGACGAGAGCGTGAACCCGCCCAGATAGGCGGAGCCCAGCTCCCGTACGGACAGCGCCAGATCGGCCGCGTCCGCCGTCCGCGCACAGCTCGCGCCCTTCGCGTCACCGGACAGCCGCCACCGCCCCTCGTTCCACGGGCAGAACGGGTCCGCGACCTCCAGCACCACGTCCACCGGCGTCCGGTACGTCCGCGCCGCCAGCGCCGCGCCCACCTCCACCGGCCGGACGAACAGCGACTCGCGCAGCCCGATCCCGCAGCGCCGCTGGTCCGGCACCAGGTGCAGCAGCGCGTCGTCCACCGGGCGGGTGGCCACCGAAACCGACGACGACAGGTCGATCCCGAAGAGATAGCGCCACAGCGCCGCGTACACCACCGGGTCCAGCGCCTCGACGTGCCGTACGAGCACCGTCCCGCACGGCCCCGCGTCGTCCCACCGCGGCTTGAGGGCGTAGCGCGCATAGCCCCGCACCTCGCCGTCCACCTCGGCCAGCACGCACTGCAGCGCCGCGGCCCCCGGCTGCTTGCCGGGTACGTCGAGCACGGTGACCTTCTCCCAGCCCGGTGGGCGGGTCAGCATTCCGGGGCGGGCCGGCACCAGCTCGGCGTAGACCCGCTCGCAGTCGGCCAGCGCCGCCACCGGATCCGCCAGCCGCAGCCGTACGCCGTCCACCCCGGGCAGCTCGGGCGCCGGGAGCCGTTGCGTGTCGACCGTCAGCCGCATGTCCTGGGTCGCCGCGCCGTAGCCGAAGCGCCCGTAGATCGCCGGCTCCGAGGCGGTCAGCACCGCCAGCGGCTCACCGCGCCCGCGGACGTCCGCCAGTTGCCGGCGCATCATCGAGCGCAGCACCCCGCGCCGGCGGTGCGTCGGCTGCACACTGACCATCGTGACCCCGGCCGCCGGCACCTCGGCCCCGCCCGGCACCGTGAGCCCGAACGAGATCGCCCCCGCCGTGCCGACGCACCGCCGCCCGTCCCAGACGCCGAGCGAGCGCTCGACCTCGGTCAGTTCGCGCCGCAGGGCGAGCTCCTCCGGCGACGGCAGCTCACCGAACGCGGCGTTCAACGCGTCGGACCAGACGTCCCACTCGGCATTCCGCAGTACCCGAAGATCCGTCGTCATGCACCATCCCTAGCAGGACACTCTCCGGTCGCGCGACCGCATTTCGAACGCCGTTTCCCGGCAATTGGCCGGGGTGACGTGCGGCGAATCGACGCGCCGCCGAACGGGTGGATAAGGTCCCAGAGCGATGACAAGCGGCCCGGGAACGGAAACCCTGACGGCCCGGGTGCACAAAGGCCTGCACCGGGCCCGCGTCGGCGTACGCAAAGCCGGGGTCGACTACTTTCGCGGTGAGGGCTCCGACCGGTTCGCTCTGGTCGCCCTGCTGATCGCCATCCCCGCCATCGCCGCGGGCACGCTCTGGCACCCCGAATGGATCGCCCCGACCGCCCTGGTCCTGCCGGTGATCGCCGGCGGCCTGCTGCTGCGGCCGGCCAACCTCCTCGTCCTGTACGGCGCCTCCGCGGCCGCCCTGGTCGTCGAGTCCGCGCTGTTCGGCCCGTATGACGAAGGACCGGACCGGATCACCCCGGGCACCGTTCTGGTCGTCGCCGCGGTCGGGTTCTTCGGACTGCTGATCGCGCAGTTCCGCAGCCGGGTCGGGGTGCCCTGGCGGCGCGGCGGCACCATGCTCTTCGACCTGCGCGAACGCATCCGCGTACAGAGCAAGCTGCCCCGGCTGCCCAAGGGCTGGCACCACGAAATGGCGCTGCGCCCGGCCGGTGGCCAGTCCTTCTCCGGGGACTTCGTCGTCGCCTCCCGCACCCACGGCGGCAACATCCTCGAAGTGGTGCTCACCGACGTCTCCGGCAAGGGCATGGACGCCGCCTCCCGCGCGCTGCTGCTGTCCGGCGCCTTCGGCGGGCTGCTGGGCTCCCTCCCGCCGCACGGCTTCCTGCCCGCCGCCAACGGCTACCTGCTGCGCCAGGACTGGGACGAGGGCTTCGCGACCTCCATCCACCTCGTCCTCGACCTGGAATCCGGCGACTACGAACTCCTCTCCGCGGGCCATCTGCCGGCCCTCCAGCTCAGCGCGGGCAGCGGCCGCTGGGAGGAGAAGCCCGGCGAGGGGCCGCTGCTCGGCGTCTACGACGGCGCCCAGTTCGACCCGATCAAGGGGACGCTGCGGCCCGGCGATGTGCTGATGCTGTTCACCGACGGCCTGGTGGAGGCCGCCGACCGCGATATCGCCGAGGGCATCGACCGTCTGACCGGCGAGGCCGACCGTTACGTCGCCGGCGGCTTCGCGGGCGCCGCCTGGCATCTGATCGAGGCCGTCGCCAAGGACGTCAACGACGACCGGGCGCTGTTGCTGATCTGCCGGGACGCGTAGGCGCGCGCCGGCCGCGGCCGGCCGGGGGGTGAGGTTTTCCCCAGTCTTTTTGTGCGGTCTTCCTCATGGCCGCGGCGGGGTCCGGATCCGTACGTTGAAGGAGCAGGGACCGGCCGTGACGGGGCCGGGCCGGACGAGACGGGGGCGCGGGACATGGGGATGCGCGGCGGGCGACAAGCGGCACGGGGTGCCGGGGCGGCGGGCGGTTGCGCCGTCGAACTGCGGGGGGTGTGCCGCCAGTACGGCCGAGGAGCCGGCGCCGTCCAGGCCCTGCGCGGCATCGATCTGTCGCTGCCGCACGGCTCCTTCACCGCCGTCATGGGTCCCTCGGGCTCCGGGAAGTCGACCTTCCTGCAGTGCGCGGCGGGCCTGGACCGCCCCACCGCCGGCTCCGTTCGTCTGGCGGGCACGGAGATCAGCCGTATGAGTGAGAACCGCCTCACGGTCTTGCGCCGCTGCCGTCTGGGCTTCGTCTTCCAGTCGTTCAATCTGCTGCCGGCCCTGACCGTCGAGCAGAACGTCCTGCTGCCGATGCGACTGGCCGGCCGGCGCCCGGACCGCCGGCGGGCGGCGGAGGTGCTGGCCCGGGTCGGCCTGGGCGAGCATGCGCGCCGTCGCCCCGGGCAGCTCTCCGGAGGTCAGCAGCAGCGGGTCGCGATAGCCCGCGCCCTGGTCACCGACCCCGATGTGATCTTCGCCGACGAACCGACCGGCGCCCTGGACACCGGCACCGCCGCCGAGGTGCTCGCCCTGCTGCGGCATGCCGTCGACGCCCTCGGCACGACCGTGGTGATGGTCACGCACGACCCGGTGGCCGCGTCCTGGGCCGACGACGTGGTGATCCTCGCCTCGGGCGCCCTCGCCGACCGGGTGCGGGGCGCCACCCCCGAGGACATAGCCGCCCGCATGGCCGGCCTGACGGCCCGTGGCAGGCAGTCGCCGCCCCTCCCGGGTGGGGCGCCGGCTCCGGCCGGGCCGCCGGGTTCGGCGGCGGCCATGGCGGACGCCCTCAGGCGCTGACGCCCTCCCGGGCCCGGGCCGTGTCGGCCGGGTCCTTGCGGAACGCCCAGGCCATCGTCGGCTCCATCGCGAAGCGGAAGGCCCTGCGGACGGGGGGTGTGCACAGTGCCGTGACGATGGCGGCCGCGATCAGCGTGACCGCGATCTCGCCGGGCGGCGTGTGCAGCCAGGCGTAGTCGTCGAACCAGCCCCAGAAGCGCGAGCCCTTCGCCAGGAAGCCGTGGAGCAGATAGCCGTACAGCGTCCCGGCGCCCAGCACCGTGAACCACGTCCGGCGCGTCGGTACCCAGGAGAAGAAGCAGGCCGTGAGCACGATCGAGCAGCCGAAGAGGGCGGGTGTCATCACCGCGCCGATCCACCAGGTGGTGCCCAGCTCCTGTGCGCTGTCGCGGTGGTAGAACCACGCCGAGGACATCCGGGGCGCCGCCCAGTAGGCCATCACCAGTGCGGCGGCGAAGATCGGCACGGACGCGATCCGCACCGCCCGCCGCTGCACCAGCGCGAAGTGCTCCGCCCGCAGCGACAGCCCCAGGACGAAGAACGGCAGGAACTGCAGCACCCGCTGGAGGTCCAGATCATCGCCGATGTCCGGCGAGACGGACGCGAGTACGGCGATGGCCACCGCCAGCGGGATCGGCCAGCGCACGATCTTCCACAGCGGAGTGGTCAGCCGCCAGATGAACAGCGCCACCAGGAACCACGTCAGGAACCAGGGATCGAGCAGGCTGATGGGGTGCCCCGGATCGTCGTCCGCCCAGCGCTTGAAGAAGGCGTAGGCGGTCTCGAAGAGGACGTAGGGCACGGCCACCCCGGTGACCAGGCGCTGCAGCCGGTCCTTGCGCATGTCGAAGCTGCGCGAGAAGTAGCCGGAGATGATGATGAAGGCCGGCATGTGGAAGGTGTAGACGGTCATGTAGAGCGCCTCGGCGGCGCGGCTGCCGTCGGTCAGCGGTTCCCACGCATGACCCATCGCCACCAGCACGATGGCCAGGTACTTGGCGTTGTCGAAGAACGCGGTGCGCCCCCCGCTCTTCGGCCCGGACGCCGCTGTGTCCTCGGGCACACCGGTCGCCGGTGCCGAGGGCTCCGTCCGGTCCGTACCCGACGCCTCCCGGGCAGCGGGCAGTTCGCGTCGAGGTGTCGGGGCAGCGGGAAACATTTGAGGCACGATAGCGGCGCTCGGCGAATGCGTAAAACCACATCCGAGCCATTCCCTAATTGCACTGGGTGCCGTCACGGATAGCGCATGGATAAAACCAGCAATCTACGGTGCGGATCCTCCCGCTTTCCGGCCGATTTGCCGCACTTCATACCCCCAAAACGGGTGATATCCCCTGCGAACGACGCAGAAGGAATGTCCACTTCTCGGCCGTTATGTTCCCGTGGTGTCGGTCACTCGCTCTCGCGTCCCATGCGGCGTGACGGATGCCACGAATAAGTGAAATTAGCCGGTCCAGGCGCGAAGGAAATGATCAGAATGGCCTCGGTGAATTACCGTCGCGGCCTCGTCCGGGGCGAATTCCGGGAGTCCTCGGCCGTGCCGCGGCGGGCGCCCGCCGGCCATGCCGCCGCCACCCGCCGGACGCCCCCTCGCCTTCCCGGCGTCACCGGTGGCAGGAACCGGGCAAAGCGTTGGCCGATGATTCGTCACCGGCCTGCAGTGGGCATGGAGTTGGTGGCACGATGAGTGCCGGGGGGTGTGCGCGGCATGCTCCCGGGCGGGTGAGGCGTTCCGACCAAGGGTGTGATCAGTTGTGGCTCTTTCGCTGTCAGTTGTGCTGCTGTTGGGGATCATCCTGATCGTGCTGATCAGAGGGAAGTCGATCAAGGCGGGTCCGGCGATCGTCGCCGTGCTCTTCGGCTTCTTCCTCGCCTCCACCGGCATGGCGCCGTCCATCAACCGGTTCTTCAACTCCCTGGCGGACACCATCAACCACATCACGTTCTAGGTCCGGATCGCCTTCCGGATCCGACCGATCCGGGTGCCCTCCGGTCCCTGAGCCGGCCGCCGCACAAGGCCCGGCCACGCGCACCGCGGCCAGGCCGAGCCGTACGGGGCTAGGCGTCGCCGGTCCGCGCCACCACCTCGCGTACGGCCTCCTCGGTACGCCCCACGAGCGCCGAGCCGTCGTCCGCCGTGATGATCGGCCGCTGGATCAGCCGGGGGTGCGCCGCCAGAGCCGCGATCCACCGCTCCCGCGCGGCGTCGGTGCGCTCCCACTCCTTGAGCCCCAGCTCCTTCGCCTCGGCCTCCTGGGTCCGGGTGATGTCCCAGGGCTCCAGGCCCAGCCGCGTCAGCACCTCGCGCAGTTCGCCCGCGTCCGGCGGGTCCTCCAGGTACTTGCGCACCGTGTACTGAGCGCCCTCGTCGTCCAGGACCTGCACGGCGGAACGGCACTTGGAACACGCGGGATTGAGCCAGATCTCCATGCCCGCCACTCTATTGAGCCGTGCGCCGGGAGCGAAGAGGGGCGCACGCGGACCGGGCCGCGGACGGGAAACCGCGGACGGGGGAGGCCGCCGGGCGACGCACGGCCGAGCGGGGCGAGGAGGCGAGGAAGCGAAGCGGTGAGAGCCGGCTGCCGGAAAAAGCGGAGAACCCCGAGCCGTCCGGCCCGGGGTTCTCCCATGGAAGAGCGGGCGACGGGAATCGAACCCGCGTAGCTAGTTTGGAAGACTAGGGCTCTACCATTGAGCTACGCCCGCAAGCACCGCCGGTCACCAGACCTCGGCACGCAGTGCATCCTAGCGGGTCGCGGCGGTGTGTCGCACACCCCGCCCCATGTGCCCCGCCCGCCCGTACCCGGTCCCCACCGGTCACGGCGATATCTGGCAGCCGTTCTGTCCGCGGCCATGTACCCTACGTGTCGCACCGACGGGGTGTGGCGCAGCTTGGTAGCGCGTCCGCTTTGGGAGCGGAAGGTCGTCGGTTCGAATCCGGCCACCCCGACCAGCAGGTCAAGCCCGGCAGCAGTAGCCGGGCGCAGCCCCCGGCCCACCGGGGCACCCGCGAGATCAGCGGGGCGTGCAAGATCACGTTGTGGGCGTCATCCTCCTAGCGGTTACTATGCAAGCTGCGTGCCCGTGTGTCTGTGTACCGGGCGTGATCGGCCGGACCCGGGCAGCCGGTAGCCGGTAGATCTCAAGCAGAACCCCAGAAGTCAGCCCCAAGGAGACCGAACCGTGAAGAGCGCCGTGGAGACCCTGAACCCGACTCGGGTTCGGCTCACTGTCGAGGTGCCCTTCGAGGAGCTCAAGCCCAGCCTCGACGCGGCGTACAAGAAGATCAACCAGCAGGTCACGGTGAAGGGCTTCCGCCAGGGCAAGATCCCGGCCCGCGTCATCGACCAGCGCTTCGGCCGTGGCGCCGTGCTGGAGGAGGCCGTCAACGACGCGCTCCCGAAGTTCTACACCGAGGCGGTCAACGAGGGTGAGCTGAACGTCCTCGGCCAGCCCGAGGTCGACATCACCGAGCTGAAGGACGGCGAGGTGCTGGCCTTCACCGCCGAGGTCGACATCCGCCCGGCCCTGGAGATCCCGGACTACTCCGGCATCGAGGTCGAGGTCGACGCCGTCGAGGTGTCGGACGAGGACGTCGACAAGTCCGTCGAGCAGCTGCGTGAGCGCTTCGCCTCGACCTCCCCGGTCGAGCGGGCCGCCCAGGACGGCGACGTGCTGACGGTCAACCTCGAGGCCAAGGTCGACGGCGAGGTCCTGGAGGACGGCGTCGCCGAGGGCGTCACGTACACCGTCGGCTCCGGTGAGCTGCTCGACGGCATCGACGACGCGGTCAAGGGCGTGGAGGCCGGCGGCAGCGCCACCTTCACCTCCGAGCTCAAGGGCGGCTCCGCCCAGGGCAAGGAGGCCGAGGTCAAGGTCGAGGTCACCGAGGTCAAGTCCCGCGAACTGCCCGAGCTGGACGACGACTTCGCGCAGCTGGCCAGCGAGTTCGACACCCTCGATGAGCTCAAGGCGGACAGCCGCAAGCGCCTCGAGCAGATGAAGAAGTACGACCAGGCCACCCAGGCCCAGGAGAAGGTGCTCGACGAGCTCCTGAAGCTGGTCGAGGTCCCGATGCCCGAGAAGCTTCTCGAGGACGAGATCAACACCCGCAAGCACAACCTGGTCAACCACCAGCTCGCCCAGATGGGTCTCGACCTCGCGAAGTACCTGGAGATCCAGGGCAAGACCGAGGAAGAGTTCGACGCCGAGACCAAGGAGCAGGCGGAGAAGGGCATCAAGACCCAGTTCATCCTCGACGAGCTGGTCAACAAGGAGAAGCTGAACGTCAGCCAGGAGGAGCTCACCGAGCACCTCATGCGCCGCGCGCAGTCCTCCGGCATGTCCCCCGACCAGTTCGCCCAGGCCGTCGTCGAGGGCGGCCAGGTGCCGATGCTCGTCGGTGAGGTCGCTCGCGGCAAGGCCCTCGCGGTCGTCGTCGAGGCCGCCACGGTCAAGGACACCAACGGCGAGGTCATCGACCTGGAGGACGAGGACGAGGCCGAGGTCGCCGAGACCGTCGTCGCCGAGGCCGAGGGCACCGACGAGAAGTCCGAGGCCTGAGCCCCGGCCGCCTCGCGGCTTGGTTGAACGGCTGAAATGTACGGGCCCGAACACGCACGTCCGCGTGTTCGGGCCCGTACGTCATACCGGCCGGTCAGCCTGCGCTCACAGCGAACAGTTATCGATGCGGGATGGCGTTGTCCGACCTGCGCGTTAGGGTCCGTAGATACGAGGGCAGGGGAGTCTCCGAAACAGCGCCGGGGGCATACACGGCGCCGATCCCCGCGCCCCAGAAGACGACGCTGAGACGGCCCCGGCCGTCCGACAACGAGCAGGTGGACACGTGACGATCCCGATGCCTTCCGCCGCCGCTGAGCCGACCATCGGTGGCCTCGGCGACCAGGTCTACAACCGGCTGCTCGGCGAGCGGATCATCTTCCTCGGCCAGCCGGTCGACGACGACATCGCCAACAAGATCACCGCGCAGCTGCTTCTCCTCGCCGCGGACCCGGACAAGGACATCTTCCTCTACATCAACTCTCCGGGCGGCTCGATCTCGGCCGGCTTGGCGATCTACGACACCATGCAGTACATCAAGAACGACGTGGTGACGATCGCGATGGGCCTCGCCGCCTCCATGGGACAGTTCCTGCTGAGCGCCGGCACCCCGGGCAAGCGCTTCGCGCTGCCGAACGCCGAGATCCTCATCCACCAGCCCTCCGCCGGTCTTGCCGGCTCCGCGTCGGACATCAAGATCCACGCCGAGCGGCTGCTGCACACCAAGAAGCGGATGGCGGAGCTGACGGCCTTCCACACCGGCCAGACCGTCGAGCGGATCACCCAGGACTCGGACCGCGACCGCTGGTTCTCCGCCGACGAGGCCAAGGAGTACGGCCTGATCGACGATGTGATGACCTCCGCCGCCGGCGTTCCGGGCGGGGGCGGCACCGGGGCCTGAGCCCCGCAGCACTCGCCCCAGCCACCCCAGCCCACTTGATCGCCACCAGGATGGTGAACACCACGATGAACAACTTCCCCGGCAGCGGCCTCTACCAGCGCCCGGAGGCCGAGTTCTCCGGCCCGCGCGCGGAGTCCCGCTACATCGTCCCGCGCTTCGTCGAGCGCACGTCGCAGGGCGTGCGCGAGTACGACCCGTACGCCAAGCTGTTCGAGGAGCGCGTGATCTTCCTCGGCGTGCAGATCGACGACGCCTCGGCCAACGACGTCATGGCGCAGCTGCTGTGCCTGGAGTCGATGGACCCCGACCGCGACATCTCGATCTACATCAACAGCCCCGGTGGCTCCTTCACGGCGCTCACGGCCATCTACGACACCATGCAGTTCGTGAAGCCGGACATCCAGACGGTCTGCATGGGCCAGGCGGCCTCCGCCGCGGCCGTGCTGCTCGCGGCCGGCACCCCCGGCAAGCGGATGGCGCTGCCGAACGCCCGGGTGCTGATCCACCAGCCCTACAGCGAGACCGGCCGCGGTCAGGTCTCCGACCTGGAGATCGCCGCCAACGAGATCCTGCGGATGCGCTCGCAGCTGGAGGACCTGCTGGCCAAGCACTCCTCCACGCCGATCGAGAAGATCCGTGACGATATCGAGCGTGACAAGATTCTGACCGCCGAGGAGTCCCTGGCGTACGGTCTGGTCGACCAGATCGTCTCGACGCGCAAGTCGTCCGTCTCGATCGGTTAGGGATCTGCTCGCGATCTTCGCGAAGTGAGCCGGAGCGTTGCCCCCTTGGACCGGTACGGGATCGAGTGAACCGAGTCGGTCCAAGGGGGGCCCGTACGGGGGGCCCGGCAAGGTACCGTCGATAGGCAAGCACCCGGGTCCGTGGAGCAATGCGGATCCCAGGCGAAGGGGAAGCACCTCGTGGCACGCATCGGTGACGGCGGCGACCTGCTCAAGTGCTCATTCTGTGGAAAGAGCCAGAAGCAGGTGAAGAAGCTCATCGCGGGACCTGGTGTGTACATCTGCGACGAGTGCATCGACCTCTGCAACGAAATCATCGAGGAGGAGCTCGCCGAGACCTCCGAGGTGCGGTGGGAGGAGCTCCCCAAGCCCCGGGAGATCTACGAGTTCCTGAACGGCTATGTCGTCGGCCAGGAGCCCGCGAAGAAGGCGCTCTCGGTCGCCGTCTACAACCACTACAAGCGGGTGCAGGCGGGCGAGAACGGCCCCGGCCGCGGCGACGAGGGCATCGAGCTCGCCAAGTCCAACATCCTGCTGCTCGGCCCGACCGGCTCCGGCAAGACCCTGCTCGCGCAGACCCTCGCCCGGATGCTGAACGTCCCCTTCGCGTTCGCCGACGCCACGGCCCTGACGGAGGCCGGCTACGTCGGTGAGGACGTCGAGAACATCCTCCTCAAGCTGATCCAGGCCGCGGACTTCGACATCAAGAAGGCCGAGACCGGCATCATCTACATCGACGAGATCGACAAGGTCGCCCGGAAGAGCGAAAACCCGTCGATCACGCGGGACGTCTCCGGCGAGGGCGTCCAGCAGGCGCTGCTGAAGATCCTGGAGGGCACCACCGCCTCCGTTCCGCCCCAGGGCGGCCGCAAGCACCCCCACCAGGAATTCATCCAGATCGACACCACGAACGTCCTCTTCATCGTCGGCGGTGCCTTCGCCGGCCTGGAGAAGATCATCGAGGCCCGGTCCGGCGCCAAGGGCATCGGCTTCGGCGCCACGATCCGCTCCAAGCGCGAGATCGAGTCCAAGGACCAGCTCCAGGACGTCATGCCGGAGGACCTGGTGAAGTTCGGGATGATCCCGGAGTTCATCGGCCGACTCCCCGTCCTGACCTCCGTGCACAACCTCGACCGCGAGGCCCTGCTCCAGATCCTCGTCGAGCCGCGCAACGCGCTCGTCAAGCAGTACAAGCGCCTCTTCGAACTCGACGGCGTCGAGCTCGACTTCGACCGCCCGGCGCTGGAGGCCATCGCCGACCAGGCGATCCTGCGCGGCACCGGCGCCCGCGGTCTGCGCGCCATCATGGAGGAGGTCCTCCAGGCGGTGATGTACGAGATCCCGTCCCGCAAGGACGTCGCCCGCGTCGTCATCACCGAGGACGTCGTTCACTCGAACGTGAACCCGACCCTGGTCCCGCGCACCCGAGGCGACGCGGGCGAGCCCCAGGAGAAGAGCGCGTAGCGCGCGACAGGCACGAAGAGAGCCGCCCGGCAGCTGGTGCTGCCGGGCGGCTCCGTCGTCGGGGGTGTCGCCCGCCGTGCCTGTGTCGCCGCCCCCACAACGGCGCACGAGGCGGTGCGGCTACTTCTCCTTGCGGACCTCGTTGCGGACCTTGGCGGTCTTCTCGGAGAGCTCCTCGGCGCTCGGCGTCGTCGCGCCGGCCGGGCCGGAGGCGGTGGGGGCGGCCATCATCTGGACCAGGCCGATGGCACTGTTGTCGCCCCAGACGCAGGTGGACACGGTGATGGGCACGGAGACGCCGCTCTGCGAGACCGTGACCTTCTGCGACCGGCACTTCATCACCGCACCGTCGAAGTCGCTCGGCGAGTACTCGGTCGTCGGCGTGACGTCCTCGACCTTGGCGTTCTGGCGGCCGAGGTCCTTCTTCTGGTTCTCGTCGATCTTGGCGAACATCTGCCCCACGGTGCCCTCGGGATCGGCGACCTCGCCGTACACCCCGATCACCTGCATCGACAGCCCGCCAGTGGCCGTGTAGCGGCCCTGGACGCCCTTGCTGTTGGTGATGCCCATCGCCTTGGCTTCTTTGTCCTTCGTCAAGTCCTCGGTCTCCGCACCCCCGGAGCCCGGCGCCTTGGAGAACTGCGCGCTCAGCAGCTTCTCCGGCATCGAGATCGTGTAGGGCTTCACATCCCCGCCCGAGCCGAAGACGAAGTACGCGCCCACGCCGATCGCGGCGACGACCGCGACCGCGCCGACGATCAGGCCGATCTTCTTGCCGTTGCCGCCGCCGGTCTCCTCGGGGCCCTGGGGGATCAGGCCGTAGGGGGTCTGCTGGCCGCCGTAGGGGGCCTGCTGGCCGTAGCCGGGCTGGGCGGGCTGCTGGGGGTAGCCGTAGCCCTGCTGCGGGGGCACCTGGCCGCCTTGCTGGGGGTAGCCGTAGCCCTGCTGCGGGGGCACCTGGCCGCCCTGCTGCGGGTAGCCGTAACCAGGCTGCGGGGCCGGCGGCTGCTGCGGCTGGCCGTACGGGCCGGGCTGCTGGGGCTGCTGCCCGTACGGACCGGGAGGCGGCTGGTTGTAGCTCATGGAGCGTTCCCCTCGTGACAACTGAAGGCAGTTGAGTTCTGCGTGTGAAGTTCTGCGATGTTTATGCGCTGCCGACATCCTGTACGACGCCGCTGACAAGCGTTGCCCCGGGGGCGAAACCGATTCGAAGCTGCTACATCCGCGCCCGTACACTGTCCGTCGTGACCGAGAACACTCAGCAGAGCAACCACAGCGACCCCGAACTGCCGACTCAGTACACGCCGGCCGATGTAGAGGGGCCGCTGTACGAGCGCTGGGTAGAGCGGGGTTACTTCGAGGCGGACGAGAAGAGCGACAAGCCCCCGTACACCATCGTCATTCCGCCGCCGAACGTCACCGGCAGCCTCCACCTGGGGCACGCCTTCGAGCACACGCTCATCGACGCGCTCACGCGCCGCAAGCGGATGCAGGGGTACGAGACGCTCTGGCAGCCGGGCATGGACCACGCCGGTATCGCTACCCAGAACGTCGTCGAGCGGGAACTCGCCAAGGAGGGCGTGTCGCGGCACGACCTGGGGCGCGAGGCGTTCGTCGAGCGCGTCTGGCAGTGGAAGAGCGAGTCCGGTGGCCAGATCTCGGGCCAGATGCGGCGCCTGGGCGACGGCGTCGCCTGGTCGCGCGAGCGGTTCACGATGGACGAGGGGCTGTCCAGGGCCGTCCAGACGATCTTCAAGCGCCTCTACGAGGACGAGCTGATCTACCGCGCCGAGCGGATCATCAACTGGTGCCCGCGCTGTCTGACCGCCATCTCGGACATCGAGGTGGAGTACCAGGACGACGACGGCGAGCTGGTGTCGATCCGGTACGGCGAGGGTGACGCGTCGATCGTCGTCGCCACCACGCGCGCCGAGACGATGCTGGGCGACACCGCCGTCGCCGTCCACCCGGAGGACGAGCGGTACGCCCATCTCGTCGGCACCGAGATCGAGTTGCCGCTGACCGGCCGCCGGATCCCGGTCGTCGCGGACGAGCACGTCGACCCGGAGTTCGGCACGGGCGCGGTGAAGGTCACGCCGGCGCACGACCCCAACGACTTCGAGATCGGCCAGCGGCACGGCCTGCCGAGCCTGGCCGTCATGGACGAGCACGCGGTCATCACCGCGCACGGCCCGTTCCAGGGCCTGGACCGCCTGGAGGCCCGCAGCACCATCGTCGGCGCCCTGCGCGCCGAGGGCCGGATCGTCGCCGAGAAGCGTCCCTACACGCACTCTGTCGGGCACTGCTCGCGCTGCAAGACCACCATCGAGCCGCGGCTGTCGATGCAGTGGTGGGTCAAGGTCGGTCCGCTGGCGAAGGCCGCGGGCGACGCGGTGCGGGACGGCAAGGTCGCGATCCACCCCAAGGAGATGGAGTCGCGCTACTTCGGCTGGGTGGACAACCTCCACGACTGGTGCATCTCGCGGCAGCTGTGGTGGGGTCACCGCATCCCGGTCTGGTACGGGCCGCAGGGCGAGGTCGTCTGCGTCGGACCGGACGAGGAGCCGCCGAGCGGCGAGGGGTGGCACCAGGAGACCGACGTCCTGGACACCTGGTTCTCGTCGGGCCTGTGGCCGTTCTCCACGCTGGGCTGGCCCGAGCAGACCCCGAGCGTCGAGAAGTTCTACCCGAACTCCGTGCTGGTCACCGGCTACGACATCCTGTTCTTCTGGGTCGCGCGGATGATGATGTTCGGGCTGTACGCGATGGACGGCACCCCGCCGTTCCACACCATCGCGCTGCACGGCATGGTCCGTGACCAGTTCGGCAAGAAGATGTCCAAGTCCTTCGGGAACGCGGTCAACCCCCTGGACTGGATGGACAAGTACGGCTCGGACGCCGTCCGGTTCACGCTCGCCCGCGGGGCCAACCCCGGTGTCGACGTGCCGATCGGCGAGGACTGGGTCCAGGGCTCCCGCAACTTCGCCAACAAGATCTGGAACGCCACGCGGTTCGCACTGATGAACGGCGCGACGGTGGAGGGCGAACTGCCGCCCGCCGAGCAGCTGTCGGCGACCGACCGGTGGATCCTGTCCCGGCTGAACGAGGTCATCGCCGAGGTCGACGCCTACTACGAGGACTACCAGTTCGCGAAGCTGTCGGACGCCCTCTTCCACTTCGCGTGGGACGAGGTCTTCGACTGGTACGTCGAGCTGTCCAAGACCACGTTCATGGCGGGCGGACCGGCCGCCGACGCCTCGCGCCGGGTCCTGGGCGAGGTCCTGGACGTCACACTGCGCCTGCTGCACCCGGTCGTCCCGTTCGTCACCGAGACCCTGTGGACGACGCTGACCGGCCGGGAGTCGGTCGTCGTCGCCGAGTGGCCGGCGGACTCGGGCTTCCGGGACGCGGCGGCCGAGCGGGAGATCGCCCTGGTCCAGCAGGTCGTGACCGAGGTCCGCAGGTTCCGCTCCGACCAGGGCCTGCAGCCGGGCCAGAAGGTCCCCGCGCGGCTGGACCTGTCCGGTACGGAGCTGGCGGCGCACGAGGCCGCGATGCGTTCGCTGCTGCGGCTGCAGCCGGCCGGTGCGGACTTCAGCGCCACCGCCTCGCTGCCGGTCGCGGGCGCGACGGTCGCGCTGGACCTGTCCGGCGCGATCGACGTCGAGGCGGAGCGCAAGCGGCTGACGAAGGACCTGGCCGCCGCCGAGAAGGAGAAGGCGCAGGCCACCGGCAAGCTCGGCAACGAGGCGTTCCTCGCCAAGGCGCCGGAGAAGGTCGTGGACAAGATCCGCGGCCGGCTTCAGGCCGCGGAGGCGGACATCGTCCGGATCACCGCTCAGCTGGCGGCTCTGCCGAAGGCGTAGCGCCGGTTCCCAGGCTCGGGGGGGGGGGGGGGGGGGGGGGGGGGGGGGGGGGGGGGGGGGGGGGGGGGGGGGGGGGGGGGGATGGGGGGGCTGGGGTGAGGTATGGGAGAACAAAGAAG
>NZ_JBWKCJ010000010.1:0-74123 GCF_056436545.1 Streptomyces sp. NPDC043738 | reverse complement strand
CCTTACTGTGATTGCGACCCGACAAGTACGCCCCCCCCCCCCCCCCCCTCTCCCCCCCCCCCCCCCCCCCCCCCCCCCCCCCCCCCCCCCCGTCCCCGCCTCCGGCGCCCGCGTTCGCGTACCGGCCACAGCAGCACATACGCCGTCGAGACGGCCACGAACGCCAGCCGGATCAGCCCGCGGGCGGAGTCGTCGGGCACGGCGAAGACGCTGCCGTAGAGGGTGAGCAGGCCCAGCCAGCTCCACCAGGGGACCAGGCGGCGCTGCCCGATGACGTCCCAGAGCAGGGTGCCGAGCAGCACGGACGCGGTGTAGTACGTGTAGACGCTGGGGTCGAGGACGATGCGGGCGTTGGCGCCCAGCAGGACCACCGCGGCCCAGCGGCCGCGCCAGACCGCTATGGCGCCCAGCGTCAGGCCCAGGGCGGCCTGGGCGGGGCGGTCCCAGCCGGGGGTCTCCGGGTCGCCGACGCCCAGCCAGCGCAGGGCGGACGCCGGATGGTTGGGGATGGCGAACTTCGCCGCGGCGAACGACTGCGGATCGCCGACGAAGAACGGCAGCCAGGCCAGGGCGACCAGCCCGGCGCACCACAGGCCGGCCCGCGGCCACTGGTGCCTGGGGAGGGCGAGCAGGAGCGGGAGGAAGGCCAGCGCGGTGGGCTTGGAGTCCATCGCCAGGGCCAGGAAGACGCCGGTGAGGGCGGCGTCGCCGCGGGTGACGGCGCGTACCGCGAGGGCGGTGAAGAACAGCGCGAGGACGTCGTCGAGGTGTCCGAAGCGGACCGCGACCTCGATCCACATGGGGATGAAGGCCAGCCCGGCTATCAGTACGCGCTGCCGCAGCCGCTGGTGGTTGGTGCCGGTGCCCAGGAAGTGGTGGGCGGCGCTGCGGCCCGCCAGCACCACGATCACCAGGCCGAGCAGCGACATCAGGGCCGCGGCGAGGAACTGGCCGGTGGCCTCGGGGAAGGGGTTGAACAGGCCGGCGGTCAGAAAGCTGAGCGGGCCCATCTGGAGCTCGGGGTGGTGCGCGTAGAGGTTGAGCCCGCCGGTGCCGTCGCCCGAGGTGCCCTGGTAGATCAGTTCACCGCCGCTGCGCAGGTAGTGCCACGAGAATCCGCCGTGCGGCTCGACGACGGCGAACCACAGCACCGTCCAGGCGCCGAGCAGCACCAGATGCATCCGCTGACTGATTGCCGGCACTCTTCCCCCAGCTCCCGCTTTCCCGCCCGCTGCCTGCTGCCTGCCGCCGTGGAGACCGCCGTCCGGTGGTCACCGGGGGCCGCAGCCCGCCGTCGAAGAGGGGGAAACGCGGCGGAAAGTTGTCCCGGCGGCTGATCCGGAACGGGCGCCGGCGGCTCTCATGGCGCTCTCATGGCCCTCTCATGAAGCCCGGGCACGGTGGACCGAGCGCCCGAGGCCGGGCAGCACCGCACGTCCAGCACGAGGAGCCGCGCCCCATGAACAAGCCACTGCGACGGGTCTCGGTCTTCTGCCTGGCCCTGATCCTCGCGCTGATGGGCTGGGCGACCTGGATCCAGGGCGCGAAGGCCGGCGACTACAAGGAGGACCCGCACAATCCGCGGATGGCGATCGGCAAGTACGCGGCGCCGCTGGGCAACATCCTCGTCGGCGGGGAGCCCGTCACCGGCTCCGCCGCCACCTCCTCCACGCTGAAGTACAAGCGGACCTACAAGGACGGCCCGCTGTACGCACCGGTCACCGGCTTCACCTCGCAGATCTTCGGCAGCAACCAGCTGGAGAGCCTCTACGGCGACCTCCTCGACGGCTCCGACAGCCGGCTGCAGAGCCCCGCCGACGCGCTGACGCGCACGCGGGCCAAGGGCGGCGACGTGGCCACCACCATCGACGCCGAGGTGCAGAAGGCCGGCTACCGGGCGCTGGGCGACAAGAAGGGCGCCGCCGTCGCCCTGGACCCCGCCACGGGGCGGATCCTGGGCATGGTCAGCACCCCGTCCTACGACCCGGGGAAGTTCGCCGGGTCCTCCGCCGCCGACCAGAAGGCCTGGCAGCGGATGTCCGACGACAGCGACGACCCCGAGGTCAACCGGGCGCTGCGGCAGCCGCTGCCGCCCGGTTCCACCTTCAAGCTGGTGGTCGCCGCGGCCGCGCTGGAGAACGGCCTGTACTCCTCGGTGGACGTGCCCACCGACAGCCCCGACCCGTACACGCTCCCGCACACCCGCACCACGCTGAAGAACGAGAGCGCCTCGGCGCCCTGCGAGAACGCCACCATCCGCACCGCGCTGCAGTACTCCTGCAACACCGTCTTCGCGAAGATGGCCGTCGACCTGGGCAAGGACAAGGTGAAGGCGCAGGCCGAGAAGTTCGGCTTCAACGACGGCAAGGTGGACACCCCGGTGCGGGCCGGCAGGAGCAGCTACCCCTCGGACATGGACGAGGCGCAGACCGCGCTGTCCGGCATCGGTCAGTTCGACGACCAGGCGACCCCGCTGCAGATGGCGATGGTCGCCGCGGCCATCGCCAACGGTGGTGAGCTGAAGACCCCGCAGCTGGTCGACGAGCTGACCGACGGCGGCGGCAACACCATCGAGCGCAACGGCCCCAAGACGTACGGCACGGCCATGTCGGCGCGGACGGCCGCCCAGCTGCGGTCGGCGATGCAGACGGTGGTGGACGAGGGCACCGGGTCGAACGCGAAGATCGGCGGACTGACCGTCGGCGGCAAGACCGGTACCGCCCAGCACGGCGTCGACAACAGCGGTACGCCCTACGCCTGGTTCGTCTCCTACGCCGAGGACGCGCGCGGGCACCAGGTCGCGGTCGCGGTGATGGTCGAGGACGGCCACGCGGCCCGTAACGAGGTATCCGGCAACGGGCTGGCGGCCCCGATCGCGCGGGCGATGATGGCGGCGGCGCTGAAGTAACGGGGCGCACGGCGGCGCCGGGCGGGGCCCGGATGCGGCGCGGGGGCGGTCGCCGGGCAGCGCAGCGCACCGCTGTCAGCGGTGCCTCGTAGACTTGTCGTCGTGAGCGAGCGCCCCCAGAACGACGACCCCGACCCGACCGACCCCTTCGACGAACTGGTCGAAGCGGAGACGGACCGTGACCCCGACCTCGCGGTGATCGAGGCCGGCAGCCGGACCCTGCGCGCCCAGGCAGGACCGCCGCAGGGGGACCCGATTCCCGCCCGGCCGGCCGACCCCGAGGTCGACCGCGCGCTGCGCGCCGTGGAGGAGGAGCTGGCCGGCCGCTGGGGCGAGACCAAGCTCGACCCCTCGGTGCAGCGCATCGAGGCGCTGCTGGACATCCTCGGCTCCCCGCAGCGGGCCTACCCCTCCATCCACATCACGGGCACGAACGGCAAGACCAGCACCGCCCGCATGATCGAGGCCCTGCTGTCCGCCTTCGACCTGCGCACCGGCCGCTATACGAGCCCGCACGTCCAGTCGATCACCGAGCGGATCAGCCTGGACGCCGCCCCGATCTCCGCCGAGCGCTTCATCGAGACCTACCGGGACATCGCCCCGTATGTGGAGATGGTCGACGCCCAGCAGGAGTACCGCCTGTCGTTCTTCGAGGTGCTGACGGCGATGGCGTTCGCCGCCTTCGCGGACACCCCGGTGGACGTGGCGGTCGTCGAGGTCGGCATGGGCGGCACCTGGGACGCGACGAACGTCATCGACGGCGACGTCGCCGTGATCACCCCGATCGCGCTGGACCACACCGACCGGCTGGGCGAGACGCACGAGGCGATCGCCGGCGAGAAGTCCGGGATCATCAAGAAGGACGCGACCGTCGTGCTGGCCCAGCAGCCGGTGGACGCGGCGTCGGTGATGCTCAAGCGCGCGGTCGAGGTGGATGCCACGGTCGCCCGTGAGGGCATGGAGTTCGGGGTCATCTCGCGTGAGGTGGCGGTCGGCGGCCAGATGCTGACGCTGCGCGGTCTGGGCGGCGAGTATCCCGAGATCTTCCTTCCGCTGTACGGCGCCCATCAGGCGCACAACGCCGCGGTGGCGCTCGCCGCGGTCGAGGCGTTCTTCGGCGTCGGCTCGGACCACGCCCGCACGCTCGACATCGACACCATCCGCTCCGCGTTCGCCGCGGTCTCCTCGCCCGGCCGGATGGAGGTCGTCCGCCGCAGCCCGACGGTGGTGCTGGACGCGGCGCACAATCCGGCGGGCGCGCGGGCCGCGGCCGAGGCGGTCACCGAGGCGTTCGGGTTCAGCCGGCTGGTGGGCGTCGTCGGCGCCAGCGACGACAAGGACGTCCGGGGCCTGCTGGAGGCGTTCGAGCCGATCTGCGCCGAGATCGTGGTGACGCGTAATTCCAGCCATCGTGCGATGGATCCGGACGAGCTGGCGGCGATCGCGGTCGAGGTCTTCGGCGCCGAGCGGGTCCAGGTCGAGCCGCGGCTCGACGACGCCCTGGAAGCGGCGATCACGCTCGCGGAGGAAGAGGGCGAGTTCTCCGGAGCGGGTGTGCTGGTGACCGGTTCGGTGATCACGGTCGGCGAGGCCCGGCTGCTGATGGGAAGGAGCTGACCATGCGCACGCTGTGTGCCAGCACCCTGATAGGCGAGTTCTTCGTGATCGGCTTCGCCGGCCTGGTCGCGATGCAGCTGACCGATCTGCCGACGGCCACGATCTGGACGGTCAGCGGGGTCGCGATGGTGTTGAGCATCCTGCTGTGCGGGATGCTGACCCGCCCCGGCGGCGTCCAGCTCGGCTGGGTGCTGCAGTTCGCCCTGATCGCCAGCGGCTTCGTCGTCCCGACGATGTTCTTCCTGGGCGCGGTCTTCGCGGCCCTGTGGTGGGCGTCGGTCCACTTCGGCCGCAAGATCGACGAGGCGAAGGCCCGCTGGGCCGCCCAGGCCGAGGCCTCGGGCGACGCGGCGGGGGAGCCGGTGGGCGGGGCGGCCTGACCCGGCCGGCCGGGCGGGCGCAGGGCCTCGTCAGGGGCCGGGGGCTGGACCGCGAAGCGCCATGTCACCCATGTAGCCTCAGTGCACCCGCTGACCGTCGTTCACATCCAGGGAGTCCTTTCGTGAGCCAGCGCACCCTCGTCCTCCTCAAGCCCGACGCCGTCAAGCGCGGTCTGATCGGCGAGATCATCGGCCGCATCGAGAAGAAGGCCGGCTGGACGATCAGCGCGCTGGAGCTGCGCAGCCTGGACCGCGAGCTGCTGGAGCAGCACTACGCCGAGCACGTCGGCAAGCCGTTCTACGAGCCCCTCGTCGCCTTCATGTCCTCGGGACCGGTGGTCTCCCTGGTCGTCGAGGGCGAGCGGGTGATCGAAGGCGTGCGGGCGCTGGCCGGTCCGACTGACCCGATTGCCGCGCCGAGTGGGTCCATTCGTGGGGACTTCGGAACGATCACCCGAGAGAATCTGATCCATGCGTCGGATTCCGAAGAGTCCGCCGAGCGCGAGATCAAGATTTTCTTCCCCGGGATTTCCTGACGCCTCATCAGCTGTAAACCCCCCGTGACCAGGGGCGACCGACAAAATCATCGGTCGCCCTTTGGTGTATGAAACTCGATCGGGGGAACGCATCACCCCGACACGACGTCACCATTAAGGGGGGCGGGTGCGTGTACGGCTGACAATGGCGGAACAGCCTCCCGACGTGTTCGAGTGGGCGCACTACGAACTACGATGGAGGCTTCCGCGCCTCACAGCGCATCACCTCCTGCCGACCTCCAGTAAGCATTCGCTCCAGTTGGGAAGGCCAGACGTATCCTCATGGGGAACAACATGTCGTTCATCGGCCGTGACATGGCTGTCGACCTCGGGACCGCCAACACGCTGGTGTACGTCAGGGGCCGTGGAATCGTCCTCAACGAGCCGTCGGTCGTGGCCATCAACACCAACACCGGCGGCATCCTCGCGGTAGGTGCCGAGGCGAAGAAGATGATCGGGCGCACGCCCGGCAACATCGTCGCCGTACGGCCCCTGAAGGACGGCGTGATCGCCGACTTCGAGATCACCGAGCGGATGCTCCGCTACTTCATCCTCAAGATCCACAAGCGTCGCTATCTGGCGCGGCCGCGGGTCGTGGTGTGCGTTCCCTCCGGTATCACGGGAGTTGAGCGCCGCGCGGTCATCGAGGCCTCGACCCAGGCCGGCGCCCGCCAGGTGCACATCATCGAGGAGCCGATGGCCGCCGCCATCGGTTCCGGCCTGCCGGTCCACGAGGCCACCGGCAACATGGTGGTGGACATCGGCGGCGGCACGACCGAGGTCGCGGTGATCTCGCTCGGCGGCATCGTCACCGCCCAGTCCATCCGGGTGGCCGGCGACGAGCTCGACAACGCGATCATCCAGCACATCAAGAAGGAGTACAGCCTTCTGCTGGGCGAGCGCACCGCCGAGAGCATCAAGATCACCATCGGCTCGGCGTACGACCTGGAACAGGACGAGCACACCGAGATCCGGGGCCGCGACCTGGTCTCCGGGCTGCCCAAGACCGTCGTCATCTCGGCCGCCGAGGTGCGCAAGGCCATCGAGGAGCCGGTCAACTCCATCGTCGACGCGGTCAAGACGACCCTCGACAAGTGCCCGCCGGAGCTGTCCGGCGACGTGATGGACCGCGGCATCGTGCTCACCGGAGGCGGCGCCCTGCTCCGCGGCCTCGATGAGCGGCTGCGCCGCGAGACCGGCATGCCCATCCACATCGCCGAGGACCCGCTCGACTCCGTCGCGCTCGGTTCCGGCAAGTGCGTCGAGGAGTTCGAGGCCCTCCAGCAGGTCCTCGACTCCCAGCCCCGCAGGTAGCACAGCGCGCGTCCCGGCCGCGCGGCGGGCGCCATGCGGCGTCCGCGGCGGTCGGGCACAAGGCGAGAGCAGCCGGTTCGCCCGGCGGAGCACGGACACCCGCCGCCGGTGCGAATCGTCGATACGAATCGGTGCTGCGAATCGTTGATATACAGGCACAACATCTCGACAGACACGGTGCGCTGACGCCTCACCCGTCGCCACCGTCACAGCAAGGCACAACGCTCAACTCCCGAACGAGACCGGCGGGGCCCGCAGCCGGCCGGTCCTACGAGGAAGGACACGGCCGCCGCACGTGAGGGACACACGAGAGAGCCGGCTGCTGCTGGTGCTGTTGGTCGCGATCGCGTTCGCGCTGATCACGGTCGATATCCGCGGCGGCGAACAGTCCCCGCTCGATGGCGCCCGGCAAGCCGCGGCCTCCGCCTTCGGCCCGGTCGAGAGCGGTGTGGCCCGCGTCGTCGACCCGGTCGGCAACGCCGTCGGCGCCGTACGGGACTCCGGCAGCCGGCACAACCGGATCACCAAGCTGGAGCACGAGAACGAGGCGCTGAAGGCCAAGCTCGGCTCCTCCGACCGCAACCGCAGCCGCGCCGCCGAGCTCGACAAGATCCTCAAGACCGCGGGCACCGGCCAGTACGCCATCAAGGGCGCCCAGGTCATCGCCATCGGCTCGGCCCAGGGCTTCTCCTGGACCGTCACCATCGACGCCGGCAGCCGCGACGGCATCGCCCGCGACATGACCGTGCTCAACGGCGACGGCCTGGTCGGCCGGGTCACCACGGTCGGCGCCGAGACCTCCACCGTGCTGCTGGCCGCCGACCCCGACTTCACCGTCGGCACCCGCATGGAGAAGACCAACGAGATCGGCTTCGCCAACGGGCAGGGCGTCCGCTCGCTGCGCGTCCAGCTCCTCAACGGCAAGGCCACGGTCCGCAGGGGCGACCGGCTGGTCACCTTCGGCTCCAGCAGGGACAAGCCGTTCGTGCCGGGCGTGCCCGTGGGCCGGGTCGTCAAGGTCGAGCCGTCCAACGGCGATCTGACCCGCAGCCTCCAGGTCCGGCCGTTCGTCTCCTTCTCCCAGCTCGACATCGTCGGCGTCGTCGTCCAGGCGCCCCGCGAGGACCCGCGCGACACCGTTCTGCCGCCTCGGCCCGCGAAGCCCAAGCCGACCCCGACCGTCACCGTCACGGCCACTCCCTCCGCGAGCGCTTCTCCCAGGAGCTGAACCGATGCGTCTCAACCGGATCCTGCTCTCGGCCCCGCTGGTGGTCGTCGCCCTCGTCATCCAGGTCACCATCCTCGCGCGCCTCCAACTGCCGGGGGCCGTACCGGACCTGCTGCTGCTCGTCGTCCTCGGCCTCGCGCTGGTCTACGGCCATGTCGGCGGCTCGCTCGTCGGCTTCTGCGCCGGACTGCTGGCCGACCTCGCCCCGCCCTCCGACCACGCCATCGGCCGCTATGCGCTGGTGCTCTGCATCATCGGCTATGTCGCGGGCCTGACCAGGCCGGACAACGGCCAGCACCGCTCGGCGACGCTGCCGCTGGTGGTCGTGATCGGCGCCGCCATCGGCTCGACGCTGATGTACGCCGCCGTCGGCTCGCTCGTCGGCGACACCGCCGCCCGGCACGTCGGCATCGTCGGACTGCTGCTCAGCGCCACGCTCTACGACCTGCTGCTGGCCCCCTTCATCGTCCCGCTGGTGATGGCGCTGGCCCGCAGAACGGAGCCCGAACCGCTGGTCGGCGACGGCTCCGGCAGCCCGAACGGCACGGCGGGCAGCCGCGACTCCGGGTACGGCTGGCTCAGCACCGGCACCGGTCTCAAGGCCAGCCGCGGCGCCATGAAGTCCATCAAGTCCGTGCGCACAGGGGCACGCATCGGCAGCCAGCGCGGCGGACTGCTCGGCAAGTCGGCCCGCGACAAGGTGGGCCGCATCAAGGGGGTCAAGCGGCTGTGACGCCCTCCCGTCTTCCGACCACCACCTCTCATGGAGGCGCCTCGCGCCATGAGTAATCTCCCGGAAAGCCGGACCTCCCGCATCACGGTCCGGCTCATCGCGCTCCAGATCCTGGTCTTCTCCCTGCTGCTCACCCTCGGTGGCCGGCTGTGGTACCTGCAGATCCGCAACGGCCAGGAGTACGCCAACGAGGCCCGCAGCAACCACGTCCAGCAGGTCGTCGACCCCGCCACCCGCGGCTCCATCCTCGACGCCCGCGGGGTTCCGCTGGCCGACAACCAGACCCGTCTGGTCGTCTCCGCCAGCCGTACCGAGCTGCTGAAGATGAAGGACGACGGCAAGGCCGTGCTCGGCCGGCTCGCCAAGGTGCTCGGCATGACCGAGCCGGAGATCCGCAACAAGGTCCGGCTGTGCGACTCGAAGACGCCGCAGCCCTGCTGGAACGGCTCGCCGTACCAGCCGATCCCGATCACCGACGAGGCCACCACCCAGCAGGCCCTGCAGATCCGCGAGCGCTCCGAGGACTTCCCCGGGATCACCGCCGAGCCCACCGCGGTCCGCCGCTACGCCGCCCCCGGTGACGCCAACACCGCCCAGGTCCTCGGCTACCTCTCCCCGGTGACCGACGAGGAGATCAACAAGGCCAAGAACAGCAACTCGCCGCTGCTGCGCTCGGACCAGATCGGCCGCTCCGGCCTGGAGCGGCAGTACGACGACTACCTGCGCGGCAAGGCCGCCGTCACCCGCTACGAGGTCGACAACCTCGGCCGGGTCATCGGCCAGGCCAAGAGCGACAAGGGGCAGGCCGGTTCGAGCGTCGTCACCAGCATCGACGCCCGTGTGCAGGCCATAGCGGAGAAGCAGCTGGACCAGGCCATGAAGGACGCCCGCCAGCAGGTGGACCGCAACACCGGCACCAACTACAAGGCCGACTCCGGCGCCGTGGTCGTGATGGAGGCGAAGACCGGACGGGTGGTGGCGATGGCCTCCAACCCCAGCTACGACCCCAACGCCTGGGTCGGCGGCATCTCCGGCAAGGACTACGCGCGGCTGACCGGCAAGAAGTCCAACTACCCGCTGCTCAACCGCGCCATCCAGGGGCAGGCCGCCCCCGGCTCGATCTTCAAGGTCATCTCGACCGCGGCCTCGGTCAACGCGGGCTACGACTTCAACGGCCACTACCCCTGCACCAGCTCGTACAGCATCGGCGGCCAGGTCTTCAAGAACTTCGAGTCGCAGAGCCACGGTGACATCAGCCTCGGCCGGGCCCTGGAGGTCTCCTGCGACACCGTCTTCTACAAGCTCTCGCACGACGAGTGGAAGAAGGACGGCGGGGACAAGCCGAAGAAGGACGCCAAGAACTGGTTCTACAAGACCGCCCACCAGTTCGGCCTCGGCAAGGAGACCGGCATCGACCTCCCCAACGAGGTCACCGGCCGGGTCCCGGACCGCAAGTGGAAGCGCGACTTCTGGATGGCCAACAAGGCCGGCTGGTGCGAGCAGGCCAAGGCCTGGCCGAAGAAGAAGGACTTCGGCACGAAGCTGGCCCGTGAGGGCTGCCTCGAAGGCATGAAGCTGCACGCCTACGACTCGATCAACTACGCCATCGGACAGGGCGACACCCTGGTCACCCCGATCCAGATGGCGACCATCTACGCGGCGATCAGCAACGGCGGCACGCTCCACGACCCGACCGTCGGCAAGGCCATCGTCAGCCCCGACGGCAAGCACATCCAGCAGATCCGGCCGCGGTCGCACGGCACGCTGCCGGTGACCCGGAAGACGCTGGCGCAGATGGACGGCGCCCTCGCCGGCGTGGCCACCCGCGGTACCGCCGCCTGGCGGTTCGGCGGCTGGCCGCAGGAGAAGATCCCGATGCACGCCAAGACCGGTACGGCCGAGGTCTACGGCAAGCAGACGACCTCGTGGTTCGCGACGTACACCAAGGACTACGCGATCGTCATGACGATCTCCCAGGGTGGTACGGGTTCCGGCGCCTCCGGCCCGGCCGTGCGCAACATCTACAACGCCCTGTACGGAGTCGACGAGAAGGGCGGCATCAACGCCAAGGCCGCCCTGCTGCCGAAGCCGCAGGGCTCGCTGCCCAAGATCGAGAACGATGGCACGATCGAGGCTCCGCCCATCAAGCCGTACGTCCTGCCGTCGCCGTCACCCTCGGGGAGCCCACAGTGACGACCAGCCACACCTCCCGGGCGTTCTCCATCCGGCGCTACACCCCCGAGCTGGGCACCTGGGGCAAGCTGACGGCGCGTGACTCGGTGCTGCGCAAGCTGGACTGGATACTGCTGCTGTCCTGTCTGGCGCTGTCGCTCATCGGGTCGCTGCTGGTCTTCTCCGCCACCCGCAACCGCACCGAGCTCAACAAGGGCGACGAGTACTACTTCTTCCTGCACCACCTGCTCAACCTGGGCATCGGCCTGGCGCTGGCCGCCGGCACGATCTGGCTGGGCCATCGCACCCTGCGCGGCGCGGTCCCGGTGCTGTACGCCCTGTCGGTCGTCCTGGCGCTGCTGGTGCTGACCCCGCTGGGCGCCACCATCAACGGTTCGCGCTCCTGGCTGGCGATCCCCGGCGGCTTCTCGCTCCAGCCCGCCGAGTTCGCGAAGATCACCATCTCGCTCGGCATGGCGATGATCCTGGCGTCCCGGGTCGATGCCGGCGACCGCCCGCACCCCGACCACCGGACCGTCGTCCAGGCCCTGCTGCTGGCCGCCGTCCCCGTCGTGGTCATCATGCTGATGCCCGACCTCGGCTCGGTCATGGTGCTCGGCGCCGTCATCCTCGGTGTGCTGCTCGCCTCCGGCGCCTCCAACCGCTGGATCCTGGGCCTGGTGGGCACGGGCGTCGTCGGCTGTGTCGCCATCTGGCAGCTCGGTCTGCTCGACGCCTACCAGATCGCCCGGTTCGCCGCGTTCGCCAACCCGAGCCTGGACCCGGCCGGCGTCGGCTACAACACCAACCAGGCCCGGATCGCGATCGGCGGCGGCGGGCTGACCGGGTCCGGCCTCTTCCATGGCAGCCAGACCACCGGCCAGTTCGTCCCCGAACAGCAGACGGACTTCATCTTCACCGTCGCCGGCGAGGAACTGGGCTTCCTGGGCGCGGGCCTGATCATCCTGCTGCTCGGCATCGTCATGTGGCGCGCCTGCCGGATCGCCCGCGAGTCCACCGAGCTCTACGGCACGGTCGTGGCCGCCGGCATCATCGCGTGGTTCGCCTTCCAGTCCTTCGAGAACATCGGCATGACGCTCGGCATCATGCCCGTGACCGGGCTGCCGCTGCCCTTCGTCTCCTACGGCGGCACCTCGATGTTCGCGGTCTGGATCGCCATAGGGCTGCTGCAGTCGATCCGGGTCGGGCGGCCCCTGTCGGCGTCCCGGTGACGCTGCGTCATCTTTGCCGGTAGAGCTCGAACCACAGAGAGGTGGACCGCGGCACCCCCGCGTACGGGGTGGTGCCCCAGTCGTCGGCGAGGTGGCCGGTGAGCAGCAGACCGAGGTCGGCCTGCGGCTCGCCGGCCACCGCCGTATACGGAGCGGCGGACGGTGACGCGAAGGCCTGCGCCGGAAGGCGGACCGGCGCCTCGTCGTGCACGCTGATCCGCAGCCCGTGCTCGGCCGTCAGCACCCGCAGCAGGATCTCGGCCGACCGGGGTGTGCGCAGGTGGGAGCTGGTGACCGCCTCCGAGGTGAGGAGGACGGCGGTGTCGAGAAGCGGCGCGAGCGGCGTGTGCCGCAGCACCGCCCGGACGAAGTCGCGGGCGAGCTTGGGGGCGGTGGGTCTGCTCGGCGCCGCCAGCAGGAACGGGCGGGCGCCCGCCGCGACGCGGACGGGTGTCCGGGCGGTGGCTGCGGTGTGGGGGTGCACGGGTGTCTCCCTCCCCGGAGGGCCGAGTGAGCGCCGATTGCCACGCTGTGTGGGAACTCCGTGACACACCGTAAGTCACGGTGCGCGGCGTGTGCCACCCGCATTTGCGGATCCTTGACATCCGGCGCCGGCCCCCGGGCACGGTGGGTGGTCCTCGCTGGGGCCGGTGGCTAGATTCGATGCATGGCGGACACCGTGCGGGAGATCGAGCGGAAGTACGAGGCCGACGACGACATCCAGCTGCCCGACCTGACCGGCGTCGACCCGGTCGCGAGCGTGGCGGAACAGGGCGCCGAGTCCCTGGACGCCCTCTATTACGACACCGCCGACCAGCGCCTCGCCGCGGACGGCATCACCCTGCGGCGGCGCACCGGCGGCAGGGACGCCGGCTGGCATCTGAAGCTGCCGGTCGCGCCCGGGGTGCGCGACGAGGTGCGGGCGCCGCTGTCCGATACGCCGCCCGCGGAGCTGACCGCGCTCGTACGGTCACGGGTGCTGGACCGCGAACTGGCCCCCGTCGTACGGCTGCGGACCCGGCGCACGGTCCTGGTGCTGCACGACGCCGCGGGCGCGCCGCTCGCCGAGGTGGCCCAGGACGAGGTGCGGGCGCACCGGGCGGGCGGGGCCGCGGAGGCGGGCCACGAGCCCGCGGAGGTGCGCTGGCGGGAGATCGAGGTGGAGCTGGCCGGGGACGGCGGCGAGGACGCCGGGCTGTTGGACGGGATCGGCCGGGCGCTGGCCGCCGCGGGGGTGCGCCCCGCCTCCTCGGCGTCGAAGCTGGCGAGGGCGCTGGCCGAGACGGGGCAGCGGCCGGCCCGGCCCGGGAAGGGCGGCGCCGAGGGCTCCGGCGAGGACGCGGGCAAGGGCTCCGGCAAGAAGGGCAGGAAGGGCCGCACCGCCGGCGACGTCGTGCTGCGCTATGTCCGCGAGCAGGTGCGGACGATCGTCGAACTCGATCCGGGGGTACGGCGCGACCTGCCCGACGCGGTGCACCAGATGCGGGTCGCCACGCGCCGGCTGCGCAGCGCCTTCCGCTCGTACACCAAGGTCCTCGACCGTGCCGTCACGCAGCCGATCGGCGTCGAACTCAAGTGGCTGGCCGCGGAGTTGGGGGTGGACCGGGACCGCGAGGTGCTGACCGAGCGGCTGCACGGCGCGCTGGCCGAGGTGCCCCGCACGCTACGGCTCGGCCCGGTCGCGGCCCGGCTGCGCATCTGGTCGCAGCGGCGCCGGGCCGGCGCGCGCAGGCAGCTGCTCGCCGTATTGGACGGTGACCGCTACCTCTCGCTCCTGAAGACCCTCGACGCCCTCCTGGAGGCGCCGCCCCTGCGCGGGGCCGCAGCCGGTCCCGCGCCCGAAGTGGTGGCCCGGGCCGTGCTGAAGGACTACCGGCGGCTGTCGCGCCGTGTGGAGGCCGCGCTGGCCGCCCCCGCCGGGCAGGGGAGGGACGAGGCGCTGCACAGCGCCCGCAAGGCGGCCAAGCGGACCCGGTACGCGGCCGAGGCGGCCCGCCCGGCGCTGGGCCGCCCGGCGAAGAAGTTCGCCAAGCGCACCAAGCGGCTGCAGCAGCTCCTCGGCGACCACCAGGACAGCGTGGTGGCCCGCGGCGCCCTGCGGGAGCTGGCGACCCAGGCGCAGCGCGCCGGCGAGGGCGCCTTCACCTTCGGCCTGCTCTACGGCCGCGAGGAGGCCCTGGCCGCCGACCGCGAGCGGGAGCTGCCGGCGGTGTGGGCGAAGGTCTCGCGACCCGAGCACCGGGCCGCGCTCCGGCCGTGACGTCCCCCTCACGGGATGCGTACGGGGCCCTCTGACCTGCGGGAAGCGACGCGTCAAGGGTTTGCCGCCGGGCACGTTAGGCTTGAGGGTCACCCCTGCCCGCTGATGAAAGATCACCACGATGCCTGTCGAGTCGGTCTTCCCGCGCCTGGAAGCCCTCCTCCCGCACGTGCAGAAGCCCATCCAGTACGTCGGCGGCGAGCTGAACTCCACCGTCAAGGACTGGGACTCCTGTGACGTCCGCTGGTCGCTCATGTACCCGGACGCGTACGAGGTCGGCCTGCCCAACCAGGGCGTCATGATCCTCTACGAGGTCCTCAACGAGCGGGAGGGCGTGCTGGCCGAGCGCACCTACAGCGTCTGGCCGGACCTCGAAGCGCTGATGCGCGAGCACGACGTCCCGCAGTTCACCGTCGACGCGCACCGCCCGGTGAGCGCCTTCGACGTGCTCGGCGTCTCCTTCTCCACCGAGCTCGGCTACACCAACCTGCTCACCGCCCTGGACCTGGCCGGCATCCCGCTGGAGGCCAAGGACCGCACCGAGGACCACCCGCTGATCCTCGCCGGCGGCCACGCCGCCTTCAACCCCGAGCCGATCGCGGACTTCCTGGACTGCGCGGTGGTCGGCGACGGCGAGCAGGCCGTGCTGGAGATCACCGAGATCATCCGTGCCTGGAAGAACGAGGGCCGGCCGGGCGGGCGCGACGAGCTGCTCTTCCGCCTCGCGAAGACCGGCAGCGTCTACGTCCCCAAGTTCTACGACGTCGAGTACCTCGCCGACGGCCGCATCTCCCGTGTCGTGCCGAACCGCTCCGGCGTCCCGTGGCGGGTGTCCAAGCACACCGTCATGGACCTGGACGAGTGGCCCTACCCCAAGCAGCCCCTCGTCCCCCTGGCCGAGACCGTCCACGAGCGGATGTCGGTCGAGATCTTCCGTGGCTGCACCCGCGGCTGCCGCTTCTGCCAGGCCGGCATGATCACGCGCCCCGTACGGGAGCGAAGCATCACCGGCATCGGCGAGATGGTGGACAAGGGACTGAAGGCCACGGGATTCGAGGAGGTCGGCCTGCTGTCGCTGTCCTCCGCGGACCACACCGAGATCGGCGACATCGCCAAGGGGCTCGCCGACCGGTACGAGGAAGACAAGATCGGTCTGTCGCTGCCGTCGACCCGCGTCGACGCCTTCAACATCGATCTTGCCAACGAGCTGACGCGCAACGGCCGTCGCTCGGGTCTGACCTTCGCGCCGGAGGGCGGCAGCGAGCGGATCCGCAAGGTCATCAACAAGATGGTCTCGGAAGAGGACCTGATCCGTACGGTCTCCACGGCCTACGGCAACGGCTGGCGGCAGGTGAAGCTGTACTTCATGTGCGGTCTGCCGACCGAGACCGACGAGGACGTGCTGCAGATCGGCGACATGGCGGTCAACGTCATCGCCGAGGGCCGCAAGGTCTCCGGGCAGAACGACATCCGCTGCACGGTCTCCATCGGCGGCTTCGTCCCCAAGCCGCACACGCCGTTCCAGTGGGCGCCGCAGCTGTCGGCGGAGGAGACGGACGCCCGTCTCGAGAAGCTCCGCGACAAGATCCGCGGCGACAAGAAGTACGGCCGCTCCATCGGCTTCCGCTACCACGACGGCAAGCCCGGCATCGTCGAGGGCCTGCTCTCGCGCGGCGACCGCCGCGTCGGTGCGGTCATCCGCGCCGTCTACGAGGGCGGCGGCCGCTTCGACGGCTGGCGCGAGCACTTCTCCTACGACCGCTGGATGAAGGCCGCGGAGGAGACGCTGCCCGCGTTCGGCGTGGACGTCGCCTGGTACACGACGCGCGAGCGGACGTACGAGGAGGTCCTGCCCTGGGACCACCTGGACTCCGGTCTGGACAAGGACTGGCTCTGGGAGGACTGGCAGGACGCCCTGGACGAGACCGAGGTCGAGGACTGCCGCTGGACCCCGTGCTTCGACTGCGGTGTCTGCCCCCAGATGGACACCGAGATCCAGATCGGTCCCACGGGCAAGAAGCTGCTGCCCCTGTCGGTCGTCAAGTAGCGCCGCGCTCACGCGCCTTCGGCCCGGCCCCGCACCCCGCGGTGGCCGGGCCGTTGCGTGTTCACGGACAATGCGGGGTGGGAACGGCACCGCAGGGAAGCGAACGAGGGGGAAGGCCGTATGGGGGCCATCGACGGGGGGCGGCGGGACGGCCTCGACACCGTGTCGCTCGACAAGGACCGGCGCGCGCCGGACCGCTACGAGCCGGGGGAGGGGTGCCTGACCACAGTGGTCCGCATCCCGGTGCGGATCGTGGTGCTGGTGCTCGTGGTGCCGGTGCGCCTGGTGTGGGACGCCTTGGTGGTCTGCGCCAAGGCCGTCGACCGCGCGCTGCTGCGCCCTTGCGGCCGCGGCCTGGCGTGGCTGTGGCGCACCCTCGTCGTCACCCCGTTGGCCTGGCTGTGGCGGTGTGTGATCGCACCCTTGGGGCTGGGGACCACGGCCGCGGTGGCGTGGCTGGTGCGGTACCTGGTCGTGGTGCCGGTGCAGTGGCTGTACGCGTATGTCGTGGCGCCGGTGGGGCGGGGGATCGCGGCGGCCGTGGCGTGGTTGGTGCGGTATCTGGTCGTGGTGCCGGCGCAGTGGCTGTACGCGTACGTCCTCACGCCCGTAGGGCGTGGAATCGCCTGGTTGGTACGGGCGTTGGGCGTGGGGGCGGTGTGGTGCGGCAAGGCGTTGTTCGTCTGGCCGTGGGTGGCGTTGTGGCGGTATGTGGTGGCGCCGGTGGGGCGGGGGATCGCGGCCGCGGTGGCGTGGCTGGTGCGGTATCTGGTCGTGGTGCCGGCCCAGTGGCTGTACACGTACCTGCTGACGCCCGTCGGGCACGGCATCGCCTGGCTGGTCCGGGGCGTCGGTACGGCCGTCGCCGCGCTCGTTCGATGGATCCTGGTGGTGCCCGCCGTCGCCCTTTGGCGGTATGTGCTGCAGCCGGTCGGGCGGGCGCTGGTGGCCGCGGTGACCGTGGTCTGCCGGGAGGTCGGGGACGCGCTCGGGCACTGCTGGCGGGCCGCGGGGTTCGTCTCCCGCGCCGTCGGCCGGTTCCTCGGCCGGCTGCTGCGGTGGATCTTCGTCGAGCCGTTCCGCTGGACGTACCGCACGGTGCTGACGCCGCTCGGGCACGGCATCCGCGACGGCGTCTGGCGCCCGGTCCGGCAGGCCCTGCGCGATGCCGGGCGGGCCACCCGCCAGGCGCTGGGTGCCGTACGGGAGTCCGTGCGGCAGACCCGCGGGGAGATCAGGCGCGCCCTGTTCGGCGGGTCCGCGGAACCGCGGCCGGCCGAGGCCGTACCGCCCCGCCGGGAACCGGGAGCCCCCGGGACACGTACTCTTGGTAGCAGTACGACCGCACTCACGAAGGACTGAGCGACACTGGGCAAGCGACAGCCCGAAGGCCCGCCGCCCGCACCGGCGGTGCAGCGCATCCGACTGCGCTACACCAAGCGCGGCCGCCTCCGGTTCACCAGCCACCGCGACTTCCAGCGCGCTTTCGAGCGGGCGCTGCGCCGCGCCGAGGTCCCGATGGCCTACTCGGCGGGCTTCACCCCGCACCCCAAGGTGTCGTACGCCAACGCCGCCCCCACCGGCACGGGCAGCGAGGCCGAGTATCTGGAGATCCAGCTCACCGAGCGGCGCGATCCGCATCAGCTCCGCGAGCTGCTCGACGAGTCGCTGCCGGCCGGCCTCGATGTGATCGACTCCGTCGAGGCACACACCAGCGGGCTGGCCGACCGGCTGCAGGCCTCGGTGTGGGAGCTCCGGCTCGACGGGGTCGCACCCGAGGAGGCCCGGCGCGCCGTGGAGGCGTTCCTCGCCGCCGACGAGGTGCTGGTCGAGCGCCGCACGAAGAACGGCATGCGGACGTTCGACGCACGGGCCGCGGTGGCGCGGCTGGAAGCAGCCGGTCACGAGGGCGATAGGCCTGACGGCAATGCCTGTGCGATACTGCGGCTGGTTGTTCGGCATGTGACACCCGCCGTTCGACCCGACGACGTCCTGTCCGGCCTCCGAGCTACGGCCGACCTGGCGCCGCCGGTCCCCGCTGCGGTGACCAGGCTGGCGCAGGGGCTGCTCGATGAGGAGGCCGGCGCGGTGACTGACCCGCTAGCGCCCGACCGCGACGCTGCCACGGCCGCCCCTATCACGGCCGACGCGCAGAGTGCCGCGAAGGCGCCGAGTGGGGCCTCCCCGGGAGCCGGGGAAGGTACTGCGTAGGACCGCCGTCGTTGCGTCGCCGATCAGCCAGGGAGCCACCCCGGTCCGGCAGACGCACTGACCAGGAGACTTTCGCCGGTCCCCGCCCACGGGGCCCGGCGAGCGAGACGACAGCTCCCGTGCGGCGCCCACGCCCCGGACTGCGGGACCGCGCTCATCGCGCGGACCGCTACCGGAACCAGGCGCGGCGCCCGGGAGCGTGACGGGAGAACCGCCCGCATGCTCGAGCCCAATGAGCCCACCGAATCCACGCCGTCCCAGGACCGTGGTATCGAGGACAACCACTCACCCAGCGACACGCTGCCGCCGCGCCGCAGGCGCCGTGCGGCTTCCCGGCCGGCCGGTCCGCCGGCGTCCGGGGGCGCCGCCGAGAGCGCGGTGCTGAGCACCGAGACCGCCGCCGCGGCCGCCGATCCGGCCCCCGCCGAGGAGGCCGCCGCGGCCGCGGTCACCACCGGGGACGCGGCCAAGCCGGCCCGTACGCGCCGCCGCGCCACCCGTAAGGCCACCGCCCCGGCCGGGGCCCCGCAGCCGGCCGCCGCCGAGGAGACCCCGGCCGCCGCCGAGGAGGCCAAGCCGGCCCGTACGCGCCGCCGGGCCACCCGTAAGGCGACCGCGCCCGCCGGTTCGCCGCAGACCGAGATCGCCGCGGAGCCGGTGGTGGCCGAGGCGCCCGCGCCGGCCGCGCCGGTTGTCGAGGAGGAGGCTCCGGCGCCGGTCGCCGAGGAGGCCAAGCCGGCCCGTACCCGCCGCCGCGCCACCCGTAAGGCCACCGCCCCGGCCGGCGCGCCCCAGGTGGCCGAGGAAGCCGAGGCCGAGGAGGCAGAGGAGGCCGAGGAGGCACCGGTGGCTGAGGCCCCCGCCGCCGAGCCCGCCGAGGCCCCCCGCCGCCGTACCCGCCGCCGCGCCGCCGAGCCGGTCGCCGAGGAGCCCCGTGCGGTGGAGGAGCCTGTCCAGGAGGGGCCGGTGCGCGGCCGCCGCCGGGCGCAGCGGCCCCCGACGGCCGTCTTCCAGGCGCCGGTCTTCGCCGAGCCGATGTTCCAGACCCCCGAGAGCGCGGCCGCCGCCCATGCCGCGGCCCGTCAGGAGGAGGCCGTCGTCGAGCCGGTGGCGGAGGAGCAGCCCGCCGGTGGCGCGCGCCGTCGCCGCCGCCGTGGTGCCCCCGCCGAGCCCGAGCAGGTCGCCGTCGCCCCGGCCGAGGAGCCGGAGGCCGCGGAAGAGGCCGAGCCGGAGACCGAGCCGGGCGAGTTCGCCCACGACGAGGACGAGTCGGCCGAGCGCCCCTCGCGCCGCCGCCGCCGTGGTGGCCGTCGCCGCCGCCGTGGTGAGACCGCCGAGGGCGCCGAGGAGCAGCCCGCCGAGGCCGCCGGTGCGGAGACCGAGGCCGAGCTGGAGGAGGCCGAGGAGCGCGCCGCCGAGCACCCGGAGGAGGAGGCCGAGGAGCAGCCGGCCGGCGGCTCCAGCAGCAGCCGTCGCCGCCGCCGTCGCCGCCGTCGCAGCGGTGACGCCGCCGAGGCCGAGGCCGGCCACGCCGACGACCCGGAGCGCACGGTCGTCAAGGTCCGCGAGCCCCGCAAGAAGGAAGAGGGCACCGGCGCCGACGAGGTGCAGTCGATCAAGGGGTCGACGCGTCTGGAGGCCAAGAAGCAGCGCCGTCGTGAGGGCCGCGAGCAGGGCCGCCGCCGGGTGCCGATCATCACCGAGGCGGAGTTCCTCGCCCGCCGCGAGGCCGTCGAGCGGGTGATGGTCGTCCGCCAGAGCGGCGAGCGCACCCAGATCGGCGTCCTTGAGGACAACGTGCTCGTGGAGCACTTCGTCAACAAGGAGCAGGCGACCTCGTACGTCGGCAACGTCTACCTCGGCAAGGTGCAGAACGTGCTGCCGTCGATGGAGGCCGCCTTCGTCGACATCGGCAAGGGCCGCAACGCGGTGCTGTACGCCGGTGAGGTCAACTTCGAGGCGCTGGGCATGGCCAACGGCCCGCGCCGGATCGAGACCGCGCTGAAGTCCGGCCAGTCGGTGCTGGTGCAGGTCACCAAGGACCCGATCGGCCACAAGGGCGCGCGGCTCACCAGCCAGGTCTCGCTGCCGGGCCGCTACCTGGTCTACGTGCCCGAGGGCTCGATGACCGGCATCAGCCGCAAGCTCCCGGACACCGAGCGGGCGCGCCTGAAGCAGATCCTCAAGAAGATCGTCCCCGAGGACGCCGGCGTCATCGTCCGCACGGCCGCGGAGGGCGCGAGCGAGGACGAGCTGGCGCGCGACGTGCAGCGGCTGCAGGCGCAGTGGGAGGAGATCCAGAAGAAGGCCAAGGCCTCCTCCACCAGCTCCCCCTCGCTGCTCTACGGCGAGCCGGACATGACCGTCCGGGTCGTCCGCGACATCTTCAACGAGGACTTCTCCAAGGTCATCGTCAGCGGTGACGACGCCTGGCAGACCATCCACGGCTATGTCTCGCACGTCGCCCCGGACCTCGTCGACCGGCTGCAGAAGTGGACCTCGGACGTCGACGTCTTCGCGACGTACCGCATCGACGAGCAGCTGATGAAGGCGCTGGACCGCAAGGTCTGGCTGCCCAGCGGCGGCTCGCTGGTGATCGACCGGACCGAGGCGATGGTCGTGGTCGACGTCAACACCGGCAAGTTCACCGGCCAGGGCGGCAACCTGGAGGAGACGGTCACCAGGAACAACCTGGAGGCGGCCGAGGAGATCGTGCGCCAGCTGCGGCTGCGCGACCTCGGCGGCATCATCGTGATCGACTTCATCGACATGGTGCTGGAGTCCAACCGGGACCTGGTGCTGCGGCGGCTGCTGGAGTGCCTGGGCCGGGACCGTACCAAGCACCAGGTGGCCGAGGTCACCTCGCTCGGCCTGGTCCAGATGACCCGCAAGCGGGTCGGCCAGGGCCTGCTGGAGTCCTTCTCCGAGTCGTGCGTCCACTGCAACGGCCGCGGCGTGATCGTCCACATGGACCAGCCGACGACGGCCGGCGGTGGCGGCAAGCGCAAGAAGAAGGGCAAGGCCGCGCAGGCCGAGCCGCATGTCCACGAGGTCGAGGCGGCCGAGCCGACGCCGGACGGCGGTGCCCCGGAGCTGGAGCCCGCCGCCGTGACGGAGGCCGAGCTGCAGCCCGCGGTGGCCGACGCCGAGGAGTGGTTCAGCAGCCCGGCGGAGGCCGAGGCGGCCGCCGGACGCGGCCGTGGCCGCCGCCGGGTGAGCCGGAAGGTGTCCGCTCCGGCGGGCGCCCCCAAGGCCGCCGAGGAGGCCGCCGCGATCGTGCTGCCGGCCGAGCCGGCGCCGGTGGCGGAGCCGGAGCCGGAGGCGGTCGTGGAGCCGGTCGCCGAGGCGCCGGCCGCGGAGCCCGCGCCGGCCCGTCCGCGCCGTCGGGTGACCCGTAAGGTGACCGCCCCGGCGGGTTCGCCCGAGGTGTCCGACTCCGAGGCGACCGTCGTGATCACGGCGCCGGCCGCCGAGCCGGAGCCCGCCGAGGCGCCGGCCGTGGCCGCGGAGTCCGTCGAGGGCGCCGAGGCCGAGCCGGAGGCGGCGCCCGCGGCCAAGAAGACCGCGAAGAAGGCGGCGGCCAAGAAGACGGCCGCCAAGAAGACCGCGGCGAAGAAGACCACGGCCAAGAAGGCGGCGGCGAAGAAGACCACCACCGCCAAGAAGGCCACGGTGAAGAAGACCGCCACCAAGAAGGCGACGACGAAGAAGGCCGCGGCCAAGAAGACCGCTGCCGCCGAGCAGTCCTCCGTGGCGTAAGCGGAGGGCCGAGCGGCGAAACCGTGCCCCGGGCCGTCAGCGGCCCGGGGGCCGGTTTGACCCTCTGGTCAAGGCCCCGTAATCTTGACCGTCGGTGTCTGTGACACCAAACCCCTGAGCAAACACCTCTCGGTCCGCCGAGGGAGGCCGCTCGTCCACTCGGATTCCACGGGCCGTCCCGAGCCCGTGTGAGCGGCTGGCATCAGAGGATCCGTTCCTAGCGAAAGAGAGTTCCGCGTGTACGCGATCGTGCGCACCGGCGGGCGCCAGCAGAAGGTTGCTGTTGGCGACGTCATCGAGGTTGACCGCATTTCCACCAGCAAGGTCGGCGACACCGTCGAGCTCTCCACGCTGCTGGTCGTCGACGGTGACTCGGTCACCAGCGACCCGTGGGTCCTGGCCGGCGTGAAGGTCCAGGGCGAGGTCGTGGACCACCACAAGGGCAACAAGATCCGGATCCAGAAGTACAAGAACAAGACCGGTTACAAGAAGCGGATCGGCCACCGCCAGCTCCACACGGCGCTGAAGATCACCGGCATCGACGCTCCGGCGAAGTAAGGGACTGAGGAGACATGGCACACAAGAAGGGCGCATCGTCCACTCGGAACGGTCGCGATTCCAATGCTCAGCGGCTCGGCGTGAAGCGCTTCGGCGGTCAGGCCGTCCTCGCCGGTGAGATCCTGGTCCGCCAGCGTGGCACCCACTTCCACCCGGGCGCGGGCGTCGGCCGCGGTGGCGACGACACGCTGTTCGCCCTGCAGTCCGGCGCGGTGCAGTTCGGCACCCACCGTGGCCGCAAGGTCGTGAACATCGTCCCGGTCGCCGAGTAATTTCGGCCCGGACGTAAGCGCACGTCAGAGCATCACTCCGAGGGCGGACCGCCTTTTCCCGCAGGAGCGGGAAGGCCGGTCCGCCCTTGGCGTGTTACCACAGAGACATTCGCGGAGTACCGCGACGTTTTTTCCCGCAGTTATCTGGAGGCACCCACCCATGACCACCTTCGTGGACCGCGTCGAGCTGCACGTCGCCGCGGGTAACGGAGGCCACGGCTGCGCCTCCGTACACCGGGAGAAGTTCAAGCCGCTCGGCGGCCCGGACGGCGGCAACGGCGGCCGTGGCGGCGATGTGATCCTGGTCGTCGACCAGGACGTCACCACCCTCCTCGACTACCACCACCACCCGCACCGCAAGGCCACCAACGGCCAGCCCGGCGCCGGCGACAACCGCGAGGGCAAGAACGGCAAGGACCTCGTCCTGCCGGTGCCGGACGGCACGGTCGTGCTCGACAAGAACGGCGAGGTCCTGGCCGACCTGGTCGGCCAGGGCACCACCTTCGTCGCGGGCCAGGGCGGCCGCGGCGGTCTCGGCAACGCCGCGCTCGCCTCCGCCCGCCGCAAGGCCCCCGGCTTCGCGCTGCTGGGCGAGCCCGGCGAGGCCCGCGACATCGTGCTGGAGCTCAAGACCGTCGCCGACGTGGCGCTGGTCGGCTACCCGAGCGCGGGCAAGTCGTCGCTGATCTCGGTGCTCTCCGCCGCCAAGCCGAAGATTGCCGACTACCCCTTCACCACGCTGGTGCCCAACCTCGGCGTGGTGACGGCCGGCTCGACGGTCTACACGATCGCGGACGTCCCCGGCCTGATCCCGGGCGCCAGCCAGGGCAGGGGCCTGGGCCTGGAGTTCCTGCGCCATGTCGAGCGCTGCGAGGTGCTGGTGCACGTCCTGGACACCGCGACCCTGGAGTCGCACCGCGACCCGCTCTCCGACCTCGACGTCATCGAGGAGGAGCTGACCCAGTACGGCGGCCTGGAGAACCGGCCGCGGGTGGTCGTCCTCAACAAGGTGGACATCCCCGACGGCAAGGACCTGGCCGACATGATCCGGCCCGACCTGGAGGAGCGCGGCTACCGCGTCTTCGAGGTCTCGGCCGTCGCCCACCAGGGCCTCAAGGAACTGTCGTACGCCCTCGCCGACATCGTCGCCAAGGCCCGCGCCGCCAAGCCGGTGCAGGAGGCCACCCGTATCGTCATCCGGCCGAAGGCCGTGGACGACGCGGGCTTCACGATCACGCAGGAGGGCGAGGGCTTCTTCCGCGTACGGGGCGAGAAGCCCGAGCGCTGGGTGCGCCAGACCGACTTCAACAACGACGAGGCGGTCGGCTATCTGGCCGACCGGCTCAACCGCCTCGGCGTCGAGGACGCGCTGCTCAAGGCGGGCGCCAAGGCCATGGACGGGGTGGCGATCGGCCCCGAGGACAACGCCGTCGTCTTCGACTGGGAGCCGACCATGGCCGCCGGCGCGGAGATGCTGGGCCGCCGTGGTGAGGACCACCGCTTCGACGCGCCGCGTCCGGCCGCAACCCGCCGCCGCGACCGCGACGCGGAGCGGGACGAGGCCACCGAGGAGTTCAAGGGCTTCCGGCCCTTCTAGGCGCCGTGGCCCGTGCCCTCGACAGGGACAGGCCCCGGGAGGAGATCCTCCCGGGGCCTGTCCCTTTGCTTTGGGGCGCCGGCCGAGGCCGCAGGCGGCCCGCTGAGGGCTAGACGGCCGCGGTGGCGTCCGAGGCGCCGCTGGCCTCGCGTTCGGCCGCCTCAGAGGCGTCCACGTCCTCCTGCGAGCGCTGCCCGGGGATCCCGGACAGCCGGCTCTCCATCCGGATGCGGCGTTCGTCGGCCTTCGCGCACAGCGCCTGCGCCGCCTGGTTGAAGCGGACCGAGGACGGCGGGTCGGACGGGCCCAGCAGGTGCTCCTTGAGCTCGGCCCGCTCCGCCGCGAGGGTGTCCAGCTCCGGATTGCGGACCGCGGCGAGCAGGGCCTTCACCCCGTCCGCCTCGGGGGTGAGGATCGTGGCCGCCCGCACGGTGGGGAAGTTCGCCCGGAAGTCGGCCTCGCCCATGCCCGAGGTGTTGGCGACCGCGTACGGCTTCTCGCTGGTCAGGTAGTCGGAGACGACGCTGGAGACATCGCTGATCAGCACGTCCGCCTGGTTGAAGCAGCCGAAGATGCCGGGGCGGGCGGTGGTGATGATGCGGTGCTCCCACTCGGGGAAGGAGTTCCAGTACGCCTCCTCCCAGGCGGCGCCCGCGGCCTCCACGGCGGCCGCGCGGCCCTCGTCGGGGGTGCCCTGCAGCCGCATCCGCTCCAGCTCGTCCGCGCTCTTGCGGAACGCCGAGGTGGTCAGCGCGGTCAGCTCCTCGGTACGGCGGGCCAGCTCGGCGGCGGCCTCGGGGCCGGGCCGGGCGCCGCTGCGCCGGCCGTTGGCCTCCTCGATCATCGCCTGGATGCGGATGTTGGCGGCGCCCGCGCGCGGGTCCACGGAACCGGTCATCGGGTGCGGCTTGTACAGCAGCCGCACGTCGTCGTCGGCGAGCAGCTCGCGGACGATGTTCTCGCCGGCCAGGATCACCGAGGTGTTGCCCGGGTTGCCGTCCCAGCCCTCCCAGGTCGGGGCGTACAGCACGGTGGTCGGTCGGCCGGCCGGGGCGCCCTCGTAGGGCCGGATCGGGGCCAGCTGCGGGCGGCCGACCTCGACGACGTCCTTGTCCTCGACGCCGATGTCGGCGAGCTGGTAGCGGTCGCGGGCCGCCGGGCCCGCCACCCACACCTCGTCGTACGCCTTCGCGTACGGGTTGCAGGAGGAGAGCTTGTCGCTCTCGCCGTGGTTGGTGAAGGCGTGCTTGATGGACGGGATGCGCAGGATCTGCGAGGTCTTGCCGGAGTTCGCCGGGTGCAGCAGCACCTTGAGCGTGGAGTGCTCCAGGCGCATCAGGTTGGCGACCTTGGGGATGCAGACGATCGGTACGTCCGTGGCGTCGATCTTCTGCACCATGAAGCGCTCGCGGAGCACGATGATCGGGTTGCCGTCCAGGGAGGCCAGCGTGCTCAGCCACATGTTGGCCTGGTAGGCGGAGGAGGCGCCGCCGGAGAAGTACATGCCGACCGTCGGCTGGTACGCGGCCAGCCAGTCGTCCAGCCACTCCAGCGCCTGCCGCTCACCGGCCACCCGCTTCTTGGGCAGCAGCCAGGTGCCCAGGTAGAGCGTGCCGCCGGCCGACAGCGCCAGGGAGACGGCCAGGCCGATGCCGCCCCAGTAGGCGTCCGTGGTGATGGCGGTGAGCATCATGCCGGCCGTGGTGGGGACCGAGAAGCGCAGCAGCCGGCGGCCGGTCTGGCGGGAGAGGATCCGCGGCGGGGCGTCGCACAGCCGCAGCGCGCTCGCGTCGATGTTGCGGGTCACGAACGGCAGGCTGCGGGTCCTGCGGACCAGCACCGCGACCGCCTGGCACACGAAGTGGGTGCCGTAGAAGAGCAGCAGCGTGATGGTGAGCGGCGCCTGCTCCTCAAGGGGGTTGATGCCGTCGATGTGCAGCAGGCCGACCAGTATCAGCATGTCGCGCAGCAACTGGCGCACCGTGACGTCGAACCGGATCCGGCCCAGCACGGCCAGCAGGCCGGGCTGCTTGTGCTGGAGGACCAGGTCCAGACCCAGGTTGACCACGGACGCGGCGATGAACAACGGGACGATGGGCAGCAGCGCACCGACCAGCTGGGCGATGAACGCGATCATCATCGCGAAGAGGGCCGCGAGCTGTACGGCTCGGCGGGGAACGATTCCGGCGGAAGGCACGGGGGAGGGCTCCTGGCAGCAAGAAGGTCAGGGGGGAGGCCGAGGGGGGCGGCCGGGTCCCGCGCTGCGACGCCGCCGGAGCGGCGAAACGGGACCGATGGACACCCGACCGTATGACCTCGTTGGCCTTGGTGACAATCTGCTGTGGCTCTCATCACCGCGAAAGCGGACCAATCGAACGCAACCTCTTGGCCTCGGCGTCCGTCTAACGAAAAACCCTGTGGGGTGGCGCACACGGCGGCGGTGCGGCCCCGGTACCCGCTCCCGAACCGCGGCGGAGTCCGCCCGGCCGTCTCGCGGAGCGTCCGCCAGGCGATATCGGCACGCGCCCGGGGGCCGTACTGCCGTAGATTGCGCCCGTAGGGACGTCGCGCGGGCACCAGCAGGAATACCCGTACGGCGGCGGTATCAGCAAGCACAGGGGTACGCAGGGTGGCAGGCGCGAGCATGGACGAAGGGGCGGCCCGGAAGGCCACGGTCGAGGGGGGTGGCGGCCGGCGCGAAGGCGTGGCGGACGCCCGCCGGATCGTGGTGAAGGTCGGCTCGTCGTCGCTGACCACGGCCGCCGGGGGACTGGACGCGGACCGCGTGGACGCGCTGGTGGACGTCCTGGCCAAGCACCAGGACAAGGAGATCGTGCTGGTCTCCTCCGGTGCGATCGCGGCCGGCCTGGCCCCCCTGGGCCTGGACCGGCGGCCCCGCGACCTGGCCCGCCAGCAGGCCGCCGCCAGCGTCGGCCAGGGCCTGCTGGTCGCCCGCTACACGGCGTCCTTCGCCCGCTACGGCCGCCGCGTCGGGCAGGTCCTGCTGACCTCCGACGACACCAGCCGCCGGGCCCACTACCGCAACGCCTACCGGACCCTGGACCAGCTGCTGGCCATGGGCGCCGTGCCGATCGTCAACGAGAACGACACGGTCGCCACCGACGAGATCCGCTTCGGCGACAACGACCGGCTGGCGGCGCTGGTCGCCCACCTCGTCCGTGCCGACCTGCTGATCCTGCTCTCGGACGTGGACGGCCTCTACGACGGCGACCCGGCCACCCCCGGCACGTCGCGGATAGCGGAGGTGCGCGGGCCCAAGGACCTGGAGGGCATCTCCATCGGCAGCGCGGGCAAGGCGGGCGTCGGCACCGGCGGCATGGTCACCAAGGTCGAGGCGGCCCGGATCGCGGCCGCGGCCGGCATCCCGGTGGTCCTGACCTCCGCCGTGCACGCCGCGGACGCGCTGGCCGGCGGCCGGACCGGCACCCACTTCCTGCGCACCGGCCGGCGCTCCGCCGACCGGCTGCTGTGGCTCGCGCACGCCTCCACCCCGCGCGGTGCCCTCGTCCTCGACGACGGGGCGGTGCGCGCCGTCGTCGAGCGGCACTCCTCGCTGCTGCCGGCCGGTATCGCCTCCGTGGAGGGCGAGTTCTCCGCCGGCGACCCGGTCGAGCTGCGGGACGGCGACGGCCGCGCGGTGGCCCGCGGACTCGTCAATTTCGACGCCAGGGAAATCCCCCGTTTGATGGGACGTTCGACCCGCGATCTCGCCCGTGAGCTGGGCCCCGCCTACGAGCGGGAGGTCGTGCACCGCGACGACCTGGTGCTGCTGCACCACTGACGCCGCCCGGCCCGTGCGACCGCCGCCGCGGGGGCACGGACACCGCCCCCAGGCGGAGCGCGTACCGGCCTTTCCGCGGAGACCTTGGCGAAAACGGCCCCGCGACGGCCCGCGGGCTGGTCAACTTTGTTGTGGGGGCGCCGCAGGGGAACGGCGCCCGCAGAGTGCAAGCGCACACGCCGAAGGACGACCGCACCAATCGGCTCCGCACCCCCGAGGGCGGAGCGATGCGCATCACAGGAGGCCGCGGGTGAGACGAGGGCGCCCGGGGGCACTGCCCCGAGGGACGGCGGAGCGGACGCTGACCAGCGTCGAAACCGGCGAGGTCGGCGACCGGTCGGACGACGACGAGCGGGCGGAGCGGAACCGGACGGCGCGGCCCGCCCCGGAGGGCGAGCGCCGCGAGGCCACCCGGCTGTGGCACATCACCCTCAGCGTCTCGGGCGCCGAGGCTCCGCTCAAGGAGGTCCGGCGGGGGCTGGAACAGCTCGCCCACGACCACCCCTTCCTGCTGACCAGCCGCTACGCCAACGATCACGCCGAGATCCGCTACTGGGAGGAGGCCCGTGATCTGCACGACGCCGCCGCGGTCGCGCTGCGCCTGTGGGGCGAGCACCGCTCGACAGCCAAGCTGCCGCCGTGGGAGATCGTCGGCCTGGAGGTCATCGACCGCGAGACCTACCACCAGCGCATCGCCGAGGGGTACGGACTGCCGCCGGCCTCACCGGTCGGCGTCCACCCCTACTGACCACCGGGCGAGGCGTCCCGCGCTGTGAGATACCCCCGGGCGGCGGCCGGCCCGCCCGCTAGGCTTTCCGGCATGACCAGCAGCGCATCGCAGAGCTCCCCCGTCCTCGAGACCGCCCGCCGCGCGCGGGAGGCGGCCGCCGTCCTGGCCCCGCTGCCGCGGACGGCCCGCGATGCCGCCCTGCTCGCCATCGCCGACGCCCTGGTGGAGCGGACCGACGAGATCGTCGCCGCCAACGCCCAGGACGTCGCCAAGGCCCGGGAGGCCGGCACCGCCGAGTCGATCGTGGACCGGCTCACCCTCACCCCGGAGCGGATCGAGGCCATCGCCGCGGACGTCCGCCAGGTCGTGGCGCTGCCCGACCCGGTGGGCGAGGTGGTGCGCGGCTCGACCCTGCCCAACGGTCTCGACCTGCGCCAGGTCCGGGTCCCGCTCGGGGTGATCGGGATCATCTACGAGGCCCGGCCCAATGTGACGGTCGACGCCGCGGCGCTGTGCCTGAAGTCCGGCAACGCCGTCCTGCTGCGCGGCTCGTCCTCCGCGTACGCCTCCAACAGCGCCCTGGTGGACGTCCTGCGCGACGCCGTGCGGAGCGCCGGGCTGCCCGCCGACGCGGTGCAGTTGGTGCCCGGGGAGAGCCGCGAGTCGGTGCGGGAGCTGATGCGCGCCCGCGGCCTGGTCGACGTGCTGATCCCGCGCGGTGGCGCCTCGCTGATCCGTACGGTCGTCGAGGAGTCCACCGTCCCGGTGATCGAGACCGGCACCGGCAACTGCCATGTCTACGTCGACGAGGCCGCCGACATCGACATGGCGATCGACATCCTGATCAACTCCAAGGCCCAGCGGCCCAGTGTCTGCAACGCCGCCGAGACGGTGCTGGTGCACGCCGGGATCGCCGAGAAGTTCCTGCCGCGCGCCTTGGAGGCGCTGACCGAGGCCGGTGTGATCGTGCACGGCGACGCCGCCTGGCAGCAGGCCGGACCCGGGCTGGTCGCCCCCGCCACGGACGAGGACTGGGCGACGGAGTACCTCTCGTACGACATCGCGGCCGCCGTGGTGCCCGACCTGGACGCGGCGGTGGCGCACATCCGGCGCTGGACCTCCGGGCACACCGAGGCCATCGTCACCACCTCGCAGGCCGCCGCCCGCCGGTTCACCCAGTTGGTGGACTCCACCACCGTCGCGGTGAACGCCTCCACCCGCTTCACCGACGGCGGCCAGTTCGGCTTCGGCGCGGAGATCGGGATCTCGACCCAGAAGCTGCACGCCCGCGGCCCCATGGGGCTGCCGGAGCTCACGTCCACGAAGTACATCGTCACCGGGGACGGGCACACCCGCTAGGGCTGGTGCGTCGGGTGGGCCGGGGCGGAGCCGTCGTGGGTTGCGGTGTTCCGGTGGGGGGTTCGCCCTGCCGATCCCTGCCCAAAACGACGGCCCGGGGCTAACCTGGACGGGTGCCGGACGACGTGGGGGGCAAGCCGTTCCCGGACGGCGAAGAGCCCGACGAGCACCACCACGGGAGCCACGGAAGCGCGGACGAGGAGTTCGCTGCCGTGGTCTTCGACGAGGAGTTCGTCCGGTCCGCCCAGATCCACGAGCCCTCCGCGGTCGAGCGGATGCTGGCCGCCGCGGAGGCGCGCGCCGAGGCCGAGGCGGCCCGTTCGGGAGCCGGTTTCGGTCCCGACGGCGACGATCCGGGCGAGGCCGCGGCCCGCGGCCGCCGTGGGCGCCGAGGCCCGGGAGCCGACGACTACGACGCGTACGGCGACGAGTACGAGGACGACGGCGGCTACGCCGACCACCACCCCTACGGCCCCTACGGGGGGTCGCTGCGCCCCTACCGTGGCAGCACCCGCTGGCACCGCCCGGTCGCCTGGGTGCTGGCCGTCGTGATGGGCATCGGGCTCGTCGCCCTGGCCTTCAGCGCCGTCTACCGGGGCGCCTCCGGACGGAACCAGAGCCCGGCTCCGGCGCCCACGACCAGTGGGGTGGACCTCCCGGCCACGAGCGACGCGGACGGCGTCCGTACGGCGCGGCCCGGCCTGCCGTCGCTGCCGTCCGTGGGGCCGGCGCGCCCGTCGTTCTCGGCGGTGCCCAGGCCGCAGTGACGGCCGGACACCCTTCCCGCGATACGGGTCCCCGAAACGGAACCTTCCGCTGAAGTTGCCCGGCGCCCCGGCGTTTACCTTCGCCCCGGCAGACCTACCCTTGTTGTATGACCGGGCCTGGTGACCCTCCCGAAGGGACGCCCAACGGCGCCTCGGGAGGCGGTGAGGACGAATACCGATCCGTTGTCTTCGACGAATCGTTCGTGCGGGCTGCCCGACTGCAGGAGTTCTCGGCGGACGAGCGGCTGGGTGAGCATCATTCACCGGCCGTGAAGACCCGGCATGCCTGGATGCGGCTGGGCGGCTCGCGGCAGGCCATCCTGCTGGTGCTGCTGATCGTGCTCGCCTTCGGCACCGCCGTCTACATGGGCATCCGGCACCCGTACAAGACCCCGGAGCAGTCCCGGGTGCAGCCGCTGCGCTCCTCCGTCGTCCCGCTCGCGCCGAGCGGGGAGGTACCGGGCGCGACGCCCGAGGACCTCTTCGCGCACAGCCCCGCGGCCGACTACAAGATCGGCGCCGCGGGCGTGAACCTTCCCCCCGTCGCCCGCACCGAGCACTTCTCCGACGGCCAGATCATCTCGGCCCTGAGCATCGCCAAGGACTACATCGTCCAGTCGTCGCTGGACCCGGCCACCCTCACCGGCGGCTCCGTGCGACCGGTGCGGCTGCTGCTCGACACCGGGCAACTCGACCAGTTCGACCGGAGCCTGGCGCACCCCGACGACAACGGCCGCTACGCCGCGACCGGTTGGCTGGTCCGCTTCGACCCCGACGTCACCCGGCTCGCCGACCGGGACGTACGGGTCAACGGCACCCTCTCCGCCGCGGAGTTGAGCCCGGACGCGCTCGTCGTGACCGCCGACTACACCTTCGTCTATGCCGTGCGGCCCGCCCCCGGCGCGCCGCAGAAGCCGGCCGGAGCGGAGGTCGGCAAGGCCACCGCGGGCGCCGCCTCGCTGGTCACCGTACGGCGTGAGATGCACTTCCGGGTCGGGCGCGAGGATCTGGCCGACCACCGCCTGGAGCTGCTGCAGAGCAGTCTGCAGGCCGGGCCGCTGGCCTGTTCCTCGCAGCCGGCCGACGCGCTGCGCCCGCTGTTCGCGGGACAGCACGCCGGCCATGACCGGCCCGCGGGCACCGACCCCTACGCCAGGGACCGGGCCAACCCCTCGCTCTGCGGTGAGCTGGCGCCCGCCGCCCAGCCGAAGCCGAGCCATCCGATCCGCTAGCCGGTCCGCCCGGCGGACCGTCGGGCGTCCGGTCCGCCGGCGGACCCGCCGGCTCGTCCGCCGTCCGGTCCCTCAGGAGTCGTCCGAGCCGCCCGTGCCACCGGAGCCGTTCGCGCCGCCCGAGGTGCCGGGACGCTGGCCGCCGCGGAAGACCGTGTCCCGCAGCTTGCCGCCCAAATCGCCCGCACCGCCCGCGATATCGCGGACCAGGCCCATCAGCGGGTCCTTGCTGTTGCGCACCGAATCGGCGTAGTGCGCCGCGGAGTCCCGGAAGGAGTCGGAGACGGAGGTGTCCTTGTCCTCGTCCCGACGGGGGTAGTGGCCGTCCATGATCCGCTGGTAGTCGCGGCTGGCCGCCCACTTCTTGAGCTCGGCCGCCCGCACGGTCGTGAACGGGTGGCTGCGCGGCAGCAGGTTGAGGATCTTCAGCACGGAGTCGCGCAGATCGCCGCCGGACTCGTACTCGTCGGCCTGCTTGAGGAAGGCGTCCACATTCATCTCGTGCAGATGATTGCCGCCCGCCAGCTTCATCAGGCCGCGCATCGAGGCCTGCAGATCCTGTCCGACCAGCAGGCCGGCGCGGTCCGCGGACAGCTCCGACTTGCGGAACCACTCGCGCAGCGCCGTCACGATCGCCATGATCGCGACGTTGCCCAGCGGGATCCAGGCGACCTTCATCGCCAGATTCGTCAGGAACAGCAGGATCGTGCGGTAGACGGCGTGCCCGGACAGCGCGTGGCCGACCTCGTGGCCGATGACCGCCCGCATCTCCTCCTCGTCGAGCAGCTCGACCAGACCGGTCGTCACCACGATGATCGGCTCGTCGAGGCCGATGCACATGGCGTTGGGCTGCGGGTCCTGATTGACGTACATCGGCGGGACCTTCTCCAGGTCCAGGATGTAGCAGGCATCGCGCAGCATGTCGTTGAGGTGCGTGAACTGCTGGTCGCTGACCCGGACCGAGTCCGACAGGAACAGCAGCCGGAGGCTGCGCTCCGGCAGCAGGCCGCTGAGCGTCTTGAAGACGGTGTCGAACCCGCTCAGCTTGCGCAGCGCGACCAGCGCCGAACGGTCCGCCGGGTGCTCGTACGACCGGGAGGAGATTCCGGGGAATCGCCGCCGGTCCCGGCTCGGTACGTGCTCGCTGCCGCCTGGGCTCTCCGTCATTGGGGCCTCCCCCTGTTCGACTGCGTGTGTCTCAGACTAGAGGACGCCACTGACAACCGATTGGATGCTCGGGCGTACGCTGACGATCGCACCACTGACCGCACAGGCCCGGACAAACGACCCACGGGCCGGTACCCGAGGGAGCGCATCGTCATGCCGCATCCGAGCGTGCTGCTCGCCGCCGCCCAGGAGACCGCCCACGACGTCGGCCCCGGCTGGATCCTGCGCACCGTGATCATCGCCGGCGTGCTCGGCGCCGCCCTGCTCGCCTGGATCCTGCTGCGCGGTTACGGCCGGGACTGACCCCGCCCGTTCGCCCGGACCCCTTCGGAGGTGTCCGGGCGGAGTCGCCGTGAGCCTGCGGTGAGCCGCCGCTTACGATGTGGTGGAAGTCTCTGCCCGACCCCCAGCCCGGATTGGTCCTGCCGACGATGAGCCTGCACACCACCGCACAGTCCCTGGTCTCCCTCGCCGAAGGCGAGCACGCGGGTGGCGGTCACGCCAGCCTCAGCCCGTATCTGACCGGCGGCGGCGCCCTGTTTATCCTGCTCCTCCTGCTCTGGATCACCACCCGCTTCAACCGGGACCGCTGAGTCGACGGCACCCGGCCCCCGGCATCGCGCGCCGCCCAGTAGGGTCTGCACGCATGGGAGAGCACACAGGGCCCGTGAAGCGGCGACTCGGAGTGATGGGCGGGACGTTCGACCCGATCCATCACGGACACCTGGTCGCCGCCAGCGAGGTGGCCAGCCAGTTCCACCTCGACGAGGTCATCTTCGTGCCCACGGGGCAGCCGTGGCAGAAGAGCCACAAGACGGTGTCCCCGGCCGAGGACCGCTATCTGATGACGGTCATCGCGACCGCCTCGAACCCGCAGTTCTCCGTCAGCCGTATCGACATCGACCGCGGCGGCAAGACGTACACGATAGACACGCTGCGTGATCTGCGTGCCGAACACCGCGACGCGGATCTGTTCTTCATCACCGGCGCCGACGCGCTCAGCCAGATCCTCACCTGGCACGATGCCGCGGAGCTGGTCTCACTCGCCCACTTCATCGGGGTGACCAGGCCCGGCCACGTCCTCGCGGACCCCGGGCTGCCCGAGGGAGCGGTGTCCTTGGTCGAGGTGCCCGCGCTGGCCATCTCCTCGACCGACTGCCGGGCGCGCGTGGCCCAGGGGGATCCGGTCTGGTATCTGGTGCCGGACGGTGTGGTGCGCTACATCGACAAAAAACAGCTGTACCGCAACGACCGCTGACGGGGCTGACGGAAAGGGGCACCGGTGAGCGACCGACCAGATCCGTACGGGCCGCAGGACCCGTATGCCCATGACCCGTATGCCCGCGACCAGCAGGGGCAGCCGGGCTACACCTACGACGCCTACGGGCAGCCGGTCTACCGCGACGCCGCACAGCCGTCGTACGAGCAGCACTACGACGCGTACGGGCAGCAGCAGCCCGCCCCGCCGGCCTACGAGGGCTACGACCCCTACGGTGCGCAACAAGGGCACCAGGGCCAGCAGTCCTACCAGGAGCAGCCGGGCCACGCGGCCCAGCCGGAGTACGGCTACGACCCGTACGACGGCCGGCAGGTGCAGGCCCAGCCCGGCTACCCCCAGCAGTACGACCCGTACGGCCGGCCGCAGCAGCAACAGTCGCAGGAGTGGATCCCGCAGCAGTCCCAGCCCTCGCCCTACGAGCAGCTCTCCCACGACGAGCCGCCGCGGCCGCCCGCCCAGCGCCGCGCCCCGTCGCCGGACCGCGAGGAGCCGGCCGCGGCGGGCGGATCCCAGGGCGGGTCCCCGGCCGGCCCGGAGTACCACACCGAGCAGTTCTCCTTCATCGAGGAGCCGGACGAGGACTCCGAAGACGTCATCGACTGGCTGAAGTTCACCGAGAGCCGCACCGAGCGGCGCGAGGAGGCCAAGCGGCGCGGACGCAGCCGGCTCGTCGCGCTGTCCGTCGTGCTGGCCCTGCTGCTCGCCGGCGGCGCCGGCTATCTGTGGTGGGCGGGCAAGCTGCCGGGCCTGTCCGGCCCGGACACCGGCAAGGCGGCCGCGGCCGGCGGCCAGAAGCGCGACGTGCTCGTGGTCCATCTGCGGGACACCACGTCCGGCAGGAGCTCCACGGCCCTGCTCGTCGACAACGAGACCACCCACAAGGGCACCACCGTCCTGCTGCCCAACAGCCTCGTCGTCCCCAAGGACGACGGCAGCGCCACGACGCTCGGCAAGTCCGTCAAGGACGACGGCTCCGAGCCGACCCGGGAGTCCCTCAACAGCCTCCTGGGCGCCGACCTGAAGGCCACCTGGCGGCTGGACACCCCGTACCTGGAGAACCTCGTCGAGACGGTCGGCGGGATCACCCTCGACACCGACACCACCGTTCCCGGCGCCAAGAAGGGCGCCTCCCCGGTGGTCAAGCAGGGCAGCGCCCGGGACCTCAACGGCCAGGCGGCCGTCGCCTACGCCACCTACCAGGCGCCGGGCGAGACCCAGGTCAAGCAGCTCCAGCGGTTCGGGCAGGTCGTGCAGGCGACCTTGAAGAAGGTCTCCAGCGACGCCGACGGGGCCACCGCCACCGTCAAGGCGCTGCTGCAGGTGCTCGACCCGCCGCTGACCGAGGCCCAGCTGGGCAGTTCGCTGGCGCAGCGGGCGGAGCTGGCCAAGACCGGCGCGTACCGAACGACCCTGCTGCCCGTACAGGCGAACGGCACGCTCAGCCCGGCCACCGCGGCGAACGTGGTCAAGGACGTGCTCGGCGGCACGGTCAAGAAGACCGCCCCCGACGCGACCGCCCGGGTGGGGGTCCGCAACGCCACCGGCGCCAAGGCGGCCACGGGCAAGGCGCAGGTCGCCCTGCTCAACGGCGGCTACGGCTTCGTCGACGACGGCACCGACGGTGTGGCCAGGGCCACCTCCCAGGTCGCCTACGCGGACGCCGCCCAGAAGGCGAAGGCCACGGAGGTCGCCAAGACGCTGGGGCTGCCGGCGAGCGCGGTCAAGCAGGGCAAGGTCGCCTCGAACGTCGACATCGCCGTGGTGCTGGGGCGGGACTACAAGGGCTGACGAGCGGGACGCCCGGCCCCCGCAGCGGGGCCGGGCACCTCCTACCACGGCTCTGACCTGCCAGAACAGCGAATCCGGTCGACGGGTTCGAAAACTCTGGCGGGGGTGTCGGCGGTCCGTGAGACCCTTGAGGGGTACCTGACCGCTGATCCGGTTGCCATGGGGACTGCGGCCCGCGCCGTGGCTCAGCCGAGCGCCCCGCTTCCCTGCCCGGCCGGAGACGCCGCCCTCGACCCGGAAAGCCGCTTGTGACCGCCACGGACCGTTCCATCGAGCTCATCAACGCCGCCGCCCAGGCAGCCGCCGACAAGCTCGCGCACGACATCATCGCCTACGACGTCAGTGACGTCCTCTCGATCACCGACGCCTTCCTGCTGGCCTCGGCACCCAGCGACCGCCAGGTCAAGTCGATCGTCGACGAGATCGAGGAGCGCCTGAGCAAGGAGCTCGGCGCCAAGCCGGTCCGCCGCGAGGGCGACCGCGAGGCCCGCTGGGTGCTGCTCGACTACGTCGACATCGTCGTGCACATCCAGCACAGCGAGGAGCGCGTGTTCTACGCGCTCGAGCGGCTGTGGAAGGACTGCCCCGAGATCGACCTTCCCGAGGAGGCCAAGGCCACCCGGGGCAAGGCCGCCGCGCACGCCGAGGCCACGGCCGGCCAGCAGGACGGAGAGCTGCTCTGAACGGCACGAAGAGGCCGCCGGGCCGCCGCATCGTCCTGTGGCGCCACGGCCAGACCGCCTGGAATCTGGAGCGCCGCTTCCAGGGCTCGACGGACATCGAGCTGACCGAGGCGGGCCGTGCCCAGGCGCGGCGCGCGGCCCGGCTGCTCGCGGCGCTCGGGCCGGACGCCATCATCGCCTCCGACCTCCAGCGGGCGGCGGCCACGGCGGACGAGCTGGCCGCCCTGACCCGCCTCGAGGTGACGCACGACGCCGCCCTCCGGGAGACCTACGCGGGCGCCTGGCAGGGCCTGACGCACGACGAGATCCTCGCGCAGTACGGCGAGCAGTACACCGCCTGGAAGCGCGGTGAGCCGGTGCGGCGCGGCGGCGGCGAACTGGAGACCGAGGTCGCCGACCGGGCCGCCCCCGTCGTGCTCAACCACGCCGGGAAGCTGCCCGAGAACGGCACCCTGGTCGTCGTCAGCCACGGCGGCACGATCCGCACCACCATCGGGCGCCTGCTCGGCCTGGACGCCCACCACTGGGAGGGTCTGGGCGGTCTGTCGAACTGCTGCTGGTCCGTGCTGGGTGAGGGCGCGCGCGGCTGGCGCCTGTTGGAGCACAACGCCGGCACCCTGCCGGAACCGGTGCTCGGCGACGACGACTGAGCCCCGCGGAGCGGCCCCGGCCGACCGGATTTCACATCTGGGCAGGTCGCAGGCTAAAGTTCTTCTTGTTCGCGGCGCCGCCGGGGGAAACCCGGAGGAGCGGAACAAGACCCGGGGCTATAGCTCAGTTGGTAGAGCGCCTGCATGGCATGCAGGAGGTCAGGAGTTCAATTCTCCTTAGCTCCACAACCCGGATGATCCCGTCTCCCTCAGGAGGCGGGATCTTCGCGTTGTACGGGCGGCCGCCGGCGCGGGCGTGACGTGAAGTCGGGCCTGACCCGGTCGGCGGTCCGTGGCAGAATCGGACGGCGCCGGCAGGGGAGGAGAGATCGCGATGCCCACGAGCATCCTCGAGGAGGTCAACGACCTGCTCGAAGTCGCCGAGGCACAGGGCTACGACTGGCTGCCGGAATACGCGCTCCGCTTCACCTGCCCCGTTGACGGTCCGGCGTCCGTGTGCGGCCCGAGAGCCGGTTGCGCCCTGCAGTGCCCTTCGTGCGGCTCGTCCCATGTGGCGCAGGTGCTGGGCGACAACGGAGGCATTTCCTTCGTCTGTACGGCCTGCGGCCACAGTTGGAGCTGATGGATGGGCGCCCACAGCAGGAAATGTGACTGGTGCGGCAGCGGTACGCCGATCGTCCGCGACATGGAACCCGTCAACACCGACTACCAGTACTGGTGCGAGGAATGCGCCCGTGCCCTGGTCATAAAGGGCGATCCGATCGAGACGTACCGGGAGCTCGACGGGGAGCCGATCTACGGGCGGCTGCTGGACGAGCACTGCACGCTGAAACGGTTCTATTCGTTCGCGACGGCCTGAGCGCGGCCGCGTCCGCCGATCGCGACGGGCCCCGGCTCAATTCCCGGGCACCGCAGGGCGGTTCACCGGCGACGAGCGGTTCAGATCCCGTCGTCGGCGGTCTCGGCCGGTCCGGCCCCGCCGCGGAGCCGCGTCCGCCCGCCGGACCGCCGCCACAGCCGCGCACCGGTGAGCGCCAGCACGGCCAGCCCGGCGATCGGATAGACACCGGAGAGCAGCATCTGGACGCCGTTTTGGTGCAGTTCCTGGTGGTGGTTCCAGCGGTGTGGCACCCACCACAGAGCGAACGAGCCGAACAGCAGGCCCAGCGCGATCGCCGCCGTCCACCAGCGGCGGGCGGCGGTGCCCGTACGGCGCAGCGCCTCGGAGCCGCACAGGATCAGCGTCGGTACGCACCACACCCAGTGGTGGGACCAGGAGATCGGACTGACCAGGAGGGCGGTGGCCGCGCAGGCCGCGGCCGCCCAGGCGCGCTCCCCGCGCACCAGTGACCCGGCCGCCAGCGCCAGGCCCAGGAGCGCGGTCAGGCCCGCGAGAACGATCCAGGCGGCGCCGGGGTCGTGGGTGTGCAGCAGCCGGGCGAGGGCGCCGCGCAGCGACTGGTTCGCGGTGATCTCCACCTCGCCGACCCGGTCGGCGGCGAAGACGATCTCGGTCCAGAAGCGGTGCGCGTCGCGCGGCAGGGCCAGGGCCGACAGGACGGCGGTGGCGAGGAAGGTGGCGGTGGCCACGGCGGCCTGCCGCAGCCAGGGGTTCCAGGCGGCGCGGACCCCCGCGCCGGAGCGCACCAGCCGGGCGGCCCGCAGGGCGCCGGCCAGCGCGAGGGCCACCGCGAACAGCGCAGGCGTCAGCTTGATGCCGGCCGCGATGCCGATGCCGACGCCCGCGAGCCGGTTGGTGTCCTTACGGGTCAGGTCCCACAGGACCAGCGCGGCGAGCAGCAGGTTGATCTGCCCGTAGCGCAGCGTCGTCCACACCGGCTCGCACCACACCAGCAGCGCGGAGACGGCCAGGGTCGCGGCGGGCGCAGGGAGGCGCCGGGGCCGGCCGGCCAGGCGCAACGAGAGGTGGACGACGGCGACGAGCAGCAGGAGGTTGCCGGCGGTGGCGAGGGTGCGCATCTCCGGGACGCCGAGGAGCGTGAGCGGGGTGAACAGCAGCGCCGCGAAGGGCGGGTAGGTGTTGGGCAGCCGAGCCGAGGTCGCCACCATGTCGTAGAGGGACCCGCCGGCGCGGACGGTGTCCCCCTCGGCGCGGTAGACCATCAGGTCGATCATCGTCACGTGCGCGAGGCGCTGTGCGATCCAGAAGGCGGTGAACGAGACCAGGCAGGCGAGGGCCGCCACGAGGGTCGGGTGCCGGCGTATGAAGCCCCTGTCGGTGGCCGGGCCGCCGGGGTCGGTGGACTGTTCCAGCTCCAGCGCGGTCACGGCGTACGGCTCCCCCAGGACGAATCGGGCACGTAGTGCCGACAGTACCGCGCGTCCCGCCGAGGGGCCCGCGAGGTCGCTGCGGACCGAAGGGCCTCGTCCAAGGGGTGGCGGCCGGGTGACGGGTAGGCGATTTGGCAGAAGGCGGGGAGGTCCGTGTAATGTAGGCGATGCCGCAGCGGGGAACCGGGCGGAGACAAGACCTGGGGCTATAGCTCAGTTGGTAGAGCGCCTGCATGGCATGCAGGAGGTCAGGAGTTCAATTCTCCTTAGCTCCACAAATACAGAGCAGGCCGTCCATCGCGGACGGCCTGCTCTGTTGTGCGTATCGGATGGCGGTGCCGTCCTGCCGGGGGGCCGGTTGCCGGGGCCCGCCTTGGCAAAGCCCGTTGGGGGCGACGCTGATATCCGGTCACCGCCCCGCCCTTCGCGGTGAGTTGAGCATGGGTTTCCGCACCTCTTCCTGACCGGTCCTTGCCGTTCCTTGGGCGCTTCTTGGTGATCGCATGCCCCTGACATGAACGGTTCACCGAAAGAGTGGCGAACCGCGTGAGCGTCACATCCCGCGCATTCACCGCTCGTGAGGTGCCGCACCGCCGCACCGGCGCAGTCACCCCACGGCGCACCGCATCGCCACACAGGGGGTTACATGAGATCGACCCGCACCAGATCGCCGCGTGCCCGCGCCCGTCTGGCCTGGGCGGCGGCGCTGCCGCTGGTCGCCGGCACGCTCGCGCTCGGTGCGCCCGCCGCCGACGCCGCGGGCCACGACGACGGCCGGCACGCGCTGCAGGGCACCAAGCCCCTGTGGGCCACCCGGCAGGCCGACCAGGGCGCCACCGCCGCCGCCACGGCCGTCAGCGCCCGCGTCTACCTGGCCGGCCGCGACGCCAAGGGCCTCGCGGACTACGCCAGGGCCGTGTCCGACCCGCACTCCGCCGCGTACGGGAAGTATCTGAGCCCCGCCCAGGTGCGCGCCCGCTACGCCGCGACGCACGACCAGATAGCCAAGGTGACCGACTGGCTGGAAGGGTCCGGCCTGAAGGTCACCGGCACCACCAACCGCTACCTGGCGGTCAAGGGCGACGCGGCCGCCGCCGAGCGCGCCTTCGCCACCGACCTGCACAACTACCGCAAGGCCGGGCACACTTACCACGCGCCGTCCACCACGGCCTCCGCGCCCGCCTCGCTGGCCGGCGCGGTGCTGACCGTCACCGGCCTGGACAACGCGCCCAAGCTCGCCAAGCACCGCTCCGGCGAACTGCCTCCGCCGGAGGGCGTCTTCCGCAACTCGGGGCCGTTCTCCTCGTACTACGGCTCCAGGACCGCCAAGAAGCTGCCGCCCGCCTACGGGAGCAGGGCGCCGTACGCGATCAAGGGCTACACGGGCAAGCAGCTGCGCGCCGCCTACGGGGCGAAGAAGTGGACCGGCAAGGGCGTCACCGTCGCGATCACCGACGCGTACGCCTCGCCGACCATCACCCAGGACGCGGCCCGGTACGCCGCCCGCAACGGCGACCCCCGTTACCGCAGCGGCCAGATCTCCCAGGTGCTGCCCAAGGACTACACGCACATCGAGGAGTGCGGCGCGGCCGGCTGGTACGGAGAGGAGACCCTCGACGTCGAGGCCGTGCACGCCGTCGCCCCCGACTCCGACATCGTCTACGTCGGCGGCGCGTCCTGCATGGACGACGATCTGCTCGACTCGCTCGGCAAGATCGTCGACGGGCACCTCGCGGACATCGTCTCCAACTCCTGGGGCGACATCGAGGCGAACGAGACCCCGGACGTGGCCGCCGCCTACGACCAGATCTTCCAGCAGGGCGCCGTACAGGGCATCGGCTTCTACTTCTCCTCCGGTGACAACGGTGACGAGGTCGCCAACACCGGCACCAAACAGGTCGACACCCCCGCGAACTCGGCATGGGTGACCGCGGTCGGCGGCACCTCCCTGGCCGTCGGCAAGCACGACGCCTACCAGTGGGAGACCGGCTGGGGCACCCAGAAGGCGGTCCTGTCCAAGGACGGCAGTAGTTGGGCCGGCTTCCCCGGCACCTTCAACGGAGGCGCCGGCGGCGGCACCAGCAAGACCGTCCCGCAGCCCTTCTACCAGCGCGGAGTCGTCCCGGACGCGCTCTCGAACGTGGCCCTCAAGGGCGCCATGCGCACCGTGCCGGACATCGCGGCGGTCGCCGACCCCAACACCGGGTTCCTGGTCGGCCAGACCCAGACCCTGCCGGACGGCTCGCTCGGCTACGACGAGTACCGCATCGGCGGCACCTCCCTGGCCGCGCCGGTGATCGCGGGCGTCCAGGCGCTGGCACAGCAGGCCCGGCACGGCGTCGCCATCGGCTTCGCCAACCCCGCCATCTACCAGCGCTACGGCACCGCCGCCTACCACGACGTCACCGACCACCCGCTGGGTGCCGGCCGGGACCTGGCCGTGGTCCGGGTGGACTACGTCAACGGCACCGACGACGCCAAGGGCACCACGACCTCGCTGCGCAGCCTGGGCAAGGACAGCTCCCTGCACGCGGGCGTCGGCTACGACGACGTCACCGGCGTGGGCAGCCCGGGCGCCGGCTATGTGACCTCCTACCGCCCCTGATGGCCACCGGGGCACGGCACCGCCTCCCCGCACCGCCCGTGCCCCGGTGGAGCGGCGGCAGGAGCGAGGGGTAACGGGGGACGGGGCCCGTGTGGGGGTAATCCTCAGCGCGGGCCCCGTACGCCCTGCGGTACCCTGACGCCATGCGTGCCGTACGCCTTCTGCTTAGCGGGCCGCGCTGATCAGTACCGACGGATGACAGATCCCGTCGGAATCGGCGCGGCTTCCCCTCCTGTGCGAGGGGTCTTTTTGTTTCCGGCGGGTGCCGGGGACGAGGCGCGTTTCCGCAGGCAGAGACGATCGATGGAGCTTTGAGGACGATGAGCGAGACGACCAACGCTGCCGAGGTGGCAGCGCCGCACCGCTATACGGCCGCGCTGGCCGCCGACATCGAGGCGCACTGGCAGGACTTCTGGGAGGCGGAGGGGACCTACGCGGCCCCGAACCCGAAGGGCGACCTGGCCGGCGACCCCACCGCGGTGGCCCGCCCCAAGAAGTTCATCATGGACATGTTTCCCTACCCGTCGGGCGCCGGCCTGCACGTGGGCCACCCCCTGGGCTTCATCGCCACCGACGTGTACGCCCGCTACCAGCGGATGACGGGCCACAACGTCCTGCACACCCTGGGCTTCGACGCCTTCGGCCTGCCCGCCGAGCAGTACGCCGTCCAGACCGGCACGCACCCGCGGGTCTCCACCGAGGCCAACATCGTGAACATGCGGCGCCAGCTGCGCCGGCTGGGCCTGGGCCACGACCCGCGCCGCTCGATCGAGACGATCGACCCGGCGTACTACAAGTGGACCCAGTGGATCTTCCTGCAGATCTTCAACTCCTGGTACGACCCGGAGGCGGACGCTGCCCGCCCGATCGACACCCTGGTCGCCCAGTTCGAGGCCGGCACCCGCCCGACCCCCGACGGCCGCCCCTGGGCCGGTCTGAGCCCCATCGAGCGCGCCAACATCCTGGGTGAGTACCGCCTGGCGTACGCCTCGGACGCGCCGGTCAACTGGTGCCCCGGTCTGGGCACGGTGCTGGCCAACGAGGAGGTCACCGCCGAGGGCCGCTCCGAGCGCGGCAACTACCCCGTCTTCAAGGCCAAGCTGCGCCAGTGGAACATGCGCATCACCGCCTACGCCGACCGGCTGCTGAGGGACCTGGACCAGCTGGACTGGCCGGAGGCCATCAAGCTGCAGCAGCGCAACTGGATCGGCCGCTCGGAGGGCGCCCGGGTCGACTTCCCGGTGGGCGACGAGAAGATCACCGTCTTCACCACCCGTCAGGACACCCTGTTCGGCGCGACGTACATGGTGCTGGCCCCCGAGCACCCGCTGATCGCGGGCGCCGACAACGGGGCCGGCTCCATCGTTCCGGACGCCTGGCCCGAGGGCACCCACGACGTGTGGACCGGCGGCCACGCGACCCCGGCCGAGGCCGTCGCCGCGTACCGCAAGCAGGCCGCGTCCAAGTCGGACGTCGAGCGGCAGGCCGAGGCCAAGGACAAGACCGGCGTCTTCACCGGCGTCTACGCCACCAACCCGGTCAGCGGCGAGCAGGTCCCGGTCTTCATCGCCGACTACGTCCTGATGGGCTACGGCACCGGCGCGATCATGGCCGTCCCCGCGCACGACACCCGCGACTTCGCCTTCGCCCGCGCCTTCGAGCTGCCGATGCGCTGTGTCGTCGAGCCGTCGGACGGCCGCGGCACCGACCCGTCCACCTGGGACGACGCCTTCGCCTCGTACGACGCGAAGATCATCAACTCGTCCGGCGGCACGATCTCGCTGGACGGCCTGGGCGTCACCGAGGCCAAGGCGAAGATCACCGAGTGGCTGGCCGCCCAGGGCATCGGCGAGGGCACCGTCAACTTCCGGCTGCGCGACTGGCTGTTCAGCCGGCAGCGCTACTGGGGCGAGCCGTTCCCGATCGTCTACGACGAGGACGGCGTGGCGCACGCGCTGCCCGAGTCGATGCTGCCGCTGGAGCTGCCCGAGGTCGAGGACTACTCGCCCCGCACCTTCGACGCCGACGACGCCGACACCCAGCCGGAGACCCCGCTGTCCCGCAACGAGGACTGGGTCAACGTCGAGCTGGACCTGGGCGACGGCGTCAAGCGCTACCGCCGCGAGACCAACACCATGCCCAACTGGGCGGGTTCGTGCTGGTACGAGATGCGCTACCTGGACCCGAGCAACCCCGACAAGCTGGTCGACCCGGACGTCGAGCAGTACTGGATGGGGCCGCGCGAGGGCCAGCCGCACGGCGGCGTCGACCTGTACGTGGGCGGCGCCGAGCACGCCGTGCTGCACCTGCTGTACGCCCGCTTCTGGTCCAAGGTCCTGTTCGACCTGGGGCACGTCTCGTCCGCCGAGCCGTTCCACAAGCTGTACAACCAGGGCATGATCCAGGCCTACGTCTACCGGGACGCCCGCGGAATCGCCGTCCCCGCGGCGGAGGTCGAGGAGCACGAGGGCGGCGTCTTCTACTACGAGGGCGGCAAGGTCTCCCGGCTGCTGGGCAAGATGGGCAAGTCCCTGAAGAACGCCGTCACCCCGGACGAGATCTGCGCCGAGTACGGCGCGGACACCCTGCGCCTGTACGAGATGGCGATGGGCCCGCTGGACGTCTCGCGCCCGTGGGACACCCGCGCCGTCGTCGGCCAGTACCGCCTGCTGCAGCGCCTGTGGCGCAACGTCGTGGACGAGGCCGGCGGCGAGGTGACCGTCGTCGACACCGAGCCCGACGAGGCCACCCTGCGTGCCCTGCACAAGGCCATCGACGGCGTCACCCAGGACATGGCGAACCTGCGTTTCAACACCGCCATCGCCAAGGTGACCGAGCTGAACAACCACCTGACCAAGACGGGCGGCCCGATCCCCCGCACGGTCGCGGAGCAGCTGGTCCTGCTGGTCGCCCCGCTGGCCCCGCACATCGCCGAGGAGCTGTGGCGCAAGCTGGGCCACACCACCACCGTCGTGCACGCGGACTTCCCGGTCGCCGACCCGGCGTACGTCGTGGACGAGACCGTGACCTGCGTCGTCCAGATCAAGGGCAAGGTCAAGGCCCGTCTGGAGGTCGCTCCCTCGATCTCCGAGGCGGAGCTGGAGGCGACGGCGCTGGCCGAGCCGGCGGTGGTCGCGGCGCTGAACGGCGCGGGAATCCGGAAGGTGATCGTCCGGGCGCCCAAGCTGGTGAACATCGTCCCTGCGTAGTCGCCGGTCGCCGCGGGTGCCCGGACGGACCGGTTCCGGGCACCTGGGGCGGCAGTGCCGGTGGCCGGGCCGGGGTGTGTCGGGCGGCTTGAGCTCGGGACTTCGGAGGGTGCTCCGGCGGGCGCCGGCGCCGGTCCGGTGCGGGCTCCAGGCAGGACATAGGTGGTTTCCCCTACGGGCAGGTTGGGGGTTCGTCAGGAACCCGCAGCCTGCCCGAGCCGTTTACGGTGGAGATACAGGGCGCGGGCGAGGACCGGCGCCGCCGACCATGTCTGGGGAGAGCCCATGGAAGCCGTTGCCGCCATCCTCGGACTGCTCTTCGTGCTGTTCGTGCTGGCCGGGGTGTGGGTGACCGTCAAGGCGGTGAAGGCGGCCAAGCGCGGCGTGGACCGCACGGTCGCCCAGGCCCGCAGGAGCGTCGAGGACACCGCCCTCCGCGCCCGGCAGCTCGCCCAGCCCGGCGTCGTCGGCGAACTGGCGCAGCTGCGGATCTCCCTGCGCACGTCCATGCGCGCCACCCAGGACGTGCTGTACGGCGGCGCCCCGGAAGACGCCTCCCTCAGCGAGGCGATCGGCCTCTTCGAACGGCTGAGCGCCCATGGTCATGAGCTGGACGCCGACCTCAAGCGCCTGGAGCGGGAGCCCGACCGGGCCACCATCGCCGCCCGCCTCCCGGAGCTGCGGGAGCGCACGGAGCGGATCACACACTCCGCGGAGTCGCTGCGCTGGGCGGCCCGCGACCGCGCCCGCAAGTTCGCCGACGACGACCTCGCCGCGTTGAGCGACCAGATCGACGTGGAGTCGGGCGCGCTGCGGCACTGGACCCGGGACGAGCCGGTCACGGATCCGCTGCGGGAGCCGGTGCAGGAGCGGCGAGGACAGCAGCGCGGTCCCGGCGCCGCGGGCCGGCCGGGGGCGGGTGGTCCCGCGCGGCCGGCGGCGCGCACCGCAGACGGCCCGTCGGACGCGGGCGCCCGGCCGGGCCCGGACTCGGACACGACCGACGCCGGGTACCCCTGGGGCCCGTCCCCCGAGACCCCGCAGGCGATCACCGCCCGTGACCCCCACACCCAGCAGACCTACCCCTGGCAGAAGGCTCCGCGAACGGAGGGTACGACGACGTGAACGCGTAGGAGGAGCGGTGAGGGGTGGGTGGGGGCGGGGTGGGGCCCCCGGGAGAGGCGATGACAAACGCCGAGGGTGATGACAACGTCGCCCGGTGGGCACTTGGCAGAGCCTTGGTGAAACCTGGAAGATCTTGGGGAGGGGCCCGCACTGTGCGGCGTCCGCATCCCCGGATAATCTCCCAGTCATGTCCCGCCATGTCGCGATCGTCACCGATTCCACGGCCTACTTGCCGCGGGCGGCGGTCGAGCGCCACCGCATCACGGCCGTGCCGCTGACCGTCGTCCTGGGGGACCGGGCCTTGGAAGAAGGCACCGAGATCTCCGCGAGATCCGTCGCCCAGGCGCTGCAGAAGCGCCGCCCCGTGACGACCTCCCGCCCCAGCCCCGCCGTGTTCGCGGAGACCTACCGGAAGGTGGCGGCGGCCGGCGCCGGCGCCATCGTCTCGCTGCACCTCTCCTCGGAGTTCTCCGGCACCTACGACGCGGCGGTGATGGCGGCCCAGGACGCACCGGTACCCGTACACGTCGTGGACACCGGAATGGTCGCGATGGCTCTCGGGTTCTGTGCCCTCGCCGCTGCGGAGAGCGCGGAGGCCGGCGGGGACGTGGACGAAGCGGTCGCCGCCGCGGAGAAGCGCGCGGCGGGCACCTCCGCCTACTTCTACGTCGACACCCTGGACTATCTGCGGCGCGGCGGCCGCATCGGTGCGGCCCAGGCCCTGCTCGGCTCCGCACTCGCCGTCAAACCGCTGCTCCAACTGGCCGACGGGCGGATCGAGCTGCTGGAGAAGGTCCGTACGGCCTCCAAGGCCATCGCACGGTTGGAGGAGATCGCGGCGGAGCGCGCGGGCGAGGGTCAGGTCGACATCGCGGTCCACCATCTCGCCGCGGCGGAGCGCGCGGACGCCCTGGCCCAGCGGCTCCGGGAGCGGGTGCCGGGCCTGAACGAGCTGCATGTGAGCGAGGTCGGTGCGGTGATCGGCGCGCACACGGGGCCGGGGCTGCTGGGGGCCGTGGTCTCGCCGCGCTGAGAAGGGACTGCCGGGTGCCTTGTGGGTGACACGGTTATCCACAACTCGCGTGCTGTCCACCGAATCTGAGGTGCCTCGGCGAGATCTGCGCGAGGTGCTTAGCGTCGGTCGGTATGAACTCGTTTCGATCCGCCCAGTCGGCTTCCTCGGCCCCTCCCCTCTCCTCGTCAGGTCCTTCCTCCTCCCCGGCGGCCTCACCGGCGCCCGCTGCGTCGTACGGCCCGCCGGGCCCATCCGTTACGACGGGGCCGCGGGAGTGGGAGCGGGAGCGCGTACGGGCCCGTGTCGCCGCGGTCTTCGGCGACGCGGGCGCGGCCGTGCCGGCGGGACCCACGCCTCCCGGGCACGATCCACCCGGCCGACGCCGTCGGGAGCGGGTCTGGCTCGCGGTGCGTGAACGACTGCCCCTGTGGGTGCAGTTACGCTGCGGCACCGACCCCAAGGCGCTTACCGCGCTGGTTCTGGTGCTCGTGGTCGCGGTGGGCTTCGCCGTCCAGCATTTCTGGGCCGGGCGCCCCGAGCCGGTACGCGCCCCGGCGGTCGAGGGGGCGCCCGGCGTGCCCGGCCCGGGGGCCGGCACGCGCTCGTCCTCCCTGCCGCCACCGCCCTCCTCACCGTCCTCCGCCGCGATGGCGAGTGGCCCGCCGGGCGGTGGGGGCCGGCAGTTGGTCGTCGACGTCACCGGCAAGGTCCGGCACCCCGGAATCCATCGGATGCCGCCGGGGTCCCGGGTGATCGACGCGCTGTCGGCGGCGGGTGGTGTGCTGCACGGGGCGAGCACCCGTGGGCTGAACCGGGCGCGGTTGCTGACCGACGGCGAACAGATCGTCGTCGGTGTGACCGGGGCGGGGGCCGGCGGTGGCGGCCCCGGAGCGGCGGGGCCCGGTGCGGCATCGGGTGCCGGGGCCGGAGCCGGGTTCGGCGGGCCGAGCGGGCCGGTGAGCCTCAGCACGGCGACCGAGCAGCAGCTCGACGCACTGCCAGGAGTGGGGCCCGTCCTGGCCCGTCACATCGTCGAGTTCCGTACCCAGCATGGTGGGTTCACCTCGGTGGACCAGCTCCGCCAGGTGACCGGTATCGGAGAGCGCCGCTTCGCCGACCTGCGCCCGCTGGTGGAGCCGTGACCAGCCCGCGGCCCCCGGTGCACGCCATGGCGGCCTCCGTGCGCGGCGCCTCGGACCCTCATCAGGACGGCCCGGCCGATCTGCGCCTGGTCGCGCCCGCGCTGGCGGCCTGGGCGGCTGCGGCGATCGCCCTGGGCGCGCCCGGTGCTTCGGTGGCCGTGGCCGGCGGTGCGGCCGTCCTTCTCGCAGCGGTCGCGTTTCGGGTGGCCGTGGTCCGGCGCCGGACGGAGCGGGGGCCTGGGGCTGGTGGCCTGCTGGAAGCCGTGACTCCGGAACTTGGGACGCCAGACCCAGAGGCATCACATCCTGAGGCGGGAGCCCTTGAGTCACCAGACTTTGAGGCGCGAACCCCTGAGCCACCAGACTTTGAGGCGCCGGCACCTGAGCCACCAGCTCTTGAAGCGTCGGCCGCTGAGCCATCAACCCCCGAAGCACCAGCCCCCGGTGGGTCAGCTTCTGAGGCGCTGAGGGACGGGTCGGGACGTGAGGAACCGCCGCGCGACGGGGCACGGCCACGGCCACGGCCCGGCGCCGGCCCGCGCGAAACGCAGCCGCGCCGCCCCCGACCTCCGCATATGTGGTCCGCGGGTGCCTTCGTGGCGCTGGCCGCGGTGCTGCTGTGTGCCGCCGCGGGTGCGGCGTCCGCGGCGCTGCATGCAGCGGATGTCCGGCGTGGACCGCTGCCGGCCTTGGCGGGGCGGTACGCGTGGGTCACCGCGGAGCTGGAGGTGACCGGCGACCCCCGGCTGACCAGGCCCCGGGTACGCGGATCCCAACGGACGCCCCCGGCAGTGGTGTTCACCGCCGACGCGGTCCGCGTCACCGCGCCGAGCGGCGAGGTCACGGCCGTCCGCACGCCGACCCTGGTGGTCGTGCAGCCCCGCGGCGGCGACCACGAGGGCGGCCGACGCGACGGGGCGGAGCACCACCTGAGCGGCGCCGCCGTGCGGAATGCCGCCGACGCCCGCCCGACGGCTTCCGACGCCGCGGGCGCGCCGGGGACGGCTCAGCGAACCCAGGGGCGCCATGGGCTGACCTCGGCATGGCGCGGGTTGCTGCCGTCGACCCGTGTCCGGGTCGTGGCCCGTGCCGTACCGCCGCTGTCGTCGAACGACCGCCTGGCCGCCGTCCTGCGGGTCGCCGCGGACGCGCCGCCGGTCGAAGTCCGCGCTCCCAGTACCCTTCAGCGACTGGCGGGAAGCCTGCGCGCGGGGCTCCGGGACGCCACCAACGGTCTGCGTCCTGATGCCCGCGCGCTGTTGCCCGGTCTTGTCGTGGGCGACACCTCGCGCGTGCCGCCGGACCTGGACGACGCCTTCCGCGCGACCGACCTGACGCATCTGCTGGCCGTCTCCGGCAGCAATCTGACGATCGTGCTCGCCCTGCTGATCGGCCCGCCGCATCTGGCCACGCGTGCCGAGCGGCGTGGGCTGGCGCCGCTCCTTGGCCTGTCGCTCCGCGGGACGGCCGTCATCGGCGGGGCCCTCGCGCTCGCCTTCGTCGTCGTGTGCCGCCCGGACCCGAGTGTGCTGCGGGCCGCCGCCTGCGGCCTGATCACGCTGCTGGCGATCGGCACCGGCCGCCGCCGCTCGCTGCTGCCCGCACTCGCCGCCGCGGTGCTCCTGCTGGTCCTCTACGACCCCTGGCTCGCCCGAAGTTACGGCTTCCTGCTCTCCGTCCTGGCCACCGGCGCGCTGCTGCTGCTCGCGCCACGCTGGAGCGCGGCTCTGCAGCGGCGCCGGGTACCGCCCCGGCTGGCCGAGGTGATCGCCGCCGCGGCCGCCGCCCAAGCCGTCTGCGCCCCCGTCGTCGCCGTGCTCGCGGCCCGTGTGGGCCTGGTCGCCGTGCCCTGCAATCTGCTGGCCGAACTGGCCGTGGCCCCTGCCACGGTCCTTGGTTTCGCCGCCCTCGCCGCCGCCCCGGTTGCGCCGCCGGTCGCCCAGGCGCTGGCGTGGTGCGCGGGGTGGCCGGCCGAGTGGATCGCCGGTGTGGCCCGCACGGGGGCGGCGTTGCCGGGAGCCGAGTTCGGCTGGGCCGGTGGCTGGGTGGGCGGGCTGGTGCTCGCGGTCGTCATCGCGGTTCTGGTGGCGGTCGGCCGCCGGACGCTGCGCCGCCCCTGGATGTGCGTGCTGTGTGCGCTGGCCGTGATCCTGGCGGTCTGCCGGCCCGCCCCGCTGACCCGCGTCATCACGGGCTGGCCACCACCCGGGTGGCGTGCCGTGGTCTGCGACGTGGGGCAGGGGGACGGACTGGTGCTGGCAGCGGGGGAGGGCACGGCGCTGGTGGTGGACACCGGTCCCGAGCCGCGCGCCATCGACCGCTGCCTCACCGACCTGGGAATCCGCCGCATCCCGCTCCTCGTCCTCACCCACTTCCACGCCGATCACGTGGACGGGCTCCCCGGCGCGCTCCGCGGCCGGTCGGTCGGCGCCATCGAGACCACGACGTTTCAACAGCCACCGGGACAGGCCCAATTCGTACGCGGCACGGCTGCGGCCGCAGGCATCCCGGTCGTCCCCGCCGCACCGGGGGAGCGGCGTCGGCTGGGCCCCCTCACCTGGGAAGTCCTCTGGCCTCCCGCTCCGCCGGCCGCACCGGGGCCCGGCGGCCCCCTTGCCACCGGCAGCCGCGACAGCGCCGACAGCCCCAACGACTCCAGCGTCACCCTCCTCGTCCGCACGGGAGGAATGACCCTGCTGTTGCTCGGCGATCTCGAACCGCCCGCTCAGCAGGCGTTGCTGGCGGCCCACCCCGAGCTGGGGGCCGTCGACGTCCTGAAGGTGGCGCACCACGGCTCCGCCTATCAGGACCCGCCGCTGATACACCGGCTGGCGCCGCGCCTGGCGCTGATCTCCTGCGGGGCCGGCAATCCGTACGGGCATCCGGCGTACCGGACCATCGCGGCGCTGCGCGCCCAGGGCGCCCGGGTGCTGCGCACGGACACCGACGGTGCGATCGCGGTCCTGGGCGGTCCGGCCGGTCTCGCGGCAACGGTCGCCGGCCGCGGGCCTCCCGCCGGCCGTCCCCTCACGGCCGGCATACGGCGACCGGCAGGCTCTGCCGGTCGGCGCAGGGCACGTGCTTGTACATCCGCATGATGTTCTTCGCCGTGTCGGAGTCCATGAAGGCCAGGAACTTCGCGGTCAGCGAGCCGTCTTCGGGCCGCCCGTAGGTGTAGAGGTACTCCACCGTCCAGAAGGGGTAGTCGCGTTGCCGTCCCCACTCGATGTCCGGTTCGTTCCCGTTCAGCCGCACGCTGACCACGTGCTGCCGCTGCGCCGCCGCGTAGACCTCCGCGTAACCGATCGCCCCCGGCACCCGGTCGACCGCGTCCAGCAGGCTCTTGGTGCTGTTCACCTCGCAGCGCGTCAGGCGCGCTCGTGCGTCGCGGTCCTTGTCGCCGCAGTCGTAGGACGACACCACGCCCGGCTCCGAGCGATGCAGAACGGACGTCTCGAAGGCCCGGCGGGTGCCCGACCCGGCGTCCCGGCTGACGAGGCGGATCGGCAGGTCGTGCCCGTTCAGCTGCTTCCAGTTGGTGTAGGTCCCGTCGTATATCTTCCGCACCTGGGCGGAGGTGAGGCCGTCGACGCCGGCCTTGTCGTTGGCCACGAGGCTGAGCACGATGACGCCCACCGGGTCGCCCGCCAGCCGTCGGTAGAGGGACGGCGCCGGCACGTCCGACACGGCGATGAAACCGGGGCCCTCGGTGGACGCGGGCCGGGCCTCCCGGCTGAGGATGCCCAGGCCGGACAGGCTGCCGCTCTCCAGGACCGTGACCTCTGCGTCCGCACACCGGGCCCGATACTGCCGGGCGATCTCCCGCATCGGCGGGGCGAACGCGGTGGACCCGTCGATGGTCAGCCGCCCGGCGGCGCATTCGCCGGGCACCGGCGTCGCCCGGCCGCTGAGCAGCAGCCCGCCGAGCAGCCCCAGCAGGACGATGAAGGTGCCACCCAGCACGAGGCTGAGCTTGCGCGGCCCCCAGCGCTGGGCGTTGCGCCGGATCCGTCCGCCGCTGATGAACCCGCCGACGGTCACGGCCCCGGCCGCGCTGTCGGCGCGTCCACTCTCGGGGTCCTGGTCCGCATCGGACCCCGTGAGGAGCACCAACACTTTGAAGTGGTTCCGCTTGTTCAGCGGCACTTTGGGAATGAACAGCCGGCCGCCGTCGTGCCGCAGCCCACCGCCGTTGCGGGTCAGCATGCGCACCAGGTCCGTCGGGTTGGCGTCCGGCACCTCGGCACCGATGACGGTGCGTCCGGCGAACTCGACGGTCAGCGCCTCCTGATAGTCCTGCCGGACGATGTCCTTGCCGCCGTCGTTCTCGAACCGCAGCAGTGCCAGCGTCGCGTCGCTGATCTCCTGATCCTGCCGCAGCAGCCGCAACTGCACGAGGCTGTGCGCGTCTTGGGGGTTCATGCCGATCGCGGTGTCCATCTGGACCCGATAGCCGATCCGCTTACGGCCCGGCAGAAACCGCTCCACGGCCCACACCACGGCCGTCGCCACGAGCCCGGCCGCGGTGAGGATCGTCTCGGTGTCCGGCAGAGCCACGGCAACCTCGCACAGATGATCGGACGGCGGGATGTCAAAACTTTAAGGACCTCCACCGCGCCCCGAGACCTCTTCGGCGGCCCGTCACCAGAGGTTCATCCGTCGGCCTTTCGTCTTCGTGAAGGAGCCCTGTCTGGCAGAGCCCCCTCCCGGACCGCACCCTGTTCGTCGTCCCGGCTCGCCAGGCGATTCCGTAGGGCTCGCGCGCCGAATTAATCAGGGGGCTCGGCGGAAACGGGATATGTAGACTCCAGGTTATGAGGATGAGTGAAGGCGTCGAGTGGGGCCTGCACTGCTGTGTGACGCTGACCTGGCTGGAGGGGGAAGGGCCGGTCTCCACGGCTCGGTTGGCTGCCTCGTTCGCGTTGCCGGCGGCTTACTTGAACAAGCGGCTGCAGGCCCTGGTGCGGGCCGGGATCCTGACGTCCACGCCCGGGGCCCGGGGCGGCTTCCAGTTGGCGCGGGCGCCGGAGCGGATCACGCTGATGGATGTGGTCGCGGCGATCGAGGGCACCGAAGACGCTTTCCGCTGTCAGGAGATCCGCCGGCAGGGGGCCGGGGTCGAGCACGCCGGCCGGGAGTTCGGCCGGCCGTGCGGAATCTCCACGGCGATGCGCAAGGCCGAGCTGGCCTGGCGGCGTGAGCTGGCGGCGCAGACCATCGCCGAAATCGCTGCGGGGACCCCCGCTTCCGCGGTGGAGCAGACCCGCCGCTGGTTCGCTACGGAGAGGACGCACACCTGATGGACACCACTGCCGTCGACGCCTACCTGGACCGCATCGGGATCGCACGGCCCGCGGCTCCCGACGCCGACGCGCTGCGCGCACTGCACCTCGGGCATCTGCGCACCGTCCCCTTCGAGAACCTCTCCGTCCACCTCGGCGAGGAGATCGTGCTCGCGGAGCAGCCGCTGCTGGACAAGATCGTCGGCGCCCGGCGCGGCGGCTTCTGCTACGAACTCAACGGCGCCTTCGCGATGCTGCTGCGGGCCCTCGGCTACGAGGTCGAGCTGCTTGCGGCCCGGGTGTTCGGTCCCGACGGGCCGGGGATTCCGTACGACCATCTCGCGCTGCGCGTCCAGACGCCCGGCGGGCCATGGCTCGCGGACGTCGGCTTCGGCCGGAACAGCCACTTCCCGCTGCGCTGGGACAGCCGTGCCGAGCAGAGCGATCCCGCCGGGGTGTTCCGGATCGAGGAGACGGCGGAGGGGGATCTCGACGTGCTGCGGGACGGCAGGCCCCAGTACCGGCTTGAGCGGCGCCCGCGCGCGTACGCGGAGTTCGAGGTCGGCTGCTGGTGGCATCAGACCTCGCCGAAGTCGCACTTCACGCAGTCCCTGGTGTGCTCACGGCTGACCGAGACCGGTCGGGTGACGCTCTCCGGCCGTACGCTCGTGATCACCGGCGCGGACGGTGCGCGGGAGGAGCGCCAGGTGGAAGAGGGCGAGGTCCTCGCCACCTATCGGGAGCACTTCGGGATCGTTCTGGAGCGGGAGCCCGTGGTGGCCAAGGTGCGGGTGCCCGGGGCGGGCGACCAGCCGTAGGCAAGGGCAAGGGCAGGGGCAAGTGCGTGGGTCCGTGCCCCATCGAGGGCGTGGGCCCCGTGCCCGCCGGTGCTACTCGGTCTCCAGCCAGCCCTCGTACTCCGCCGCGAGGCCGTCCAGCTGCGCCGGGTCGTGGGTGGCGTCCGGGTCTTCGACCACCACCAGCCACTGGGCGTCCTCGGCGTCGTCCTCACCGGCCAGCGCGTCCCGTACGAGCTGCGGTTCTTCGGTGACGCCGAAGCGGTCGGCCAGCGCCTCGGCCACCTCCTCGGCGGCGTCGCGGTCGGGCAGGACGATGACATGGCGTGCGGGGCGGGCGTTGTCGTTCACCCGGCCATTGTCCGGCAGGAGGCCGGTGGCTCCGGCGGGCGGGTGCGGCGGTGGGCCGGGCGGCCGCCCGGGCGGCGTTGTCAGTGGGGCGTGGGATGCTGGACCGCGATGGCCAGGAAGACAGCTCACGATGACCCCCTCGCTCCCGTCACGATCGCGGTGGGCCAGGAAGACCTGCTGCTGGACCGCGCGGTACAGCAGGTGGTGGCGGCCGCGCGGGCGGCCGACGCGGACACCGACGTGCGCGACCTCACCCCAGATCAGCTGCAGCCCGGCACCCTCGCCGAGCTGACCAGCCCCTCGCTCTTCGCGGAGCGCAAGGTCGTGGTGGTCCGGGCCGCCCAGGACCTGTCCGCGGACACCATCAAGGACGTCAAGGCGTATCTGGGCTCGCCCGCCGAGGAGATCACGCTCGTCCTGCTCCACGCCGGCGGCGCCAAGGGCAAGGGCCTGCTGGACGCCGCTCGCAAGGCAGGCGCGCGCGAGGTGGCCTGTCCCAAGATGACCAAGCCGGCCGACCGGCTGGCCTTCGTGCGGGGCGAGTTCCGCGCGTCCGGGCGATCGGCGACGCCGGAGGCATGCCAGTCGCTGGTCGATGCGATCGGCAGCGATCTGCGTGAGCTGGCGTCGGCCTGTGCGCAACTGGCGGCCGATGTTGAGGGCACCATCGACGAGGCCGTCGTCGGGCGTTACTACACGGGCCGGGCCGAGGCCTCGAGCTTCACCGTCGCGGACCGTGCCGTCGAGGGGCGGGCGGCGGAGGCGCTGGAGGCGCTGCGCTGGTCGCTGGCGACCGGCGTCGCCCCCGTCATGATCACCAGCGCGCTCGCCCAGGGCGTCCGGGCCATCGGCAAACTGGCCTCCGCCCCGCGCGGCGCGCGCCCCGGTGACCTCGCCCGTGACCTGGGCATGCCGCCGTGGAAGATCGACCGGGTGCGGCAGCAGATGCGCGGCTGGTCGGCGGACGGCGTGGCCACGGCGCTGCGGGCGGTGGCGGCGGCCGACGCGGGAGTGAAGGGCGGCGGAGACGATCCGGCGTACGCCCTGGAGAAGGCCATCGTCGCGGTTGCCCGCGCGGCGCGGTCGCGGTGATGCGCGGGAGTCCGTGACGTACGGCGGTGGCGAGACGCGTCGACGTACGGCGGTGGCGAGACGCGCCAACGCACGAGGGTGCGAGACGCGTCGACGTACGGGGTGCGAGACGGGCTGACGTACGAGACGCGCTGACGGCGGGGTGCGCTGACGTACGGGGGTGCGGTGTCGCGCGGGGGGGCGCGGCGTACGCGGTCGGTGTCCATTGCCGCCGCGTGTCCGCTGCCGTGTCCGTTGCCGTGTCCGTTGTCGGGCCTACCGCGACCCTGAGTTCCGCAGTTGCTTGAGGGTCTCCGTCGCGCTGGTCTTCAGCATGGTCGCGACCTCGGAGGAGGTGGGCGGCTTGCTGGAGCTGCTGCTCGATGCGTAGCTCGACCACGTCGACTGGTAGGTCATCCAGCCGTCCCGGACGCCGAGGATCACATAGGAGCTGGTGCTGCTGCCGCCCTCGTCGTTCCGGGTCACCAGATACGCCTCGTCGCCGAGGCCCGCAACGGACTCGACCTTGTAGCCGACCGAGGTGTCCTGCTTCTCGTACGAGCGGTAGTTGTCGGCGAACTCCGGGGCCGGGTCGGTCTTCTTGTGCAGGGTGGCCGTGGCGTACAGCCAGGTCGAGGAGTAGTCGGAGCTGCCGGCGTTCTTCCGCTGCAGCGAAACGTTGCACCACATGGTGTCCAGCGACTTCTGCTGCGCGCCGCTGTGCTGCGGGTTGGCGTCCTTCGAGGTCGAGCCGGTGTTCTTCCTGGTCTCGAAGTCGGCGTTCTCGAACGGGGTCATCGAGGTGGCCGCGCACAGATCGCTGGTGTAGCCGTAGCCCGCGAGGTCGGGGCTGGGCTCGGAGGAGAAGCCGCCGGTGGCGAACAGCAGTGACCCCCATATCGCGGACGCGGCGACCGCACCGCCGATCGCCCACAGCCAACCGGAGACGCCGCGGCCGGAGCCGCCGGAACCACCGGGTGTCCCTGTGGGGGCGGCGGGCACGCCGGGTGCCGGATAGCCGTAGCCGACGCCGGGGGGTTGCGTCGGCGGGGCCTGCTGGGTGTAGGGGTTCTGCTGGGGCGGCACCGGGTTCTGCGCCGCTGGCACCTGGCCGTAGGGGTTGGGCTGCGGCTGGGCGTAGGGATTGTTCGGATCCCCCGAGATGGACATGGCCGCAGCGTAGCGGACCCCACTGACAGCTGAACCGAATATACGACCGCATCTACGTCCATCGCCGGGGCGGCCGGAACGGGGGCCGTGGCCCGAGAAAGGGCAGATGCGAGCGAGGAAGGAACAGACGTGAGTGTGGGCGAGGATGTCGCAGGCAAGGAGGGGCGGCAGGCAAGGGAGCAGGCAGGAAACCGGAGCTGCCGAGGCAGGGCCAGGGGTGCGGGCGCAGCGGGCGAAAGGCGCAGGCTCAAGCGCGGCGAATGGCGCAGGCTCAAGCGCGGCGAATGGCGCAGGCTCAAGCGCGGCAAATGGTGCAGCCTCAATCGCGTGAAGGGCGCAGGCGCAACGAAAGGCCCCCGCCCCACCCCTGGGGAAAACGAAAGGCCCCGCCCACCCCGGGGAAGGGGAGTGGCGGGGCCTTCGCGTCAAGCGACTGCGGCTTCGTCGGCGGTGGTGGCCGCCGGGTGAGCCGGGTGTGCGCCGCACCCGCGTGGCGAACGCAGGCCGTGTGCGGCGCGGTGGTGCACCGACCAGGGAGCGGAGAGAGGGGCCGCTGGGTCCCTGTCGGCAGGGGTTCTGCAGGCAGCTGATGCTGCGGTTGGAGGAAGATCAGGGCCTTCGACGGGCCGGAGATCCTCTTCCGGGGGAAGGTCAGCCCTTGAGGCCCGCGACCTTCTTCGCCAGCGCCGACTTCTTGTTGGCGGCGGCGTTCTTGTGGATGACACCCTTGCTGACGGCCTTGTCGAGCTTCTTGGCAGCCAGGGCCTGGGCGGCGGTGGCCTTCTGCAGGTCGCCGGCCTCGATGGCCTCGCGGGTGCGACGGATCGCGGTCTTCAGAGTGGACTTGACAGCCTTGTTGCGCTGACGAGCCTTCTCGTTGGTCTTGATCCGCTTCATCTGGGACTTGATGTTCGCCACGAAAGAGCCTTTTCAGGTTCGTTGGAGTTTCGAGTTGCGCCACGCACGAGAGAGGGCACGAAGCGCAGTGGACCAGGCTACCAGCAGGGTCTACGGCGTCCCAAACCGGGCCCGCGGCCGCCGGAGACCCCCGCAGGGAGCGGCCGAGGCCCCCGCCGGAGCGGCCGGGGCCACCCTCCGTATCAGCCTCGTATCAGCCTCTGCACGAGCCCCCGCCAGGCCTCAGTGGAGCCCTCCGGGCGGGACCCCGCAAGGCCCCCGCGACCCATCCGGTACGACCGGCACCCCGCCCAAACCCGACCGACCCCGCCGCTCATGGGACCATGGGGGAGACGTCACATACCCGAGTCCCGCCTACCCGCGTTCACTGAATGGACCCTGCGTGCCCGCGACCCCTACGAACGTGCCGGAGCCGAGCCGTACCGACCCGGCTCTCATCCGTAACTTCTGCATCATCGCGCACATCGACCACGGCAAGTCGACCCTCGCCGACCGGATGCTCCAGATCACCGGCGTCGTCGACCAGCGGCAGATGCGCGCGCAGTACCTCGACCGCATGGACATCGAGCGCGAGCGCGGCATCACGATCAAGTCCCAGGCGGTCCGACTGCCCTGGGCCCGCAGCGACGAGGAAGGTGGCCCGACCCACATCCTCAACATGATCGACACCCCTGGTCACGTCGACTTCACCTACGAGGTCTCCCGCTCGCTGGCCGCGTGCGAGGCCTGCATCCTCCTGGTGGACGCCGCCCAGGGCATCGAGGCCCAGACCCTCGCCAACCTCTACCTGGCGATGGAGAACGACCTCACGATCATCCCGGTCCTCAACAAGATCGACCTGCCGGCCGCCCAGCCCGAGAAGTTCGCCCTGGAGCTGGCGAACCTCGTGGGCTGCGACCCGTCCGACGTGCTGCGGGTCTCCGCCAAGACCGGCGTGGGCGTGCCCGAGCTGCTGGACAAGGTCGTCCGCGAGGTCCCGGCCCCGGTCGGCACCAAGGACGCCCCGGCCCGCGCGATGATCTTCGACTCGGTCTACGACTCCTACCGCGGCGTCGTGACGTACGTGAAGGTCGTCGACGGCACGCTCAACAAGCGCGAGCGCATCAAGATGATGTCGACCGGCGCGGCCCACGAGCTGCTGGAGATCGGCACGAACTCCCCGGAGATGACGGCCGCCGACGGCCTCTCCGTCGGCGAGGTCGGCTATCTGATCACCGGCGTGAAGGACGTCCGCCAGTCCAAGGTCGGCGACACCATCACCCAGCTCACCAAGGGCGCCACGGAGCCGCTGGGCGGCTACAAGGACCCCAAGCCCATGGTCTTCTCGGGCCTGTACCCGCTGGACGGCTCGGACTACCCGGAGCTGCGCGAGGCCCTGGACAAGCTCCAGCTCAACGACGCCGCACTGGTCTACGAGCCGGAGACCTCGGCCGCTCTGGGCTTCGGTTTCCGCGTCGGCTTCCTGGGCCTGCTGCACCTGGAGGTCGTCCGCGAGCGCCTGGAGCGCGAGTTCGGCCTCGACCTGATCGCCACCGCCCCCAACGTGATCTACCGCGTGATCATGGAGGACGGCGCCGAGCACGAGGTCACCAACCCCAGCGAGTTCCCGGTCGGCAAGATCGACGAGGTGCACGAGCCGGTCGTGCGGGCCACCATCCTGGCGCCCAGCGAGTTCATCGGCGCGATCATGGAGCTGTGCCAGACCCGCCGCGGCACCCTGCTCGGCATGGACTACCTCTCCGAGGACCGTGTCGAGATCCGCTACACCCTCCCGCTGGCGGAGGTCGTCTTCGACTTCTTCGACCAGCTCAAGTCCAAGACCCGGGGCTACGCCTCGCTGGACTACGAGCCCACCGGTGAGCAGATCTCCGACCTGGTCAAGGTCGACATCCTGCTGCACGGCGACAAGGTCGACGCGTTCTCCGCGATCACGCACAAGGACAAGGCGTACGCGTACGGCGTGCGGCTGGTGGCCAAGCTGCGCGAGCTGATCCCGCGGCAGGGCTTCGAGGTGCCGATCCAGGCCGCCATCGGCTCCCGGGTCATCGCCCGTGAGACCGTCCGCGCCATCCGCAAGGACGTCCTCGCCAAGTGCTACGGCGGTGACATCTCCCGTAAGCGGAAGCTGCTGGAGAAGCAGAAGGAAGGCAAGAAGCGGATGAAGATGGTCGGCAGCGTGGAGGTCCCGCAGGAGGCCTTCATCGCGGTGCTGTCCTCGGACTCCGACGGTGAGAAGAAGAAGTAGCAGCGGCAGTAAGTAGCAGCCGCGAGAAGTAGCAGCCGCAGGAAGAAGTAGAAGCAGGCGGCAAGAGCGAGGACAGGGCGTCGGCCCCCTGAGGGGGTCGGCGCCCTGTCCTCGTCTTCCGGGGGCTCTGTCCGGCCTCCGTCCGTCCGCCTGGGGGCGCGTGGGGCGCGTGGGGCCCGTGGGTCCCCTAGGTCCCCCAGGGGGCCCAGTCCCTCCTAGGTCCCCAGGGGGTCCAGTCCCCCTGGGGCTTCAGGTCGCAGGGGGACTGGATGCGGACTCCCCGGGGCGCGCACGACGTACGTATCGCTGAACGCGGACCGGGCTTCTGAACACGTACCGGGGCGTGCGGGCGCGCACCGGACGCCAGCACGCGCATCGGGATGAATGCGGAGCGCGCCGTTCCGTCGCGGCGTGACCACTGTGGCCCGCTGTGGTCTCGTGGGCGGTGACCGGCCCGGCTCGCATATCGGGCGATGAGCGTGCTACGTACACCTATCGCACTGGTCACATCGTGAACGAGTCGGTCTCAGGCCCTTACGCGGCGGCCCGACGCGCTCTACTCTGATCACGCTCAAGGTTACTCGCGAGTCACCAGCAACGAAGCGGGCCCCGGAGGACGCCGTGACGGACACCTACACGCTGATCGAAAACCGGCCGCCTTCGGTGGCGAACCTCTTCCTGGAACGGGTCGCGGCCACGCCCGATATCGAGGCCTATCGCTATCCGGTCCCGCCCGCCTCGGGTCAGGGTCCGGACGACTGGAAGGCCATCAGCTGGGCCGAGGCCGCCGACCGGGTCTACGCCGTGGCCGCCGGGCTGATCGCACTGGGCGTACGGCCCGAGGAGCGGGTGGCGCTGGCCGCCAACACCCGCGTCGAATGGATCCTCGCCGACCTCGGTGTGCTCTGCTCCGGCGCCGCGACCACCACGGTCTATCCGAGCACCAACGCCGAGGAGACCGGATACATCCTCGCCGACTCCGGCAGCCGAGTGCTGATCGCGGAGGACGCCGGACAGCTCGCCAAGGCGCGTGAGCGGCGCGCGGAGCTGCCCGACCTGGCGCACGTCGTCGTCATCGACGACACGGGCGCCGAGCCCGCGGCCGACGACCCCGAGGGCTGGGTGCTCAGCCTCGCCGAGCTGGAGAAGCGCGGCGCCGCCTATCTGGAGAAGCACCCGGAGTGCGTCAAGGAGCGGGTCGCCGCGCTGCGCGCCGACCAGCTGGCGACGCTGATCTACACCTCCGGCACCACCGGCCGCCCCAAGGGCGTACGGCTGCCGCACGACTGCTGGTCGTACATGGCCCGCGCGATCCAGGCGACCGGGCTGGTCACCGAGGAGGACGTGCAGTACCTCTGGCTGCCGCTGGCGCACGTCTTCGGCAAGGTGCTGACCGCCGGGCAGATCGCGCTCGGGCATGTGATCGCCGTGGACGGGCGGGTCGACAAGATCATCGAGAATCTTCCGGTGGTGCGGCCGACGTACATGGCGGCCGTACCGCGGATCTTCGAGAAGGTCTACAACGGTGTCGCGGCCAAGGCCCGGGAGGGCGGCGGCGCCAAGTACAAGATCTTCCAGTGGGCCGCCGGGGTGGCCCGCGAGTACGCCAAGGCCTCGCAGGAAAACTTCCAGCGCACCGGCAACGCCTCGGTGCCGTTCGCGCTCGGCGTCAAGCACAAGGTCGCCGACACCCTCGTCTTCGCCAAGCTGCGCGAGGCCTTCGGCGGGCGGCTGCGCGCCGCGGTCTCCGGTTCCGCCGCGCTCTCCCCGGAGATCGGCTACTTCTTCTCCGGCGCCGGCATCCACATCCTGGAGGGCTACGGCCTGACGGAGTCCAGCGCCGCCAGCTTCGTCAACCCCGGCGAGGCCTACCGCACCGGCACGGTCGGCAAGCCGCTGCCCGGCACCGAGGTCCGGATCGCCGAGGACGGCGAGATCCTGCTGCGCGGCCCCGGCATCATGCAGGGCTACCACGGCCTGCCGGACAAGACCGCCGAGGTCCTGGAGGAGGACGGCTGGTTCCACACCGGCGACATCGGCGAGCTGTCGGCCGACGGCTATCTGCGGATCACCGACCGCAAGAAGGACCTCATCAAGACCTCGGGCGGCAAGTACATCGCACCGGCCGAGGTGGAGGGCCAGTTCAAGGCGGTCTGCCCGTTCGTCTCCAACGTGCTGGTGCACGGCGCCAACCGGAACTTCTGCACCGCGCTGATCGCCCTCGACGAGCCGACGATCATGGGCTGGGCCAAGGAGCACGGCCTGGCCGGCAAGTCGTACGCCGAGGTCGTCGCCACCGACCAGGTCCGCGAGCTGGTCGACGGCTACGTCGAGCGGGTCAACGAAGGGCTCCAGCGCTGGCAGCAGATCCGCAAGTTCCGGCTGCTGCCGCGCGACCTGGACATCGAGCACGGCGAGGTCACCCCCAGCCTCAAGGTCAAGCGGCCGGTCGTGGAGCGGACGTTCAAGGACCTGCTGGAGGAGATGTACGCGGGGGCACGGGAGGCGTAGGGGGCTCTGGGGCGGTACGGGGCGGGCCGCGCGGGGCCGTCCCCGTACCGCCCCTCGCCGCTCCACGCCGTCCGCCCCATACCGTCTCGCATGCCGAGGTTCCCCGGGCCGCACTTGGCGCGTCGGCCAACTCCCCCGGCGCGTCAGCCGAATTGACCGCCGTGACCACCGACTTCCGTGACTCAGTGCTTATGGCCGCGCTCGTTCTGTCACTCTGTCGGTGGCGCATCCGGCGCTGTAGCGGAGCTGCTCGGGAGTTGCTCAATGCGGACGACCACTTCGTCTCCACGGGACGACGACGTCACGGCGACGCGCACGACGACGACGGAAGGGGCCGGCGGCCCGTCCGCGGCCGGACCCGCCGCCCGCTCCCTGCGGGCCAGTCTGCCGGGGGATCCGCAGGCCGCTGCCGCCGCCCGACAGTTCGTCCGGGCGGCCTTCGCCGACTGGGCCGCCGAGCGGCTGCCCGGCACGGAGGGGCTCACCGACCGGCTCGCGGACGAAGCGGTGCTGCTGGTCAGCGAACTGGTGACGAACGCGGTGGTGCACGCGGGCACCACCGTCGAGCTGCGCTGCCGGCTGGAGGCGGCGGGCGAGCGGGACGACGAGGCCGACCCGGCCCCCCTCCCCGGCGTCGTCATCGAGGTCTCCGACCACCATCCGGCACAGCCGATCCGCGCCCGTGCGCGGCGCACCGCGTCCGGCAGCCCCGTGTCCGACGGCTCGCTGTCCGGCGGCTGCCCGGTCGACGGTGCCACCGCCGACAGTGACGGCTCCGAAAGCGGCGGCCATGGACTGCAGCTGATCAGCGCGGTCGCCGAATCCTGGGGCATCACCTACCGCCGGGCGATGAAGACCGTGTGGTTCCGCCTGCCGGTGGACGCGCCGGACGCCGGCGCACGGCCCGAGCCGGAGATCGCCTACGCCGATCAGGTGCTGCAGTGTGAACTGCGGGCCGCCGAACTCCTCGCCCCCGCGCCGCGCCGGGCCGCCCGCCGGGAGCTGGACGCCGACCGGGTCGAGACCGGCGCCCTGTCGTTCCTCGCCGAGGCCTCCGACCTGCTCTCCGGCCAGCTCGACGCCGATCAGGTCGCCGCGCTCGCCGCCCAGCTGATCGTGCCGCGGCTCGCCGACTGGTGCGCCGTCTGGCTCTACGACGGCGACGGCGGCGCGCCCGGCCGGGGCATCGCGGCGAGCGTCGAGGAGCAGCGGCTCGCCCGCGTCTGGCACACCAGCGAGAGCCGGGTCGACTCGCTGCGTACGGCACTGGAGAAACAGCCGCCGGAAGTACCCGGCACCGCCCCGCCGGGCCGCGCGCCCGCCGCGGTCCCCTGGCCCTGGCCGGACGACCCGGGGGGCGCGGAGCCGGGCGGCGCGGCGCTGGCCTGCCCCCTGGTCGCCGGCGGCCGCCGCCTCGGCACGCTGCTGCTCGGCCGGGGCGGACTGCTGCGCATCCCCGACGAGGTCGTCGTCCTGATCGAGGACCTGGCCCGGCGGGTCGCGCGTGCGGTGGCCACCGCACGCGCGTACAGCCGCCAGGAGCGCATCAGCCAGGTGCTGCAGCGCAGGCTGCTGCCCCGGGGGCGGGCGCAGGTGCCCGGGGTGGAGTCGGCGGTGGTCTACGAACCGCGTGAGGGCGCCTGGGCGGGCGGCGACTTCTGGGACCTCTTCGACGCCGGGGACGGCCGCTGGTGCTTCGCGCTCGGCGATGTCTGCGGCAGCGGGCCCGAGGCGGCCGCGGTGACCGGGCTCGCCCGGCCGGTGCTGCGGCTGCTGGCCCGCGACGGGTTCGGCGTGGCGGAGGTGCTCGACCGGCTCAACAAGACCATGGCCAGGGAGGCGGCGGACTCGGTGGCGGCGGTGGCGGCGGCGGTGGCGGCGGCCGGCGCCGGGGCGGAGGCGCCGGTGGAGATCCGCGAGGAGGGCGAACAGGCCCGCTTCCTGTCGCTCCTCTACGGCGAGATCGTCCCGTACCCCGGCGGCTCGGGAGGCGCCCGCTGCACCCTCGCCAGCGCCGGCCACCCGCTGCCGCTGGTGCTGGGCGCGGACGGCGCGGTCCGGGTCGTCGCGGCACCGCAGATGCTGCTCGGGGTGGTCGAGGACGCCGCATACGTCAGCGAATCGTTCGACCTCTGCCCCGGCGAGACGCTGCTGTGCGTCACCGACGGGGTCACCGAGCGACGCTCCGGGCGCCGGCTCTTCGACGACGAGGACGGTCTGGCCACGGCCCTCGCCGCCGGCGCCGGCCTCGGCGCCACCGCCCTGGCCGACCACATCCGCAACACGGTCCACGCCTTCGACCCGACCCCGCCCGACGACGACCTGGCCCTCCTGGTCCTGCAGGCCGCGGGCGGTCGCCCGTAGGGCGCCTGCCGGGACGGGCAGGGTTCCGTGGGGCGAGTGGGGGCGGCGCGGGGGCCTGGGGGGCGGCCGTCCCGTAGGGCCGGTGGGAACAGATCCCGTAGGGGGTGCGTGGGCCCCCTGCGGGGCCACAACGGGGCGGGTGGGGAGGGTATTCCCGCGGGCGTCGGGCCTGGGACCGGCGGGGCGGGGCGTGCGGGGAGCAGCCGTACGGCGGACGAGCCCGCGCCGGCGGGGAGCAGAGCGATGTCCCCCGCTGGCGGGCACCAGAGCGATGTCCCAGGCCGGCCGGCCCCCGGGGCCCCGCACGGGCACCGTAAGGGCTTCCGCCCGGCGATCCGTCGGGCGGACCGTGCTCCGCGCCGCATGACGGACAATGGTTCCCATGCCTTCCGCACTGCCTGATGGTGAGCCGATGCCCGAGCACGGGGCGCTGCCCCGTCATGCCCTGGCGGGGGCGGCCGGGCGGCCCCTCGGCTTCTATCTGCATGTGCCGTACTGCGCGACCCGCTGCGGCTACTGCGACTTCAACACCTACACCGCGAGCGAGCTGCGCGGCTCCGGCGGCGCCCTGGCCTCCCGCGACAACTACGCCGACACCGTCGTGGCGGAGATCCGCCTGGCCCGCAAGGTGCTGGGCGACGATCCGCGCCCGGTCGAGACGGTCTTCGTGGGCGGCGGCACTCCCACCCTCCTGCCCGCCGCCGACCTCGCCCGCATGCTGGCGGCCATCCGCGACGAATTCGGCCTCGCGCCGGACGCCGAGATCACCACCGAGGCCAACCCCGAGTCCGTCGACGCCCGCTATCTGGCCGAGCTGCGCGCGGGCGGCTTCAACCGCGTCTCCTTCGGCATGCAGAGCGCCCGGCAGCACGTCCTGAAGATCCTCGACCGCACGCACACCCCCGGCCGCCCCGAGGCCTGCGTCGCCGAGGCCCGCGCGGCCGGCTTCGAGCACGTCAACCTCGACCTGATCTACGGCACCCCCGGTGAGTCCGACGACGACTGGCGGGCATCCCTGGACGCCGCCCTGGGTGCCGGCCCCGACCACATCTCCGCCTACGCCCTGATCGTCGAGGAGGGCACCCAGCTGGCCCGCCGGATCCGCCGCGGCGAGGTCCCGATGACCGACGACGACGTCCACGCCGACCGCTACCTGATGGCCGAGGAGAAGCTCTCCGCCGCCGGTTTCACCTGGTACGAGGTCTCCAACTGGGCCACCACCGAGGCCGCCCGCTGCCGCCACAACGAGCTGTACTGGACCGGCGCCGACTGGTGGGGTGCCGGCCCCGGCGCCCACAGCCACGTCGGCGGCGTCCGCTGGTGGAACGTCAAGCATCCGGGCGCCTACGCCCAGGCCCTGGCCGAGGGCCGCTCCCCGGGCGCGGGCCGCGAGGTGCTGGCCGACGAGGACCGCCGCGTCGAACGCATCCTGCTGGAGCTGCGGCTGTCGGACGGCTGCCCGCTCGGCATCCTCGCCCCGGCGGGAGCGCGTGCGGCGGCGCGGGCGCTGGCCGACGGGCTGCTGGAGCCGGCGCCCTACGAGGCGGGGCGGGCCGTGCTGACCCTCCGGGGACGGCTGCTGGCCGACGCGGTGGTGCGGGACCTGGTGGACTGATCACCCGGCTGGGTGATCCCGCGGCGAGCCGCGCTCCCGTTCCAGCGGACCCGCCGTCCGCCTCCCCCTCGCGTCAGCCTTCCCCGCCGACCGTGACGAAGTCGATCAACTCCTCGACCCGTCCGAGGAGTTGCGGCTCCAGGTCCTTGTAGGTCCGTACGCGGGACAGGATGCGCTGCCACGCCGCCCCCGTGTTCTCCGGCCAGCCCAGCGCCCGGCACACGCCGGTCTTCCAGTCCTGGCCGCGCGGGACGGCGGGCCACGCCGCGATCCCCACCGACGACGGCTTCACCGCCTCCCAGACGTCGATGTACGGGTGGCCCACGACGAGCACGTGCTCGCCCGTCACCTCGGCCGCGATCCGGGACTCCTTCGAACCGGGCACGAGGTGGTCCACCAGCACCCCCAGCCGGGCGTCCGGGCCGGGGGAGAAGCCGCGGACGATCGCCGGGAGGTCGTCGACGCCCTCCAGGTACTCCACGACGACGCCCTCGATGCGCAGGTCGTCGCCCCAGACCCGCTCGACCAGTTCGGCGTCGTGCCGGCCCTCCACGTAAATGCGCCCGGCGCGTGCGACCCGGGCGCGGGCGCCGGGGACGGCGAGTGACCCGGAAGCCGTACGGGCGGGACCGCCCGGCGCCGGCCGGTGCTGCGGGCGCACGAGGGTGACGACCTTGCCCTCCAGGAGGAAGCCGCGCGGGGCCATGGGGAAGACACGGTGCTTGCCGAAGCGGTCCTCCAGGGTGACCGTGGGCCCCTCGGCGGTCTTCTCGCAGCGGATCACGGCGCCGCAGAAGCCCGTGGTGACCTCCTCGACGACCAGGTCGGGGTCGGCCGGCACCTCGGGCGCGGGGCGCTGCTTCTTCCAGGGCGGGGTCAGGTCGGGGCGGTAGCGCTTGCTCTGCATGGGCCTGTTCTATACGAGAGCCCGGCGGCGGGACCCGATGGCTGCGGGCCCTGACCGCGGCGGGATGCGATCACGGAGGGATGCGGTGACGACGGGCCCCGGTCGGGGCGGGGGCCGGTGCTCAGGCGGGCGGTACGCCGAAGAGGGCGGCCAGGGCGTCGCGCTGGGCGCGGACGAAGGCGGCGTCCACCACGGCGCCGTGGCCGGGGACGTAGACCGCGTCCTCGCCGCCGAGGGCCAGCAGGCGGTCCAGGGCCGCGGGCCACTGCTGGGGCAGTGCGTCCGGGCCGGCCTGCGGTTCGCCGGACTCCTCGACCAGGTCGCCGCAGAAGACGATCTCGGCGGCGCCGTGCCGGCCGGGCACCAGGACCGCCAGGTCGTGGGCGGTGTGGCCGGGACCGACGTTGGCGAGCAGCACCTGCCGGTCGCCGAGATCGACGGTCAGCTGGCCGTGCACATGGTGGTGCGGGGCGACCAGCAGATCGGCGGCCTCCGCGGCGGCGTCCCGCGCGACGCCGTGGCGCATCGCGTCGTGCCGCAGCTCGTCCTTGCCGCGCCGGAGCAGCTCGCCCAGGCCGGCCGCGCCGAACACCTCGACGCCGGCGAAGGCGGCGGTGCCCAGCACATGATCGAAATGCGGATGGGTGAGCGCGACATGCGTCACTTCCCGGCCCAGTACGCCACGGATCGCCCGGCGCAGATCCGCGCCGTCACGGATGCTCGCACCGGTGTCCACGATCATGACGCCGGCCGACCCGGTGATCACGCCGATCGTCTCGTCCCAGCCCGGCATCCGGCGCCTGGCGACACCGTCACCGAGCTGTTCCCACCCGGCCTCTTCCCAAGCAGTGCCCATACCGAGACGCTAGCTCCATCGCGATAGCGTTGCCCGGCGGATCGGCCGAACACGGTCATCGGGCGGACGCCGCGCAAGGTCGCCCTTGCCGTGGCCGTGCTACCCGGCCGTACACTGGCTCCGGGTCTGGCACTCGGCTTGCGTGAGTGCCAGGAGTAACGAAACGGCGGACGGCCGGACTGGAGGTGCGCGGGATGCTCAGTGAACGCAGGCTCGAAGTGCTGCGCGCCATCGTCCAGGACTATGTCGGGACGGAGGAGCCGGTCGGCTCCAAGGCGCTCACCGAGCGGCATCAGCTGGGGGTCTCCCCGGCCACCGTCCGCAACGACATGGCAGCCCTGGAGGACGAGGGTTTCATCGCCCAGCCGCACACGAGCGCGGGGCGGATCCCGACCGACAAGGGCTACCGTCTCTTCGTCGACAAGCTGGCCGGCGTCAAGCCGCTGTCCAGCCCGGAGCGGCGGGCGATCCAGAACTTCCTGGACGGTGCCGTCGACCTCGACGACGTGGTGGGGCGCACGGTACGGCTGCTGGCGCAGCTGACCCGGCAGGTGGCGGTCGTGCAGTACCCGTCGCTGACGCGGTCCACGGTCCGGCACGTCGAGCTGCTGGCACTGGCACCGGCCCGGTTGATGCTCGTACTGATCACGGACACCGGGCGGGTCGAGCAGCGGCTCATCGACTGCCAGACGCCGTTCGCCGAGACCTCACTGGCGGACCTGCGGGCACGGCTCAACAGCCGGGTCGTGGGACGCCGTTTCACGGATGTGCCCCAGTTGGTGCAGGATCTCCCGGAGTCCTTCGAACAGGACGACCGCGGCACGGTCTCGACAGTGCTGTCGGTGTTGCTGGAGACTTTGGTGGAGGAGACCGAAGAGCGGCTGATGATCGGCGGCACCGCCAATCTCACGCGCTTCGGGCACGACTTCCCCCTGACCATCCGTCCGGTGCTGGAGGCCCTTGAGGAGCATGTGGTGCTGCTCAAGCTCCTCGGCGAGGCCAAGGACTCGGGCATGACCGTACGTATCGGGCATGAGAATGCCCACGAAGGCCTGACGTCCACATCGGTCGTCACGGTCGGCTACGGTTCGGGCGACGAGGCAGTCGCCAAACTCGGCGTGGTCGGACCGACCCGCATGGACTACCCCGGAACGATGGGAGCGGTACGCGCAGTGGCACGTTACGTCGGACAGATCCTGGCGGAGTCGTAAGTGGCCACGGATTACTACGCGGTCCTGGGCGTACGGCGCGATGCCTCGCAGGACGAGATCAAGAAGGCGTTCCGCCGGCTGGCGCGCGAGCTGCACCCGGACGTGAACCCGGATCCCAAGACCCAGGAGCGGTTCAAGGAGATCAACGCCGCTTACGAGGTCCTGTCGGATCCGCAGAAGAAGCAGGTCTACGACCTCGGCGGGGACCCGCTGTCGCAGTCCGGCGGTGGCGGCGCGGGCGGCTTCGGCGCGGGCTTCGGCAACTTCTCCGACATCATGGACGCCTTCTTCGGCACGGCCTCGCAGCGCGGACCGCGCTCGCGCACCCGCCGCGGCCAGGACGCCATGATCCGGCTCGACATCGAGCTGAACGAGGCGGCCTTCGGCACGACCAAGGAAATCCAGGTCGACACCGCCGTGGTCTGCACGACGTGCACCGGTGAGGGCGCGGCGCCGGGGACCTCGGCGCAGACCTGTGACATGTGCCGCGGCCGCGGTGAGGTCTCGCAGGTCACCCGGTCCTTCCTCGGTCAGGTCATGACGTCGCGGCCGTGCCCGCAGTGCCAGGGCTTCGGCACGGTCGTGCCGACGCCGTGCCCCGAGTGCGCGGGCGACGGGCGGATCCGCTCCCGCCGCACGCTGACGGTCAAGATCCCGGCCGGTGTCGACAACGGCACCCGGATCCAGCTCGCGGGCGAGGGCGAGGTCGGCCCCGGCGGCGGCCCCGCCGGTGACCTCTACGTCGAGATCCACGAGCTTGCGCACCCGGTCTTCCAGCGGCGCGGCGACGACCTGCACTGCACGGTCACCATCCCGATGACGGCGGCGGCGCTGGGCACGAAGTGCCCGCTGGAGACGCTGGACGGGGTGGAGGAGATCGATGTGCGGCCGGGCACCCAGTCCGGGCAGTCGATTCCGCTGCACCAGCGCGGGGTGACGCATCTGCGGGGCAACGGCCGCGGCGATCTCATCGTCCATGTCGAGGTGCAGACCCCGACCAAGCTCGACCCCGAGCAGGAGGAGCTGCTGCGGCGGCTCGCCAAGCTGCGCGGCGAGGAGCGGCCCACGGGCCAGTTCCAGCCCGGGCAGCAGGGGTTGTTCTCGCGGCTGAAGGACGCGTTCAACGGGCGGTAGGCCACGGCCGAACCGGCGCGCCCAGGCGCGTACCTGCGCCGAGCCCCTGATGCGGGGGCTCGGCGTTTCCCGTGACACGATGTGCTCATGTCCACCGCACTGACCGATCTCTGCCGCTATCCGATCGTGCAGGCGCCGATGGCAGGAGGCGGCTCCGGACCCGAGCTGGCCGCCGCCGTCTGCGGCGCCGGCGGTCTCGGCTTCCTCGCCGCCGGCTACAAGACCGCCGACGGCATGTACCAGGAGATCAAACAGCTGCGGTCGCTGACCGACCGGCCCTTCGGCGTCAATCTCTTCATGCCGCAGCCGACCCTGGCCGACACCGCCGCCGTCGACGTCTACCGCGAGCAGCTCGCGGGCGAGGCCGCCTGGTACGAGACCGAGCTCGGCGAGACCGACGGGCCCAGCGACGACGGCTACGAGGCCAAGCTCGCGATACTGCGTGAGGACCCGGTGCCGCTGGTGTCCTTCACCTTCGGCTGCCCCTCGCGCGCCGTCCTCGACTCCTTCGCCAAGGTCGGTACGTACACCGTCGTGACGGCCACCACGGCGGCCGAGGCGCAGGCCGCGCAGTGGTCGGGCGCGGACGCGGTGTGTGTGCAGGGCGTGGAGGCCGGCGGCCACCAGGGCACCCACCGGGACGATCCGCACGCGGACGGGACCGGTGCGGGGCTGGGGCTGCTGGCGCTGCTCGGCCAGGTCCGCGAGGCCGTGCAGATCCCGGTGATCGCCGCGGGCGGGCTGATGCGCGGGGCACAGATCGCCGCCGTACTGGCCGCCGGGGCGACGATGGCGCAGCTGGGGACGGCGTTCCTCGCCACCCCGGAGTCCGGCGCCAACCCGCTGCACAAGCAGGCACTGAACAACCCCCTGTTCACGCATACCGAGTTGACCCGGGCGTTCTCCGGGCGCCCGGCCCGCGGGCTGGTGAACCGCTTCCTGCGCGAACACGGCCCGTACGCCCCGGCCGCCTACCCCGCCGTCCACTACCTCACCTCCACCGTGCGCAAGGCCGCGGCCAAGGCGGGCGACGCGCAGGCCATGAACCTGTGGGCGGGGCAGGGGCACCGGCTGGCCAGGGAGCTGCCCGCCGCGCAGCTCGTCGAGGTCCTGGCGGCCGAAATCGACGCGGCACGGGCGGCGTTGTCCCTCCCCGGCGCCGGCGGCGCGTCATGACCGCGCCCGTCTTCCTCGTCGACTCGCTCGCGCAGGCACGCGCCGGCGGCACGCTGACCCTGGACGGCCCCGAGGGCCGGCACGCGGTGTCGGTGCGGCGGCTGCGGGCCGGCGAGGAGGTCGTGCTGACGGACGGTCACGGGACCGGGGCCTACGGCACGGTCGCCTCCGTCGAGGGCAAGGACACGCTCGTCGTCGCCGTCACGGAGCTGCGCACCGACGACCCGCCGGAGCCGGTCATCACCGTCGTCCAGGCGCTCCCCAAGGGCGACCGCGGCGAGCTGGCCGTCGAGACGATGACCGAGACCGGTGTGGACGCCATCGTGCCCTGGCCGGCGGCGCGTTGCGTCACCCAGTGGAAGGGCGAGCGGGCCGCCAAGTCGCTGGGCAAATGGCGCGCCACGGCCCGTGAGGCGGGCAAGCAGTCCCGTCGGCTGACCTTCCCCGAGGTCGCCGACCCGCTGACGACGAAGCAGGTCGCCGCCCTGCTGGCCGACGCCGACTTCGCGGCCGTCCTCCACGAGGAGGGCAGCACTCCGCTGGCCACCGCCGAACTCCCCGCCACCGGCCGTATCGTGCTCGTCGTCGGCCCCGAGGGGGGCGTCTCCCCGGAGGAGCTCGCCGTCTTCGCCGAGGCCGGCGCCAGGCCGTACCGCCTGGGTACGACCGTCCTGCGCACCTCCACCGCGGGCACGGCGGCGACGGCCCTGCTGCTGGGGCGCACGGGCCGCTGGAGCTAGCTCCCCGAGGCCGCCGCCGAAGAGAATCGTCGCACGGCCCACTGACAACGCGGCGGGGGGGGGGGGGGGGGGGGGGGGGGGGGGGGGGGGGGGGGGGGGGGGGGGGGGGGGGGGGGGGGGGGGGGGGGGGGGGGGGGGGGGGGGG
>NZ_JBWKCJ010000009.1:217528-232916 GCF_056436545.1 Streptomyces sp. NPDC043738 | reverse complement strand
CCCCCCCCCCCCCCCCCCCCCCCCCCCCCCCCCCCCCCCCCCCCCCCCCCCCCCCCCCCCCCCCCCCCCCCCCCCCCCCCCCCCCCCCCGCCGTGCTCAGTGCGCCAGGGGCCCTCAGGGGCGGCGGTCGTTCAGGATCTTCTGGAAGAGCCGGTGGTCGCGCCAGGCCCCGTTGATGTGCAGATAGTTCTCGGCGGTGCCGAACGGGGTGAAGCCGCACTTGGCCAGCACCCGCTGTGAGGCGGCGTTGTCGACCAGGGTCCCGGCCTGCAGCCGGTGCAGCCCCAGATCCGTGTCGGCGGCGGCACAGACCGCCCGCAGGGCGGCGCAGGCGAGCCCGCGGCGCACCTGGCCCGCGTCGATCCAGTAGCCGACGTTGCCGCTGCGGAACGGGCCCCGCACGATGCCGGAGAGGGTGATCGCCCCGACGATGTCCGGTTCGGTCACACCTTCGTCCGGCTCCCGGACCAGCACCCAGGGCATCGAACGCCCGGCACGGCGCTCCGCGAGCGTCTCCCGCAGCCGCTCCGCCTGCCCGTCGGGGGTGAAGAAGGCCTCGTCCCGGTCCGGCTCCCAGGGCCGCAGATGATCACGGCTCCGCAGGTAGGAGCGGGCGAGGCCGGCGGCGTCCTCGGGCGCCGCCGGGCGCATCAGGACATCTGACGTGAGCCGGACGGACGACGCGGAGATCATCCGTACAGCGTACGGGCGAGGCGGTGGCCCAGGGGCCACCCTCGGGAGAACCGCTGGTTCAGCCCTGTGGCGGCCGCTCCCTGCCCTGCCCGCCGCCGAACTCGTCCCTGAGCTTGTCCTGGCCGGTGTCGACCTGCCCCGTGTACTTGCCCCGGGTCTTGTCGTCGACCATGTCGCCGGCCTTCTCGATGCCCTTGTCCGTCTGGGATTCGTGGCCCTTCAGCATGTGCTTGATCTTGTCCAGCATGGACATGAGTCGTCCTCCTCACCACGGTCCCCCACGACTCCAGCATCGCCCCCCACCAGGCGAACTGCATCCGCGCACCGGGGCGCCGCGCCCCGCCCCCGGCCGCCGTCGCCCCGGATTCAGGAGCCGCTCGCCACCGGCCCCTTCAGCTGGTCGCTGATGAACTTGATCGAGCCGTCCGCCATGCCCTTCTGGTAGTCCCAGGCGTTGTGCCGGCCGCCGGGTATGAGCTGCATCGAGGTGTGTATCGGACCCTTGCCGTACGTCCGGCGGAACTTCTCTATCGAGGCGGGGACGGTGGCGGACTCCCTGCTGCCGGCCTGGAAGGCGAGGTAGACGTCCGGGCCGCCCTTCTGGAGGAGGCGCTGGGCGAGCTGCTCCGGGTTGTTGGCGTCCTTCTCCGCCTGGTGCCCCGCCCACAGGGGCGAATCCGGCACGATGTCCGGGCCGCTGGCAATCGCCGCCTTGAACTTCTCCGGGTACTTCAGTACGGACTTCAGCCCCGCGAAGCCACCCGAGGACGAGCCCATGAAGGCCCAGCCGTCCCGCGACTTGTACGTACGGAAATTGGCCTTCGCGAGGTTGACGACGTCCTCGGTCAGCCAGGTCCCCATCTTCTGCTGCCCGGGGATGTCGCTGCCGTCGTGGTACTGGGTGTCCGGGTTGAGCATCGGCATCACCACGATGAACGGCAGGCTCTTGCCCTCCGCGGTCCACTTCGTGATGTTCTCCTGCAGCGCGATGTCGCCACCGACCCAGTAGTTGGTGACACCGCCCTGCTCCTTCGGGCTGCCCAGACCGCCCGGCAGGGCTATCAGCACCGGAAAGCCGCTCTTGGCGTACTTCGGGTCCTGGTACTCCTTCGGCGCCCAGACCCAGACGCTGCCGGTGACGCCCGATTTCGCGCCCTTGAGCGTCGCGCGCGCTATATGGGTGCCGTCGTCCAGCGTGCGGGTGATCCGGAAGTCGCTCTTGGGGCCGGTGGGCAGCAGGGTGTCGTCGTCCACGGGCTTGACCCGCGCGCCGCCCCCGTCCTTGGAGCCGGCGTTGAAGTCGACCGGGTTTCCGGTGTCCGAGCAGCCGGAGAGCAGCGCGCAGCTGGCGACGAGGGTGGCCGTGAGCGCGACGGCATAGCGATGTTTCAACGGTGACTCCGCGACGGGGTGATCAAGTACAAGTGCTCATAAAGAGGGAAAACCGATGGCCGGGGTTCCCTCGTCGGTTCCCTCGTCGCGGGACGGGCACCGACCCCGGCTCACCCGTTCGGCGTACTGCCCCCTCGGCGGATTGTGCTCGGCCCGCTCGACGGGCACGGCGCCGCGGTCCGGCCGAGAATGCAGCGGTGAGCGATGAACACCGCAGTGCCGACCACACCGTGCCGCGCGCCGTGCCGGGTGACGAGGAACGACGGCTCGCCAGGAAGGCGCTGGCCGGCCGCGCGCGGAACGCGAACGATCTGACGTTGCTGATGGACATGCTGGGCCTGGATCCGAGCCGGGACCCGGGCCCGGAGGCATACGGCCAGGAGCTGGGCCCGGGCCCCTTGCCCGGCCGTGGGCGGCGGGCCGGGCGCGGCGCCGGGCGCGAGCGGCGCGCCGAGCTGCGGCGCGACACCTGCCGCGACGCCCGGTCGCGCTCGGGCGGGCAAGGGGCCTGACGTCCGCCCCGTGCCCGCCCACCGCCTGATCGGCAAGACGCCGCTCAGCGATCCCCCGCCCGGCGCAGCCGCAGGGTCACGATCTGGAACGGGCGGAGCCGCATCCGCACCGTGCCGCCGTCCCGCTCGATCGCCGGGCCGTCGTCGGTCGGCCGTTCCAGCAGATCGGTGGTGACGGCGCCGGCCACCTCGAAGCCGGCCGTCACCGACGTGACCGCCCGCCCGCCGTGCGCCTCGTGGAGGCGCACGATCACATCGCCGCTCGCGTCGTCGGCGAGCTTGACCGCGGTGACCACCGTCGCGTCGTTGCCGACCGTGATCAGCGGCGGCACCGGTTCCGCGCCGGTGATCCGGCGCTCGGGCAGGTTGAGGCGGTGTCCCTCGCGCACCGCGTCGCCGATGGCGGCGCCGGGCACCAGCGCATAGCGGAAGCGGTGCACGCCCTGGTCGGTCTCCGGGTCGGGGAAGCGCGGGGCGCGCAGCAGGGAGAGCCGCACGGTCGTGGTCGTGCCCCGGTCGCCGTCGTCCCGGACGGTCCGGGTGACGTCATGGCCGTAGGTCGCGTCGTTGACCAGCGCGACGCCCCAGCCCGGCTCCTCCAGATGCACGAACCGGTGCGCGCACGCCTCGAACTTGGCCGCCTCCCAGCTGGTGTTGGTGTGCGTGGGCCGGTAGAGGTGCCCGAACTGGGTCTCCGCGGCGTAGCGCTCGGCGTGTACGTCCAGCGGGAACGCGGCCTTGAGGAACTTCTCGGTCTCGTGCCAGTCCACCTCGGTGTCGATGTCCAGGCGCCGCTGCCCGCGCGCCAGCGTCAGCGACTGCACCACCCGCGAGCCGCCGAAGGTACGGGTCACCCGGACCGTCGCCGCGTCCCCGGACACCTCGCCGAGCACGACCTCGTCGGCGTCCGTCAGATCGGTGACGACATTGCGGTAGAACGCGTCCACGTCCCAGGCGTCCCACATGTTGGGGAAGTCCGGGTGGATCTGCAGCAGGTTCGCCGCCGCGCCCGGAGCCACCGCCTCACGGTCGGCCCGCCGGTCGTACGCGGAGACCACCAGGCCGCGGCCGTCGATCACGATCCGCAGCAGGCCGTTGGTGAGCGTGAACCCGCCGTCGGCACGGGCCGCGGCGGACACTTCCGCCCCCTCGCCCACCGTGGGCGCCACCGCGCCGGCCGCGACCCCGCCGCGGGCGTGCGGCGCGGAGTTCGCCACCAGCTCCCCGCCGCCGTCGCCGGCCAGCACCGCCAGCGCGGCGGCGATGATCCCCTCCAGCTCGGCGGCGACCGACGCATACGTCTTCTCCGCCTCGCGATGCACCCAGGCGATGGAGGAGCCGGGCAGGATGTCATGGAACTGATGGAGCAGCACCGTCTTCCAGATCCGGTCCAGCTCGGCGTAGGGGTAGGGGTGCCCGGCCAGCACGGCGGCGGTGGCCGACCAGAGTTCGGCCTCCCGGAGCAGCTGCTCGCTGCGCCGGTTGCCGCGCTTGGTCCTGGCCTGGCTGGTGAGGGTCGCGCGATGCAGCTCCAGATACAGCTCGCCCACCCACACCGGAGCATGCGGATACTCCGCCTCCGCCTTCGCGAAGAAGTCCGCCGGCCGTTCCCACTCCACCGTCGCCGAACCGTCCAGATCGCGCAGCCGGCGGGCCTTGGCGATCATCTCGCGGGTGGTGCCCCCGCCGCCGTCGCCCCAGCCGGTCGGTGCCAGCGAGTGCCGGGCCACCCCCTTGTCCTTGAAGTTCCGCGCCGCATGGGCGATCTCGCTGCCCGCCATCTGGCAGTTGTAGGTGTCCACCGGCGGGAAGTGCGTGAAGATCCGGGTGCCGTCGATGCCCTCCCAACGGAAGGTGTGGTGCGGAAACGCGTTGACCTGACTCCAGGAGATCTTCTGCGTCAGCAGCCACTTCGACCCCGCCGCCTTGATGATCTGCGGCAGTCCCGCGGCGAAACCGAAGGTGTCCGGCAGCCACGCCTCGTCGTTCTCGACGCCGAACTCCTCCAGGAAGAACCGCTTTCCGTGTACGAACTGACGGGCCATCGCCTCCGACCCGGGCATGTTGGTGTCCGACTCCACCCACATCCCGCCCGCCGGCACGAACCGCCCCTCCGCGACCGCCTTCTTGACCTTGGCGTAGACCTCGGGCCGATGCTCCTTGATCCAGGCATACTGCTGCGCCTGCGACATGGCGTAGACGAACTCCGGCTCGTCCTCCAGCAGCGCCGTCATGTTCGACGTCGTACGGGCCACCTTCCGCACGGTCTCGCGCAGCGGCCACAACCACGCCGAATCGATATGCGCATGGCCCACCGCGCTGATCCGGTGCGCCGACGCCCCCGCGGGCGCCGCCAGCACCGCGCTCAGCTCCGCACGCGCCGCCCCCGCCGTCGCGTTGACCCGCTGCGGGTCCACCGCGTCGAGCGCCCGGCCGACCGCCCGCAGCACCTCCCAGCGGCGCGGACCGTCCACCGGGAGCTCCACCATCAGCTCGCCCAGCACCTCCAGGTCCAAGACCAGCTCCCACACCTCGGTGTCGAACACCGCCAGATCCATCCGCGCCAGCCGGTACTGCGGCTCGCTGCCCGCGGTCTCCCGGTCGCCCAACGGGGTCGGCCGGAACGGGTGGACATCGAGGACGACGGGGTTGGACGCGGCCTCCAGATGCCACTCGACGCGCTCGCCGCCACGGACCGGCGCGCCCACCCGCACCCACTGGTTGCGCGGATTGACCGCCTTGACCGGAGTGCCGTCGGGCAGATGGACCAGCGCCTCGCACTGGAAGCCCGGCATCCGCTCGTCGAATCCCAGATCCAGCACGGCCTCCACGGTGCGGCCGGCCCACCGCGCGGGCACCTCGCCGACCACCTTGAACCAGGTCGTGCCCCAGGGCGCGCCCCAGGCGTCGCCCACCGCCACCGGCGTGTGCGCGGCGGCCAGACCCTCCGCCACCGGCACCGGCTCTCCCGGCGCGACCCACGCCGAGACCTCCAGGGGTACCGATTCCGGATACAGCGCGGGCCGGATGCGCTCGTCCAGGACCCGCTTGAGACGGGCTTCGATCAGTGCGCGATCGTCATGCATGGCGATGACTCCGTAGCGTCGAGGGGTACGGGCGGCAGAGGTTGCGCCCAACTTCCGTCCCTACCAGGGAACTTCGACCTCGGCAGGCTCCGAGGCGGTGAACAGTTCCTGCACGGCGCGCACCTGGAGCCGGGCGGCCGGCTCGCCCTGCACGCGTCGCAGCCCCGGTAGGTGGAAGGCCGTGCCGCAGGTGCCGCCGAGGAACCGGCGCGTGCCGTCCGGGAGCCGGCGGTGCAGCTCGTAGTGGCGCACCGGACCGGCGGCCCGCCGCCAGCGCAGCCGCAGCGAGGTCGCCCCGTCGGCGGTGGCGGTGTCGGTGACCTCCAGCCCGGTGGGCGGGGCCGGCGTGGTGACTTCGTCATGGACCGCCAGTGCCCCCAGCCGCCAGGCCACCGGCGCGCCGCCCCGGCCGGTCAGCCGCACGCCCAGGGCGTGTACCGGGCCGGTGCCGAGCGAGCCGAGCCGCACCGAGTCGGTGCGCCAGGCGCCGCCCGGCTCCAGGGTGCCCGCCGGCAGGTACCGGTACGGTGCGGGCTCGCCCGGTGCCGGCGCTTCCCGCAGGGCGAGGGCGACCTCGACGACCACCGGGCCCGACGACGGATCGAGGCGATGGGTGAGATCGAGGACCGTCCCGTCACCGGCCGGCAGCCGGGCCCCGAACAGCTCCAGCGTGGCCGGCGCGTCCAGGGCGCCGCGCACCAGCAGACTGCTGCCGCCGCGCCAGGCGTCGGCGAAGTCCAGCGACACGTCCGGGCGCCGGCCCTTCGTCCATACCGCCCAGCGTCGCGGCGGCAGCCGGTCCTGCAGCCCGAGATGGTTCCAGGGCGTGTCGGACGTGATCGCACCGTCCTCGTACCAGCGCAGACCGTGCCCGGTGTTGAAGGTGCTGGCGAACGGCAGCGCGTCGAGCGTCGCACGGTCGGCGACCGCGGTGGCCGGTGCCCGCCAGCCGCCGCCCTTGCCGCCGGGCCTGGTCGGATCCAGGCCCGCACCGGACCAGAACCGGTCGTCCGCGGCGTGGAACTGGCCCGGCGTACGCCCCGCGGGCAGGTGGGAGAGCGTCCACTCGGGACGGTAGAAGCCGTACGACACGACATGGTCGCGTCCGGCGGGGACGATCGCGTCCCAGTCGGTGCGGGTGTCCCAGCCCGCCGACTCCACGTCGACCCCGGCCCACAGCTCATAGCGGCTGCGGCCCAGCCGATCCGCCAGGCGCCCCGAGTCCGCCAGCCGCCCCGCGCTCCAGCGGAAGTCGACGAACAGCGAATCGGCGACCGGTCCCGCCGCGTCCTGGAAGAACGGCCGGTTCAGCTCGTCGAGCGCGCCCTGCCAGCCGACCTGCCCGGTGGTGTTCATCGCGTCGTACCAGGTGATCCGCAGACCTTGCGGGGCGCCCGCGGCCCGCAGCGCCCGCAGGAACGCCTGCATGTCGGCGGCCAGCGCGGCATCGCCGCCCTCGGTCTCGGCGTTGATGAACCAGCCGTCGAAGCCGTACACCGTCGCGACCCGCACCAGCTTGGCGGCGAGCGGGAAGCGCCCCGACGCGTCCTTGCGCACCAGGTCGCGGGTCCAGCGCAACTGCCCGCCGTAGGCGACCGGCGGGAGGAAGACGGTGCCGAGGACGGGGACGCCGTTGCGGTGCGCGGCGTCGACGACCGGGGCGTTCGGGGCGAGGATCAGGCCCTCGCCGGAGGAGCCGCCCCAGAAGACCAGCTCGTCGAGGTACGCCCAGTGGGTCGGCGCGTAGTAGTCGGCCGTCGCCGAGCCCTGTGAGGGGTTGCCCGCGGTGTGGTCGAAGGCCGCCAGCGCGCTGATCCGGGCCTGGCCCGCGCGCGCCGTGGTGTTCGCCGGGACCGGGGTGAAGCGCTCGGCCAGCGGCACCGTCGCCGTGTTGAACGCCAGGTCCCGGTCGGTCTCGGGGCGCCAGTCCGCAAGGCTCCGCCAGGTGATGCCTTCTCCGGGCGTGCCCGACGGCAGCGAGTCGGGGAACCAGTACGACGCGTACGGCTGCAAGGAGTCCGCGGCACGGGCCCCGGGACGGCCGGCGGCCAGCGCCGGGCCGCTCCCGAGGGACGGCCCGAGCAGCGCGGCCGCGGCGCCGGCCCCGGCCAGCAGCACACGGCGGCGGGGTAGGGGCGACGGTTGCCGGGTCATGAGGTGCTCCTCCGGTGGGGGACGGACGGCGACGGGCGGCGCGCGGGGCCGACCTCGTCGGGTGTGCGGACCTCGGTGATTCCACGGGACGTCAGATGTGCGGCGTCGGTGGCGAGTTCGGCCAGTACGAGAGCCGGCCGGGCCCCCTGGGCGGCCAGCTCCGCCCAGGCCTCGAAGACCGGGCCGCCGGGCGCGCACACCGAACGCCGCGGCGCCGCCTGCGCACCGCCGGTGTCGACGACCAGTGCCGTGCTGCGGACCGGCGGCCGGTGTGCCCGGCCGCGGTACTCCTCGACCAGCGCCGCGATCGCCCGGCCCGCCGGCTTGACCGTACGGTCGTTGCGCAGCAGGCCCAGCCCGTACTCCAGCTCGGGGAAGTCGGCGAGCGAGCGCGCCACGTCGTGCGAACACCACCAGGTGACGCCCCACAGGTCCGGGCAGTCCAGCGCGGCCGCGACGGTGGCCCCGGTGAAGCGCGCCGCGCCCTCCTCGGGGATGTGCGGGGCGGGGGCGCCGACCTCCTGGAGCCACACCGGGCGGTGCGGGTCCTCGGCCCAGGCCTTGGACAGTTCGATGAGGTAGGCGGCGTGCTGCTCGGTGGCGGTGCCGGTCGGCCCGTGCCGCTGTGCGGTGCCGTTGAACACCCAGGAGTGCACGGCCGTGACGGCGCCGAGCCGGGCGGCCTGCGCGGGTGTGAAGGGGTGGCCGTCGCGGTACCAGGCGGCGTCGTACGCGGCGTGCAGATGCATCCGGCCCGGCGCGCCCCGCTCGCACGCCGCCAGCATCCGCCTCAGCCAGGCTTCGGCCTGTTCGTCGGTGATCCGGTCCGGGTCCGGGTGCGGACCGTCCGAGAACTGGTCGATCTCGTTGCCGAGCGTCATCCCGAGGAAGTTCGGCCGGTCGGCGAGCGCCGCGGCCAGCGTCCGCAGATACTCCTCCTGGCCCGCCAGTACCTCCGGGTCGGTGAAGATGTTCCGGCGGTGCCAGGTCTGCGTCCAGGCGGGGAGGAAGTCGAAGCTCGACAGATGGCCCTGCAGCCCGTCGACGCTGACGTCGAGGCCGCGTTCGGCCGCGGCGTCCGCCAGGTGCACCAGTTGCTCCACGGCGCGCGGCCGGATCAGGGTGCGGTTGGGCTGGAAGAGCGGCCAGAGCGGGAAGACCCGGATGTGGTCCAGGCCGAGGGCGGCGATCGAGTCGAGGTCGGCGCGCACGGCGTCCAGGTCGAAGTCGAGCCAGTGGTGGAACCAGCCTCGGGTGGGGGTGTAGTTGGCGCCGAATCGCATGGGGCTCCTGTGGGTACGGGCGGGGATCGGGCGGGCCGGGGCGGCTCAGGGCGGGTCCGGTGGGTCATGGCCGGGTCCGGCCCTGACCCACCGGACCGTCCTAGCCCTTGACGGCGCCCTCGCCGACGCCGCGGAAGAAGTAACGCTGCAGACAGGCGAACAGCACGATCAGCGGGACGACGGCGATGACGGTGCCGGCCGCGACCAGCCGCTGGTTGTCCGCGAAGGTGCCGTGCAGAAAGTTCAGTCCGATGGTCAGGGTGAACTTCGACTGGTCGCTGAGCACGATCAGCGGCCACAGGAAGTCGTCCCAGGCACCCATGAACGAGAAGATCGCCACGACCGCGAGGGTGCCCCTGACCGACGGCAGCGCGATCCGTACGAACCGCTGCCAGGCGTTGGCCCCGTCGACGAACGCCGCCTCCTCGACCTCGTACGGCAGATTCGCGAAGGCGTTCCGCATCAGCAGCACGTTCATCGCGCCGATGCAGCCGGGCAGCACCACACCGAGCAGGGTGTTGTTGAGCTGCAGTTCCCGCATCGTCACGAACTGGGCGATCATGATGCTCTCGACCGGCACCAGCATCGCCATGATGAAGACGGCCAGTGCGGCCTTGCGGCCCCGAAAGCGCATCCGGGCCAGTGCGTAGCCGGCGAGCGCCGCCCCGGCGCAGTTGGTGACCACATTGGCGGTGGCGACCTTCAGGGAGTTCAGCGCGAAGTCCCAGACCGGGATGAGCTCTGCGACGCCGGCATAGTTGGCCAGCGTGGCGTCCTGCGGGATCAGGCTCGGCGGATAGCGGTAGATGTCCTCGCCCGGTCCCTTGAGAGACGTGGACAGCTGCCACAGGAACGGCCCGACGGTCAGTGCCAGTACGGCGAGCAGCAGGAGGTAGCGGAGCGGCAACCGCCACCACGGCAGCCGCCGTCGCCCGGCGCGCCGTCGCCCGTCGCGCCGCCGTGGCGCGTCGGCTCCCGCGGCGTTCACGCCTCCTCCTTGCGGCCGGCGCGCAGCACCAGCAGCATCAGCCCGAGTGTGATCACGAAGACCACGACGGACAGCGCGGAGGCATAGCCGACCCGGCCGCTGAGGCCGGTTCCGGCCTGCTGGACGAGCATCACCAACGTGGTGTCCTCCCCGCCGGGGCCGCCGGTCGGACCGGCCATGAGATAGACCTCGGAGAACGCCTTGAAGGCGCCGACCGCGGACAGGGCGGCCACCAGCACCATCGTGCTCCGCACCGCGGGCACCGTGACGGTCACGAAGCGGCGCACCGCTCCCGCGCCGTCGACCGCGCACGCCTCGTGCAGCTCCGGTGGAACGTTCGCCAGCGCCGCCAGGTAAATGATCATGTAGTACCCGAGGCCCTTCCAGACGGTGACCGCCATCGCGCTGAGCAGCAGCAGCCAGGGGTCGCTGAGGAAGCCCGCCCTGCCGAAGCCCAGGCCCTCCAGCAGGGCGTTGATCAGCCCCCGGTCGTCCAGCAGCCACACCCAGATCAGACCGACCACGACCACGGAGGCGACCACCGGCGTGTAGAACGCGGCGCGGAAGAAGGTGATCCCGGGTATCTGCCGCTGCACCAGCATGGCCAGCAGCAGCGGGAGGATCACCAGCAGCGGGACGACCCCCAGGACGTACAGCAGGCTGTTGCGCAGCCCCGTCCAGAACATCGCGTCATGGATCAGCTCCTGGTAGTTGGCGCCGCCGACGAACCGGCCCGCGGTGAGCGTGCGGGCATCGGTGAACGAGTGCGCCACCGTGCTGAGGAACGGATAGAGGCCGAACGCGGCCACGACCAGCAGCCCGGGGCCGAGGAACAGCCAGGGACTGGCCGGCTTGTGCGTCTTCACGCGGCGCCCGGCCTCAGCCGGTCTTCAGCAGGCGGTTGCACTCGGCGACCGCACCGTCCAGCGCCGCCTCGGGTGGCTGCTCGCCCCGCACGGCCTTGGCGACCGCATTGCGCAGCACGGTCTTCATCTGGTCGCTGAGCAGCACCGGGGTGTAATTCACCGCGGTCTTCAGCGACTTGGCCGACACCACCCGCACCCGGGTCGCGTCGGTGCCGTCCTCCTTGGTGAAGTAGGGGTCCTCCAGCGAGCCCTTGGTGCTGGGGAAGATGGTGACCTTCTTGGCGAAGGCCATCTGGTTCTTCTTGTCCGTGACGAAGTGCGCGAACGCGACCGCCGCCGGCTTGACTTCACTCTGCGCGTTCACCATCAGGCCCTGGACGTACATATTGGCCTTACCGGTGTTGTTGACCGCGTCGGTGATACCGATGTGCCGGTAGAGGCTCGGCGCCTCCTTCTTGAAGTTCTCCAGATCGAGCGCGCTGCCCGGATTCATCGCCACCGACTGCTGCTGGAACTTCCGCCCCGACGACTCCGCCTGCGCGGTCAGCGCCTGCGAGTCCAGCGCCCCGGACGCATACAGCTCCTTGTAGTGCCGCAGCAGCTCCACGCCTTTGGGCTCGTTGAACGTGAACTCCGTGCCGCGGGCGTTCATCAGCCGTACGCCGTACCGTCCGAAGTCCTCGATCGACGGCGTACTGGCGAGCATCGCTATCTTGCGCCCGCTCTTCTTCGCCATCGTGACCGCGTCGGTGAAGAGCTGGTCATAGGTGGCCGGTGGCTTCTCCGGATCGAGCCCGGCCTTCTTGAAGAGGTCCTTGTTGTAGAACATCGGCCCGGTGTTCAGATACCAGGGAAAGGCATAGACCCCCGGCAGCCCCGGCATCTCATGACTCTTCCACGCGCCGGGGAGGTACTCTTCGCGGTACTTTCCCGCGGCTTTTTCCAGGTCGAGTGCCAGCCCAGCCTTGGCCAGTGGATAGGCGAGATCCGGCGAAACATTGACGACGTCCGGCAGCGTCCCGCCCGCCGCGTCCGCGCTCAACTTCTGCGGGTATCCCTCGGCCGGCTGATCCACCCACTTCACCTTGGCGTCCGGATGCTCCTTCTCGAAATCCGCGATGACACCCTCGAAGTAGTCCTTGAAATTTGCCTTGAGGTTCCAGGTCTGGAACGTGACCTGCCCCTCGACCTTTCCCGAGGCGCTGTCCGCCCCTCCGGAGCCCCCTGAAGGACCGCATGCGGCCAAGGCGAGCACCGGGATGACCCACGCTGCCGTCGCGGCAGTCGCTCGACGGGAAATACGCATGACTGGCGGCTCCTTTGCTCGAACCAGACACAGGTGCGGAGACTGTCGCGCAGGACCATATAAACCAGTGGCCGAAAAATAGACCAGTGGTACGGATCCGGAAAGCGTGCGGCGGATTTCTCGAGCCGCTCCGCCGGGTCTTTCACTGGCCCTCGGGCGATGATGCGGCAGACGGTACTAATGCGTTTTAGTGGGTGTCAACACCCCTGTTCGAACAACCGCTTCCCGGGCCGGTGGACGCCGTCGTCAAGGTGTCCGCAACGGCCGTCCGCATGGGGTTTGACACGGCACTCCCCGCTGATCAGACTGGGCGCACTAATGCGGTTTAGGTCGAGGAGAGCCCGCCATGACAGCGCCCGGTGAGGCCGCCCGCCGGAGGCCGGCGCGCCGACCGACGATCAAGGACATCGCCCGCCGGGCCGGAGTCTCGGAGAGCGCCGTCTCCTTCGCCCTCAACGACCGGCCGGGCGTCTCCCAGGACACCCGTGCCCGGGTACGACGCGTCGCGGAGGAACTGGGCTGGCAGGCCAACAGCGCGGCCCGCGCACTGTCCGGCGAACACGCCGGCGCCCTGGGGCTGGTGCTCGCCCGGCCCGCGCGGACCCTGGGCGTGGAGTCCTTCTTCCTCCAGCTCGTCTCCGGCATCCAGGAAGTGCTCTCGGTGCGCCGGATCGCGCTGCTCTTCCAGGTCGTCGAGGACCTCGACGCCGAGTGCGCGCTCTACCGCCGCTGGTGGGCCGAACGCCGGGTGGACGGCGTCCTGGTCGTCGACCCGCGCACCGAGGACCCGCGACCGGAGCTGCTCGCCGCACTCGGCCTGCCGGCCGTCGTCATCGGCGGCCCGTCCGCCCCCGGCCCGGCCGCGGCCGAGCGGCCCGCCGCCCACCCGCAGTCCCCGCTCGCCACGGTCTGGGCCGACGACTCCGAGGCCATGGCCCGGGTCCTCGACCACCTCCACGGCCTCGGGCACCGCCGCATCGTGCACGTGGCGGGCCTGCCCGGCCTGGCCCACACCGAACGCCGCATCCGCTCACTGCGCACCGAAGCGGCCCTCCGCGGCCTCGACGAACGCCGGGTCCGCTCCGTGACCACCGACTACTCCGATGCCGAAGGGGCCGACGCCACCCGCCGCGTCCTCGACGCTCCCGAGCCGCCCACCGCGATCATCTACGACAACGACGTGATGGCCGTGGCCGGCGCCTCGGTCGCCGCCGGGCGGGGCATCCCCGTCCCCGGCCGGCTGTCGATCGTGGCCTGGGACGACTCGGCGCTCTGCCGCGTCACCCACCCCCGGCTGACCGCACTGGTCCGCGACACCCCCGGCTTCGGACGGCTCGCCGCCCAGGAACTCCTCACCGTCCTCGACGGCGGGGCGCCACGCACCGTACGGGGCGAACAGCCGCACCTGGAGACCCGCGAGAGCACCGGCCCGTGCCCGGGGAGCTGACGAGGCGCTCCCCGCCCGGCCCGCCCCCGAGGCGTTCCCGATTCCTTGGCATGCTGAGGGCATGACATTACGGGCAGGGCGGGAGCGCGAGGCAGCGGTAGTGGTGGGCGCGGGACCGAACGGGCTGGCCGCGGCGGTCACACTGGCCCGCAGCGGACTGCGGGTCACGGTGTTCGAGGCGGCCGACGAGATCGGCGGCGGGGTCCGCAGCGGCGAGCTGTCCGTACCCGGCGTGCTCTTCGACCACTGTTCCTCGACCCATGTGATGGGCGCCGGCTCCCCGTATCTGCGCACGCTGGACCTTGCCGCATACGGGCTGGAATGGTGCTGGCCCGAGGTCGATCTCGCCCACCCGGTGGACGGCGGAGAAGCCGGGGCGCTCTACACCTCGGTCGGGCGGACGGCGGACGCCCTGGGCGCCGACGGGCCCGCCTGGAGGCGACTGTTCGGGCCGCTGGCCGCGGACGCCGAGGTGCTGACCGACGCGGTGATGCGGCCGCTGGTCACGGTGCCCCGGCATCCGTTCCGGCTCGCGCGCTTCGGCCTGCACGCCCTGCAGCCCGCCACCCTGGTCGCCCGCCGCTTCCGCACGGAAGCCGGGCGCGGCCTCTTCGGCGGGGTGGCGGCGCATCTCTTCGGGCCGCTGACCCGGCCGGTCACCGCGTCCATCGGAGTCATGGTCATCGCGGCCGGGCACCGGTACGGCTGGCCGGTCGCCAAGGGCGGCTCCCGTGCGATCGCCGACGCTCTGGCGGCCATGCTCCTCGCGGAGGGCGGGCGCATCGAGACCGGGGTGCGCATCGGCTCACTCGACCAGTTGCCGCCCGCGGCAACGGTGTTGCTGGATCTGGCCCCTGCCGCCGCCGCAGCCGTGATCGGCGACCGGCTGCCGCCCCGGGTGCGCCGTGCCTACACCCGCTACCGGCACGGTCCCGGCGCGTTCAAGCTCGACCTGGCGGTCGAGGGCGGCATTCCCTGGCGCGCCGAGGCCTGCCGGCGGGCCGGGACCGTGCACCTGGGCGGCAGCTTCGAGCAGATCGCGTACGCGGAGCACGAGGTGTACCGCGGGCGGATGCCCGAGCGGCCGTTCCTCCTGGTCTCCCAGTCCTACCTCGCCGACACCGGCCGCTCCGCCGGCGAGGTCCACCCGGTCTCGGCGTATGCGCATGTGCCCCACGGCTACCGCGGCGACGCCACCGCCGCGATGCTGGCGCAGTTCGAGCGCTTCGCGCCCGGCACGCGCGAGCGGATCGTCGCCGTCACCGCCACCACCACCGCGGACCTGGAACGCGGCAACGCCAACCTCGTCGGCGGCGACATCATCGGCGGCGCCAACCTCCCGCTCCAGCTGACGATGCGCCCCCGTATCGCCCTGGACCCCTACCGCACGGGCGTCCCCGGCGTGTACCTCTGCTCGGCGTCCACCCCGCCGGGCGCCGGCGCCCACGGCATGAGCGGCCACAACGCGGCCCGCTCCGCGCTGCGGGCGCTGGGCCTGGAGGGCTCCGACCGGCGGTTCTGACCGGTCAAGTCGCTCGGGTGACAGCGGGGTTGTCGCCCGGAGGCGGACAGGCCACGGCGGGGGGGGGGGGGGGGGGGGGGGGGGGGGGGAAGAGGAGAGCGCAAGGGGCGAGGAGGAGGGAGGGGAGAGGAACGAGAAG
>NZ_JBWKCJ010000009.1:58438-217518 GCF_056436545.1 Streptomyces sp. NPDC043738 | reverse complement strand
CCCACCTTACCCCCCCCCCTCCCCTCCCCCCCCCCCCCCACCCCCCTCCCCCCCCCCCCCCCCCCCCCCCCCCCCCCCCCCCCCCCCCCCCCCCCCCGTACAGCGGGCGACGGTCGGTCAGCGGTCCGTCGGTGCGAGGTCAGTGGTGCGTGACGACCCCGGCTGCCATACGGCCGCAGTTGGAGCCGGAAACGCTGACGCTGACCGATTCGATCGTGCCGCCCCAGTCCACGCAAAGGCCCTTTGCGGGCAGGTAGACCGGGCCGGCGTAGGAGGTGTATTCACCGCTGTCGTAAACCCAGTCGGAACTGCCGTCGGTGGCCGTGAGATAGGTGTACATGTACACCGGGCTACCGGGGCTGTTCCGCACCGTCACGACGCAGTTCTTTCCGGTCCTTGCGCTGTACGTCAGGTACACGGTCCCCTTTCCGGTGACCGGTACGGAATTCACTACGCTGTAGCCGCTGCCGCAGGCTCCGTTGTACGCGGCGGCGGTCGGAGCGGCGGAGGCGGTGGTGGCCGTCGCCATTGTGGCGAGGCCGGCCACGGCGAGTGCGGCGGCTCCTGCGATGGCACGTGGACGCTTCATGGGAATACCCCCGTCGGGTGGTGTGCGTCGCGTGGTCGTATCGCAGTGTTGGACCGCGCTCGACGGTGGATGGTTGTACCCGGACGTGAATTCCCCATTGTTCGAATCGTGTTGTCGAAGACGGCGTCGGCGCGGGGGCGCCGGCATGCACCCGGTCCCCGGCGCCTGCTGCGGCGCCGGGGACCGGGTGGGGTGTGCGGGTCGGTTCGGGCGGGCTCAGTGGCCGTTGGCGAGGACCTTCAGGCGGCCGTAGTTGCCGTTGAAGCGGTTGTGGTCGCCGACCGGGTGGCCGGAGGAGGTGTGCTGCCAGATGCTGTGGTACCGCCAGCCGCCCGGCAGCGCACCGACCGAGGAGCCGTAGCGCGGGATCCACAGCGGGTTGCTCCGGCCGAACCTGCCGGAGTTGCCCGTGCACCGCTTCCACCAGTTGGTGGAGGTGTAGATGACCGCGTCGCGGCCGGTCTCCTCCCGGTAGGTCTCCACGAAGTCCTGGATCCAGTGGACCATCGCCTTGGCGCTCTTGCCGTAACAGGTCGCGCCGTAGGGGTTGTACTCCATGTCGAGCGCCCCGGGCAGCGTCCTGCCGTCCCTGGACCAGTCGCCGCCGTGGTCGGCGAAGTAGCGCGCCTGCGTGCTGCCGCTGGAGTGGTCGGGCAGCGCGAAGTGGTACGCGCCGTGGATCATGCCGGCGGAGTAGGAGCCCCGGTACTGGTGGGCGAAGTACGGGTTGGTGTAGCTGTTCCCCTCGGTGGCCTTGACGTACGCGAAGCGCACCCCGGACTTGCGCAGCCCCGACCAGCTGACGTGGTGGTTGTGGCTGGAGACGTCGACGCCGGCCACCGCCTTGCTGTGCGTGGCCTGTGGTTCGAGGCCGCCGCCGGCCCGGTCGACGCCCTCGCGGGCGGCGATGGTGGAACCCATCCAGTCCTGCTCGGGGTGGGCGGGTCTCTTTCCGGCATCCGACGCCGTGGCGAAGCCGGGCAGCGCGAGGGGCAGAGCGAGCACGGAGAGAAGAGAAAAGAGCGTTCCGGCCGCGAGGGAGACTGTGCGGCGGGCCGGACCGGATCTGCGCAAGGGCATCGCATGCCTCCGAGGCCTTCGGTTGAGTCACGTTCGGCAGCTTTTGAGCAGAGTTCTGCCGATAAAAGACTTATACGCAGAACTGCCTGACTCTATGACCCAACAGGCCGTCAGTCCGCCGACCGGCTGCGCATCTCACCCGTCCGGCCGTCAGAAGTGGTCACCCCGGGCCCGGGTCCGGTTCGGGGTCGCGGGCGGGGTGACCACGGCCCCGGCCCGGCCCTCGGTGCCCGCCGAACCGAAAGCGGAGCGGGCCCCGGCAGTGCCGGGACCCGCTCCGTCATCGCTGCGCAGCGGCGAACGCGCCATTCCGCCGCTTCGCGAGCTGCCTCATGCCGAGCCCGTCGGCTCGTGTGTGGTGTCCGTCATGTCCCTGGCTTCACCCGGGGCCGGCCCGTGTGCGCCGGCGCGACGGCTCGTGGACGCCGTCGGCTCAGTAGGCCGAGTTGACGTTGTCGATGGAGCCGTAGCGGTCGGCCGCGTAGTTGGCGGCGGCGGTGATGTTGGCTACGGGGTCGACGAGGTTGTGGGGGGTGCCGGAGACGTGGTAGCGGTCGAAGGTGGGCTGGATCACCTGGAGCAGGCCCTTGGAGGGGATGCCGTTGATGGCGTTGATGTCCCAGTCGTTGACGGCGTTGGGGTTGCCGCTGGACTCGCGCATGATGTTGCGGTGCAGGCCGTCGTAGGAGCCGGGGATGCCCTTGGCCTTCATGATGTCCAGCGACTCACGGATCCAGCCGTCCAGGTTGTTCGGGTACTCCTTGACGGCCTTGCGCTCGGCGGAGCGGTTGGCGGCCTGGTGGGCGGTGTGCTGCTTGGCCACCGCGGTGACCTTGACGTGGTCGGCGACCGAGGCGGTCACCGGGCGGGCGGTCTCGGCCTCGTCGGCCTTGGCCGGCATGCCCTTGGCGTTGACGGGCTTGACCGCTGCCGGGGCGTGCTCAGAAGCAGCCTGTGCGGTGTCCGGGGCCGAGGCCATGGCCAGGCCCGAGGTGGCACCCGCGGCGGCCAGGACGGCCACGGCGACCTTGTGGGTGCGGGTAATGCGGGTGACACGGACAGCGCGGGACAGGTTGAAGCTGGGCATGCAGAGGGACCTCTTCCAGGTACGGGGACGGGGAGGCGGCCTTTTTGGGCGGCGCGTGATTCACCGGAGGTCATTGCCGCGTTCGCCGTGGGGGGCGTGAGTCGCAAGCTCGCTCTCGGTGCGTCGGAATCCATGTTTAGCGACGGCCCGGAATCGAGGCAATGGGGCTCTGTACTACTCGTCTTCGTGAGATAAACCCTGGACGCCGAGGTAATGGGCGGTTCTCTCCGTGAGGGCTGGTAATGACTGCGGGACATTCGACTAAGCACCTTCGTAAGTGACGTACATCGCGTGCCCCGCATCACTTGATAGCGGCCGTAAAGCCCCCGCTGCCGGGGCCCGTAAGTTGTCTGGCTCACACCGGAATTACCGCTCCGCAGAGCCACTTCATACGCGCATCGAAGGGGATTCATCCACCCGGCTGTCCGAGGGCGCCCCGGGTGATTGCCCGGAATGTGGTGCAGGGCACTTCTGACGAGGCCATAAGGGCGGCATTTGTGCCCCAATTCACTTGTGCGGCGACGGGCGGGAAACCGTCGGTGCGCGGCGTCGCGCAGTACGGCGCGAGGCACCGGCTGGGCCGTTGGGAGCGCCCCGATACGTCGATACGGCGGTAGTCGCTGGTCCGTTCGCAGCAGCGCCCGGGGCTGTTGCATGACTACGGGCCCCGGCTCCCTGAAAGTGACATCGCACGCAGTAGTCACTCATCGTAAGGAAGTGCTCATGTTCCGTCGTACTGCCGTTGTTCTCAGCGGTCTTCTCGTCTCGGGTTTCCTCGCGACGGGCGCTGCCACCGCGGCGTCTGTCGATGCGGACCGTCACCCTGCCCCCGCGCCTGCCAGCGAGGACCGCGACCGCCACCCCGCTCCGGCGCCTGCCGCCGCTGAGCAGGAGCACCGCGCTCCGGCGCCGACGGCTGCCGAGGAGGACCGCCGCGCCCCGGCGCCCACCACCGCTGAGGAGGACCGCCGCGCGCCCGCGCCCACCACCGCCGAGGAGGAGCGTCGCGCCCCGGCGCCCACCACCGCCGAGGAGGAGCGTCGCGCCCCGGCGAAGTCCGTCGATGACAGCCGCAACCTCACCGCCCAGGACCAGGAGGGATTCGGCCTCGCCGGCGCGGTGCTCGACCGTCTGCTGGGCAGCAGCGCGGCGCGGAACGCCGGCTTCTGACGCCCACGCCGATACGGCAAGGGCAACGGCAACGGCACTGGCCCCACCCGCGAAGTGCGGGCAGGGCCAGTGCCGTTGCCATGTCGGAGTGTTGCGCCGCAGCACTCCGTGGGTCCGCTCCGGCCGTGCCGGAGGTCGTCGTACCCGGCTCAGTAGGCCGAGTTGACGTTGTCGATGGAGCCGTAGCGGTCGGCCGCGTAGTTGGCGGCGGCGGTGATGTTGGCTACGGGGTCGACGAGGTTGTGGGGGGTGCCGGAGACGTGGTAGCGGTCGAAGGTGGGCTGGATCACCTGGAGCAGGCCCTTGGAGGGGATGCCGTTGATGGCGTTGATGTCCCAGTCGTTGACGGCGTTGGGGTTGCCGCTGGACTCGCGCATGATGTTGCGGTGCAGGCCGTCGTAGGAGCCGGGGATGCCCTTGGCCTTCATGATGTCGAGCGACTCACGGATCCAGCCGTCCAGGTTGTTCGCGTAGCGCTTGGGCGCGACCTTCGGCGCCTTCTTGGGGGCGGCCTTCGGCGCGGCTATCGCCTTGCGCTCTATGGAACGGCTGGCGGCCTCCTTGGCGGTGTGGCCCTGCTTCTCGACCGCGGTGACCTTGAGGCGGTCGGTCACGGACGAGGCGACCAGCTTGCTCTTCTCGCCGTCGTCGGCCCGGTCCTTCGCGGTCAGCGGCAGGCCGTTGGCGCTCACGGGCTTGACGGCGGCCGACGCGCTGGACGTGGTCGCGGCATCGCTCGGTGCGGCGGTGAACGCCAGGGCGGCGGCGCAGCTCGCGGATGCCACCAGCGCCGCGGAGATCTTGTGCGTGCGGGTGATGCGGGCAGGGCGGGGCAGGGTGAAGCTGGGCATGCGAGGTGACCTCTTCCAGGGCTTTGGTGGCGGGGGGAGCGGCCTTCGGTCGGCGCGTGAGAACCGAGGGTCATTGCCGCGCTCGCCGCTCTGGCTGAGGTCTCCGGCTCGTTCTCGGTGCTACCCGGAACATGTTTAGCGAGCGCCCTGGATGGTGGCAAAGGTGCCTTGTACTACCCATCTTCGTGAGTTGGAGCGATATGCCCGTTATAAACGCCTTGTTTCGCGGTGTGCGCCGGGAAGGGCGTCGACTAGCGGAGTTCGTACGTGACGTAGGTCGCGTGCCCCGCATCACCTGGCGAGGGCTTCCGGGCCCCCTCTCCGGCCCCGCTGAAGTTGCCTGGCTCACACCCCGGAAGCGGCGAAACGGCGTCGCGGACGCCGCGGCACCACCGCCGGCGAGCGCTTCCGCGCGGCACCGGACGCGCCCGTGCCCCCCACGGAATCCGCGGGGGGCACGGTGTACGGCGATGCGGTGCGGGAGTCAGTCCTCCAGCAGCCGTGCCGCGAGATGCTCGATCCGGTCGTGCCAGGCGTCCAGCGCGGTGTCCGTGTCGAAGCCCCGCGGGCCGGTCTGGGTGAGGACGAGGCGGGCGCCATGGCCGGTGCCGCTGCCCAGCTCCCAGCGGACCTGGCCGTCCGGATGCCAGCGGTAGGCCAGCACCGACGGGGCCCGTACCTCGGTGACCGGCCCGCCCGGCACCTTCTGTGTGGTGAAGCCGGCCGGCGCGGGTGCGCACGCCACGGGCTCGTCCCCCGAGGCAAGCACCGCCCAGACGGTCTCGGCCGGCCGCACGAGCTGGCGCTCGAAGCGGATGCGCGGGCCGTCGGCGGTGTCCTCGACCGTGCCGTGCCCGAGGTCGAACTGCTCCAGATACGCCTCGTGCAGCTCGCCCGTGTCGGGCTCGACGGCCGTCGACTCGCCGTCGAGCAGCTGTGACAGCGCGGTGACGCACAGATGCCAGCCGGAGGCGAAGCTGGCCCCGCCGAACCGGTCGCCGAAGGTGTGCACCAAGGTCAGCAGCGAGCCGTCGCCGTCCGGAGTGATCTCCCAGCGCAGATGGTCCTCGCCCCAGGTGAAGGCGAACAGGCGGGGCTCCTCGGCGTCGGTGACCGTACCGGTCATGGCGACGTCGCTCACACCGGGCATGGTGAAGGTCATCGCCCCGCCGGGCCGGAGCTCCACCGTGACCTCGGAGGGGAACCACCGCCCGAGCTGCGCCGGGTCGGTGATCGCCGACCAGACCTTCGCGGGCGGATGGGCGAGCCTGCGCTCCATGCGCAGCGCATGGCGACCGCCGGACGAGGTGAGGGTGTCGGAGTGCGGGTTCATCGCGGGTCGTCCTTTGTGGCGTCGAGATGCCGTTCCAGAGCGTCGAGGCTCCCGGCCCACAGATGCCGGTAGTGCGCGAGCCAGGCATCCAGCTCGGCGAGCGGCTCGGGCCGCAGCTCGTACCAGCGGCGCTGGGCGTCCTGCCGGACCCGGACCAGCCCGGCCTCGCGCAGCACCCGCAGGTGCTTGGACGTGCCGGGCTGGCTCAGCCCGAGCTGGTCGGTGAGCTCACCGACCAGCCGGGGGCGCTCCAGGAGCAGGTCGAGGATCCTGCGCCGGCTCGGCTCTGCGAGTACGTCGAACGGTATGGGCATGGCCTTAGCATGCCTCCCCGGTTATATAACCGCAAGGGGATCTACGCTTCGAGGCGTGCAAGTGTCATACGTACGCCGGGCCCGCCACCGACAGCTCCTCGCGCGCGACCGGCACCAGGCAGGGAGCCGATTTCAGCGGCGCGTCGGTGAAGAAGCGGGCGACCAAGTCGGCGACGTCCTCGGCGCGTTCGAGGATCACCCAGTGGTCGGAGTCGGGGATGGTCACGACCCGGCTGCCCGGGACGGTGGCGGCGAAATCGCGATGCCGGGCGGCGGAGGTGACGGTGTCGTGCTCACCGCTGAAGATCAGCGTCGGGACGCCGGTCAGGCCGCCGGTGAAGTCCGGGTGTTCCGACAGCGCGCGGCGCAGGGAGTCGGCGGCGGCGTGCGGCGAGCGCTGCGCGGAGTGCAGCAGCGAGCGCCGGACGTAACGGTAGGCGAGCCGCCGCCGGGCGACATGCCGTTCCTCGTCAAGACACATCAGAGCCTTGGCGGCCATGGTGGCGAAGGATTCGAAGTCGCCGTTCTCCAGGCAGCGGATGGCCTGATGGCATTCGGTCAGCAGCTCGGCACTGAGCTCGGCCGGTACGCCGCCGAGGGCGATCCGGGCGATGCGCTGGGGGAAGCGCTGGGCGCAGGCGAAGGCGAGGGTGGCTCCGAACGAGTAGCCGAAGAGATTGATCTGCGGCACGCCCAGGTCGTCGATGATGCCCTCGACCGCCTTGCACATGAGGGCGACCACCGGCCCCGGGGGCAGCGGTCCCGCGCTCCCCATGCCGGGCAGGTCGGCCGTCACCACATCTGCCACCGGCCCGAGATGATCCTCCATCGCCGGCCAGCCGTGCATGCCCTGAAGAGCGCCGCCCAGGATCATGACGGGTTCGGTGACCCGGTCCGGCTGCCGCAGCACCCGATAGGAATAAGGCACCGCGCTCACCGACAACAAACGGATCGATTCGTCTGACATGGCTGTTTCCTTTTCGCGGAGACCTGCGGAACGGGCTGCGTGTGCGGGTGAACGGGGGGTCATTCCGGGCTGATCCATGAGGGACGGCTCAACCGCGAGTCAGTACGAGCGCGGCGTTGTGCCCGCCGACGCCGAGCGCCATCTTGACCGCGCAGTCGAACCTCCCCGGCCGGGCCTCGTTGCGCACGATCTCGATCGGGAGCCGAGGGTCGGGTACGTCGAGATTGGCGGTCGGCGGCACCAGCTGATGCTCGAGGGCGAGCACGGTGAGCGCGGTCTCGATACCACCGGCCGCGCCCAGCGTGTGCCCGGTCATCGCCTTGGTGGAGGTGACCAGGGGATGGTCGCCGAGCACCCGGTGCAGCATGCTGGCCTCGATGACGTCGTTGAGCACGGTCGAGGTGCCGTGGGCGTTGACATGGCCGACGTCGCGGGCTGCCACGTCGGCGTCCGCCATGGCGGTGCGCAGCGCCTGCTCGATGCCGTTGCCGTCGGGGTCCGGTGCCACGGCCGAGTAGGCGTCGTTGGACGCGCCGTATCCGGAGACATGGGCGCGGACGGTGGCCCCGCGGGCCCTGGCGTGCTCCGGCCGTTCCATGACGAGGAGCCCGGAGCCCTCACCCATGACGAAGCCGTCCCGCTCCGCGTCGAACGGGCGGCACGCCGCGGACGGGTTCTCCCGGCGGGTGGAGACCATCTTCAACTGGCAGACGCTGGCGATCAGCAGACGGGTGAGGGCGGATTCGGCGCCGCCGGCGATGGCGATGTCGCACGCCCCGGTGCGCAGCAGCTGGTGCGCGGTGCCCACGGCGACGCTGCCGGAGGAGCAGGCGGTGGTCACCGCCAGGCTGGGTCCCTGCGCGCCGAGGTCCCGGCAGACGCTGCTGGCGGCGCCGTTGACCGTGGTCAGCGGGGCGAATTTGGGGGAGACGCGGCGCGGGCCGCGTGTTGCCAGGGCCTCGTGCTGCTCGTCGTAGAAGGGCAGTCCACCGTGTGCGGAGCCGATGACGACGGCGACGCGGGCGGCGTCCCAGGTGGCGGTGTCCAGCCCGGCGTCGGCGACGGCCTCGCGCGCGGCGATCACCGCGAGCTGCGAGAAGCGGTCCATCAGCCGCTGGGTGGCGACGCCCAGCACCGCGGCGGTGTCCAGATCGGCGACGGTGTAGGCGAAGTCGCAGGGGAGATCGATGAGTTCCGCAAGGTGTCGTACCTCGCTCGGCACGACCTCCTCGGTGACGGTGTGCCAGGTGGCCTTCGCGCCCACGCCCGCGGCGGTCACCAGCCCCAGCCCCGTCACCGCCGCGTGGAACGGCGTCCGGTGGGCCGTCACGCGGCGACACCGCCGACGGCCGCCACCAGCTGGCCCACGGTGTTGCGCGGGGTCAGCGCCACGTCGTCGAGGTCGATGTCCAACTGTTCCTCGATCATGACCCGGAGCTCTTCCAGGGCCAGCGAGTCCATCCGCAGATTGCGCAGCGGGGTCTCGGCGTTGAGGCGGGCCGCGGGGATCCCGAATCGCTGGACCAGCAGGCTGTTGACAACTTCTGCCGCATTCACGTGGCGCTCCTCGGTTGTTCGTAAGCGATGCTGCCAACCGCGTCCTGGCGGGTGTGTGCCGACGACCCCGGCTGGTTTAGCCACCCTTTATACGCCTTTGTCCCTATTTCGCCCCAACATTGGTCGCTCAATGGGGTGATGGCGTGGCTGGGCGCGACAGAGGGGCGCGCCCCGCGTTGCGGTGACGGCGAGAAGCCTACGGGCCTGATCCGGTGAACCGGTGAGAGGCGCGGCCGGGAACCGCGTCGAAGTCGTGCCGGACGCGGAGGTCAGGCCTCGTCGAGTGCGCTGGTCACGCGCCCCAACAGGGTTCGCAGAGTCCGGAGTTCCTCGATGGTCAACCCGGTGGCGGCGAGCATCCTGCGGGGGACCGGCAGGGCCTGTTCGCGCAGGTCATCGCCGTCGGGGGTGAGATGGATGGTGACCGAGCGCTCGTCTTCGGCGCTGCGTTCGCGGCGGACCAGGCCTGCCGCCTCCAGTCGCTTGAGCAGCGGCGAGAGCGTGCCGGAGTCCAGTCGGAGCCGTTCGCCGATGGCCTTGACCGGCTGGGGGCCGTGCTCCCACAGGACCAGCATGGCCAGGTACTGGGGGTAGGTCAGACCCAGGTCCTTCAGGGCGTCCCGGTAGACGCCGCCGAACGCGCGCGACGCGGCGTGCAGGGAGAAGCAGACCTGGTGGTCCAGGCGGAGCAGTTCGGCGTCGGGCACGGGAGTCGTGGTCATGGCATCCAGGGTAGCGCCATGCGGACGACTTAGTTGTGCACAACTTAGTTGCGGACAATTTAAAAGTGTGCGATCGTCGATGACGTCGGGCGGCCGGGAAGGCCGCCGCGCTATCGAAGGGGAACCCTCATGGACGCGCTGTACACCGCTGTCGCCACCGCCAACGGCCGGGAAGGCCGCGCCGTCAGCTCCGACGGCAAGATCGACCTGGCGCTGGCCATGCCGCCGGAGCTCGGCGGCAACGGCGCCGGCACCAACCCGGAGCAGCTCTTCGCCGCCGGATACGCGGCCTGCTTCGCCAGCGCGATGGGCAATGTCGGCCGCCAGATGAAGCTCGACACCAAGGACGTCTCGGTCACCGCCGAGGTCTCGATCGGCAAGGACGCCACCGGCTTCGGCCTGGCCGTCGTCATGCGGGTGGAGCTGCCGGACGCCCTCGCGGGCGAGACCGGGCGCCGCCTGGTCGAGGCGACCCACGAGTACTGCCCGTACTCCAAGGCCACCCGCGGCAACATCGATGTCGAGCTCGTCATCGAGTAGCCCGCCGGCCCTCCGGCCGGCCCCGTCACGGAGGCCGGCCGAAGGCCGTGCCGGCGCGGTGGCCGTCAGGCCGCGCGCGGAGTGCCGCGGCGCGGACGGCTCCCGATCAGCCCGGCATAGTGCCGGCCGCTGTCCTTGAGGGTGCGGGCCTGGGTCGCGTAGTCGACGTGGAACAGGCCGAAGCGCTTGTCGTACCCGTAGGCCCACTCGAAGTTGTCCATCAGGGACCAGGCGAAGTACCCGGCCAGCGGCGCGCCCTGGCGGGCCGCGCGGGCGCACGCGGCGATGTGCTGATGCAGATAATCGGTGCGCTCGGGGTCCTCGACGGTTCCGTCGGGAGTGACCACGTCCGGGTAGGCGGAGCCGTTCTCGGTGACGTAGATCTCGCGCGGCGCGTACTCCCGGGTCAGCCGCAGCAGCAGGGTCTCGATGCCGCCGGCGTCGACCTCCCAGTCCATGCCCGTACGCGGCACGTGCGGCCGGCGTACCGGGCGGGCGAACGGCGGCGGGCCGGCCGGCTCGGCGGCGACCACGGCCGGGAAGTAGTAGTTCAGCCCCAGCCAGTCCAGCGGCTGCGCGATGGTCTCCGCGTCACCGGGGCGCTCCGGCAGCTCCACCCCGTACACCTCGCGCATGTCCGCCGGGAAGCCGCGGCCGTGGACGGGGTCGAGCCACCAGCGGTTGGTGTGCCCGTCCATCCGCCGTGCCGCGGCGGCATCGGCCGGTGATCCGGTGGCCGGCTCGACCGTGCTGAGGTTGTTGACGATGCCGACCTCGGGGTCGGTGGCCCCGGAGCGGATCGCCGCCGTCGCCAGGCCGTGCCCGAGCAGCAGATGGTACGAGGCGCGCACCGCCGCGGTGAGGTCCCGCAGGCCCGGCGCCATCCGGCCTTCGAGATGACCGATCCAGGCCGAGCACAGCGGTTCGTTCAGTGTGGCCCAGTGGCGGACCCGGTCGCCGAGCTTCCCGGCCACGACCGAGGCGTACGCCGCCAGGTGCTCGGCGGTCTCCCGTGCGCTCCAGCCGCCGCGGTCCTGGAGCGCCTGCGGCAGATCCCAGTGGTAGAGGGTGACGGACGGGGTGATGCCCGCCTCCAGCAGACCGTCGACCAGCCGGTCGTAGAAGGCCAGGCCCTCGGCGTTGACCCGGCCGTCGCCGTCCGGCACGATCCGCGGCCAGGCGATCGAGAACCGGTAGGCACCGACGCCCAGTTGCCGCAGCAGGCCGATGTCCTCGCGCCAGCGGTGGTAGTGGTCGCAGGCCCGGTCGCCGGTGTCGCCGTTGTGGGTCCGGCCCGGGGTGTGCGAGAACGTGTCCCAGATGGAGGGCCCACGGCCGCCCTCGGCGACCGCCCCCTCGATCTGGTACGCCGACGTGGCCACGCCCCAGGCGAAGTCGTCCGGCAGGGCGGCGAAGTCGATCCGGTCGCTCACGAAGATCCTTTCGGCACGGTTCATTTGACGGCCCCGGCGGTGAGCCCGGCGACCAGATAGCGCTGGAGCAGCAGGAACCCGGCGACCACGGGGACGCTGACGACCAGCGACGCGGCCATGACCTGATTCCAGTAGACGTCGTTCTGGGTGGCGTAGCCCTGCAGACCGACCGACAGGGTGCGGGTGGTGTCGTTGGTCATGACGGAGGCGAACAGCACCTCGCCCCAGGCGGTCATGAACGCGTACACGGCGACGGCGACGATCCCGGGCAGCGCGGCCGGGACGACGACCCGGAAGAGCGCGCCGAGCGGCCCGCAGCCGTCCACGTAGGCGGCCTCGTCCAGCTCCCGCGGCACGGAGGCGAAGTATCCGGTCAGCATCCAGATGGAGAACGGGAGCGAGAACGTCAGATAGGTCAGGACCAGCCCGCCGCGGGAGCCGTAGAGGGCGACGCCGGTGGCGTTGCCGATGTTGACGTAGATCAGGAACAGCGGCAGCAGGAAGAGGATGCCCGGGAACATCTGCGTCGACAGCACCGTCACGGTGAACACCCGCTTGCCGCGGAAGCGGTGGCGGCTGACCGCATACGCCGCGAAGACCGCGATCAGCACCGAGCAGACGGTGGCCGAGCCCGCCACGATCAGCGAATTGGTGAAGTAGCGGGCCAGCGGGACGGTGCGCCAGATGTCGAGATACGGGCGGATCGTCAGCTCGCTCGGCAGCCAGTGGAAGGTGCCCGAGACATCCTCCAGCGGCTTGAGGGAGCTGCTGAGCATGACGTAGACGGGGAGCAGGACGAAGCCGGTCAGCGCGGTGAGGAAGATCCCTCGGGCACAGCGGAACCAGCGCGGCGGTGCCGTCGGGGTTGGCCTGCGGCGGGTCCGGGTCCGGGTGCGCTCGCGGGCCGCGGGGGAGCGGTCAGCCATCGGCGGTTCTCCTTCCGCGCGAGGTGACCAGCAGGTAGCCGGCGGTCACCACCAGCAGGAAGAGCAGCAGCAGGACGGACATCGCCGCTCCGGTGCCGAAGTTCCAGGTGACGAAGGAGGACTGGTAGATGTGGATGGACAGCAGGTCCGCGGCCTCCGGAGCGGCCTTGCCGAACAGCACATACGGTGTGTTGAAGTCGTTGAAGGTCCACAGGAACAGCACCAGCACCAGCACCTGGTTGACCGGACGCAGCGAGGGCAGGGTGATCCGCCGGATCTGCCGGATCACGCCCGCGCCGTCGAGCGCCGCCGCCTCGTAGAGGTCCTTGGGGATGTTCTGCAGCCCGGCCATCACGACCAGGAACGCGAACGGCCAGGTCTTCCAGACCGCGACGACCAGCAGCGCCAGGAAGCTGTTGCCGCCCAGCAGCCAGAAGGGCCGCCCGTCGGTGAGCCGCAGTTGGTCGTGCAGGACGTGATTGACCAGGCCGTTGTCCCTTTGGAACATGAACGCCCAGGTGATCACCGCGGCGTAGACGGGCAGTGCGTACGGAGTGAGGAAGACGGCGCGCAGCAGGCCGCGGCCCCGGAAGTTCTCCTGCAGCATGATCGCCGCCGTGGTGCCGATGAGCCAGCACAGCCCGACCGACAGCACGCTGAACGCGACGGTGATCCAGAACGAGTGCAGCAGAGCGGCGCCGACCGGGGCGTCGAGGTCGACGGTGACCCGGTAGTTGCCCAGCGCCTTCCAGGGAGCCAGGCCCCAGTTGCCGATGTGGAACTGCGTCAGCTCCTTGAAGCTCATCACGATGCCGATGACCATCGGCACGAGGTGCACCAGCAGCTCCAGCACCAGCGCGGGCAGCAGGAGCAGATAGGGCAGTCCGGCGCGGCGCAGCCGGACGGGCAGCCGCCTCACTTCGCCATCTGCTGTTCTGCCTTGGTCAGCCGCGCCCTGACCGATTCGGTGGTGACGGGGTGGCCGGCCGCCGCGTCGGCGAACAGATCCTTGATCGCCGTCCCCACGGACGTCTCGAACTGCGCCTCGTCGGTGACCTGGGGCAGCGGCGCCGCGCTCCTGGTGAGCGTCTCGCGCAGCACCTTGGTGTCCGGCCGGTTGAACGCCGGGTCCCGCTGGGCGGCCTTGACCGGCGGTACGGAGCCGTAGGCCTTGTTGAGCAGCCGCTGCTCGGCGTCGCTGGTCAGGAACTTCACGAACTTCCGGGCGCCGTCGAGGTTGTCGGTGTTGCGGAAGACGGCGAGGTTGATGCCGGCGAGCATCGAGTTGGTCCGCCGGCCGCCGCCCGGGGTGCCGGACGCGACGGGCACCGGAACCACGCCCCAGTCCTCGGGCTTCATCCCGTCGGCCGCGAAGGTGGTGGCCGCGGCTTGCCACAGCACCATGGCGGTCCTTCCCTTGGCGAAGTCCCTGAGCGACTGGTTCTGCCCGTACTCGGCGTTGCCCGGAGCGATGATCTTGTCCTTGGCCATGAAGTCGACGTACTGCTTGACCGCCGCGACCGCGCCGTCGGAGGTGAAGGTGGGCCTGCCGGCGGCGTCGAAGAAGTCGGCGCCGTGCTGCTTGCCGAGGACGAAGGCCTGGTGGATGTTGTTGGCCAGCTGGCCGCCCTCGGCGCCCAGTCCCCACTTGCCGTCCTTGGAGATCCGCCTGCCGGCCGTGACCAACTCGTCCCAGGTGGCGGGGGGTTGGTCGATCCCGGCGTCCTTGAACATCCGCTTGTTGTAGTAGAGCGCGTACGTCAGCGAGTACAGCGGTACCGCGGCCGGGGCCTGGTGCGCGGCCCCCGTGGCGCCCAGCGCCGGTGCCACGAACCGGTCGCGCCCGCCGATCTCGTCGAAGTTCCGCTTGTCCCAGGGGAGCAGCGCCCCGGTGGCCTGGAGCGAGGCGGACCAGGTGTTGCCGATGTTCAGGACGTCGGGACCCTGCCCCGAAGTCGTGGCGGCCAGGATCCGGTTGAGCAGGTCGGGCCACGGTATGACCTCCAGCTCGACCTTGATTCCGGTGCGCCGTTCGAACTTCTTGAGCTCGGGGCCGAGGATCCGCTTGTCCGCCTCGACGTTCGGACCCTGGTTGGACGCCCAGTAGGTCAGTGTCCTGGGGGAGTCGTTGCTGCCGCTCCCGCCACCGGGGCTCGTTCCGCCGCCGCATCCGGAGGCCACCGCGGCGAGCGCGGTGACGGTGGCGGTGACGGTCGCGGCTCGGAGTCTGCGCATGACGGATACGCCTCTCTCTGAGGAGTCCGAGGTCGGCCATGTTCAGTTCCTGAACGGCCTCATGGCTTAACTTAGGGTGTGAGTTAAAGCCCGAGAGAAGGGCGCGTCAAGGGACCGCACCCCGGTAGATTGCGGGCGGGAGGGGGACCAGATGGCCGAGCACACCCAACGGACCGTGCGTGACCTGCGCCGCGCCAATCGCTCCGTGGTTCTGCAACGGTTGCATTTCGACGGCCCCTTGAGCCGGCAGGAACTCGGCCCCGCAACGGGCCTCAGTTCAGGCTCCGTCAGCAATGTGGTCGCCGAACTCGTCGACGACGGGCTGCTGGAGGAGGCCGGCGTGGTCGGCTCCGACGGCGGCCGGCCGCGCACCCTGCTGCGCATCGCCCCGGCGGCCGGCCGGCTCATCGGCGTGGACGTCGGCGAGACCAGGGTCGGCGTCGAGCTCTTCGATCTCTCGATGCGCGAACTCGCCCGCGCGGAACTTCCGTTGAGCGACCACCACTACGACGTGGCAGCGGTCACCCGGCATATCGCCGACGGGATCGCCACCGTGCTGGGGGAGAGTGGTACGGACCCGGCCCGCCTGCTCGGTGTCGGTGTCGGCGTCCCCGGCATCGTCGACCGGTCCGGCCCCGGCGGCGCGGTCGTCCACGGCCAGACCGTCGGATGGGACGCCGTCCCACTGGAGGGCCTGCTGCGCGATGCCGTCGAACTCCCCGCCGGCGTACCGCTCTTCATCAACAACGGCGCCAAGGCGCTCGGCCAGGCGGAGATGTGGTTCGGTGGCGGACGTGGCGCCGGGGACGCGGTCATCGTGCTCCTCGGCTCCGGCGTCGGCGCCTGCATCGTCACCGGCGGTGCCGTCCACGGCGGCGCCCGCGACAGCGCCGGCGAATGGGGGCATCTGACGGTCCAGGTCCGCGGCCGGCGGTGCCGCTGCGGGGCCCGCGGCTGCCTGGAGGCGTACACCGGATCCGGGGCGCTGCTGCGACGCTGGCGGGAGGCCGGCGGCCGGCCGCCCGCGGACGCCGACGAGGAGACGGCGATCACCGCCCTGGCCGACGCCGCCTTCCCCCCGTACGGCAGCACCCCAGACCCGATCGCCCGCGCCGTCCTGGACGAGACCGCCGAATACCTCGGGGCCGGGATCTCCGACCTGATCAACCTCTTCAGCCCGGAACGGGTGCTCATCGGCGGCTGGGTCGGCCTCCGGCTCGGACCGCACCTCCTGCCCGCCGTCCGCACCCACGCCACCGCCTACGCCCTCGCCCACCCCGCCGGCCGCGTCACCATCGGCCTGGGCCTGCTCGGCCCGGACGCCGTCACGGTCGGCGCGGCGACACTGCCGCTGGCGGACTTCCTCAAGCGCGGCGGTCGGCGGCCGGCGCGGGCGCCGGAGCGGGCGGCGCCACCTGGGTGGCGGACGGTGCTGGACGCCCGGACCCGGCGGACACCGGGGTGAACCGCCGCCCCCGGACCAGCGCCAGCGCCACCGCACAGGCGGCCAGGCCCGCCGCGCAGCTCACCCCGAACGCGGCCCGGAACCCGTACGCCTGGGCCAGCGGGCCGGCCGCGAGCGCCGCCACCCCCTGCCCGACGATCAGCCCGGACCCCAGCAGCGTCATCGCCTCGCCCATCCGCGCGGCCGGCGCGACCCGCTCGGCGAGCCCGAACACCGCGATCAGATGCGGTGCCACCGCCGCGCCGATCCCGGCGATGACCAGCGTCGTTCCGGCGAACCCGGACACCGCGAGCAGCGGCAGCACCAGCAGCGTCTGCGCCACGATCGCGAGCCGGAGCCGGACCGTCAGATCCCGCTTCCCCGGCCGCGCCGTCGCCACCAGCCCCGCCAGCGCGCTGGTCACCGCCATCGAGCCCCAGACGAAGCCGGCCGTGCCCGCATCGCCCAGGTGCTCGGACAGCGCGCTGACACCGGCGTTGGCGCCGCCCCAGATGATCCCCTGCGCCAGCGCCATCACACACAGCACGATCAGGGCGGGCGACGCCAGCGGCACCCCGGCCGCCGCCACCGGCCCGGACCGCACCGGCCCCGGAGCCGTCGGATGCAGCGCGAACAGCACCCCGCATACGGCGCTGAGCAGGGCCGCGAGCAGCAGCGCCGCCGAGGGGTGGCACACCACCACGACCGTGGCCGCCAGCGCCGGCCCCGCCATGAAGCTGATCTCGTCGATCGTGGTGTCCAACGACAGCGCACGCGCGGTCAGTTCCTTCCCCTCGGGGCGGGACGCGGTCAGCGCGATCCACCGCGTCCGTGACAGCGGCCCCACCTGCGGCATCGTCAACCCGGCCAACCCCGCCAGTAGCGCCTGCGCCGCCACCGGCAGCCCGCCGAGCACCGACCCCACCAGCGCCACGACGGCCACCGCGTTCGCCGGCGCGGCCGCCAGGATCACCGGCCGGTGCCCGCGCCGGTCGGCCAGCCGCCCGATCGGCGGACCGCCCACCGCCTGACCCAGCCACAGCATCCCCGCGACCACCCCGGCCCGCCCGACACCGTCCAGCTCCGTCAGCATCATCAGCGTGCCGATCGGGCAGAGCGCCGCGGGCAGCCGGGCCAGGAACGAGAGCACCGGCAGCCAGGCCCCCGCGACGGAGAACACCGCACGAAAAGCACTCACCGCAGACACCGCATCCCCCCGAACGAGCAACTCGCCCCAGTACAACCGCGACCCCGGCCTCCGGACCATCCGCACGTCATCCGAAACGACGCCGCGGAAAGCCCACCGCATCTGGAGGAACGCCCAAGAACGTCCGGGCCGCGCCCGGCCTCAGGCGTCGTCGGCCGCGTGGACCCGCCGCCCCCCGACGAACGTCTGCAGGACACGGGTCTCGGCGATCTCCTCGTCGGGGCCGTCGAAGGGATCGCGGTCCAGGACGACCAGATCGGCCAGCATTCCGGGCCGGATGGTGCCGGCGTCGTCGAGGTGGTTGGCGTAGGCGCTGCCGGCCGTGTACGCGGCGAGCGCCGAGCCCAGATCGATGCGCTGCTCGGGCAGGAAGACCGGCGCCGAGGACGGGGCGTCCGGCGTACGGCGGTTGACCGCGACATGCAGCGCGGCGATCGGGTCGGGGGAGCTGACCGGCCAGTCGCTGCCGGCCGCGAGGGTGGCGCCCGAGCGCAGCAGATCGCCGAACGGGTACTGCCGGGCCGCCCGTTGGGCGCCCAGGAAGGGAATCGTCAGCTCGTCCATCTGCGGTTCATGGGCCGCCCACAGCGCCTGGATGTTCGCCGTCGCACCCAGCCGGCGGAATCGCGGGACGTCATCGGGGTGCACGACCTGGAGATGGGCCAGGTGCGGCCGGGTGTCGCGGGGGCCGTTCGTCCGCCGGGCCGCCTCCACCGCGTCCAGTGCCTCGCGTACGGCCCGGTCGCCCAGCGCATGGAAATGCACCTGGAAGTCCTCCGCGTCCAGCAGGGTGACGTAGGTCCGCAGCTCCTCGGGGTCGATGAAGGAGATGCCGCTGTTGTCGGACGTGCAGCCGCAGGCGGTGAGGTAGGGGGTGAGCATGGCGGCCGTGTGGTTCTCGGCGATCCCGTCCTGCATGATCTTCACGCTGGTCGCGCGCAGCCGCCCGCCGGTCAACTCGGCCCGCTTCGCGATGAGTTCGGGAATCTGCTCGGCGCCCCGGGCCCGGTCCCACCACAGCGCCCCCGTCACCCGCGCGGTCAGCTTCCCGTCCTGCCGGGCGGCAAGGTACGCGGGGACGGCGTCGACCGTGCCGGGCCCGTCGCCCAGCATCGCGTCCTGCCAGGCGGTCACTCCGTAGGAGTGGAGCAGCCGCTGCGCCCTGAGCAGGCCGGCGGTCTGCTCGTCGAGGCCCGGCTGCGGAATCAGGTCGGCCACCAGCCGCATGGCGCCCTCCTGCAGCATGCCGGTGGGCCGGCCGTCGGCGGCCCGCTCGATCCGCCCGTCGGCCGGGTCCGGCGTACGGACCGTGAGCCCGGCCAGCTCCAGCGCACGGGAGTTGGCCCAGCCGCCGTGGTGATCGCGGTTGACGAGGAACACCGGGCGGTCGGGCACCAGGGCGTCCAGGAACTCCCGGGTCGGCATCCCGCCGGGGAAGGCCTCCAGCGACCAGCCGCCGCCGGTGATCCACGGCGCGTCCGGATGCGTGGCGGCATAGCGGCCGATCAGCTCGCGGTAGGCGTCCGCCGTCTCCGCCGCGCTCAGATCGCACAGGGCCAACTCCATGCCGCCGCCGACCGGATGGACATGCGCGTCCTGGAAGCCGGGGATCAGCAGCCGACCGCGCAGGTCGACCACCTCGGTACCCGGCCCGATCAGGTCACGCACCTCCGGCTCGTGTCCGACGGCGACGATACGGTCCCCGCGCACCGCCACCGCGCCCGCCCGGCTGCGCGCGGCGTCGACGGTGTGCACGGGGCCGGAGAGGAAGACGAGGTCGGCCGGGGAGCCGGAGTCGACGGTGGCGTGCGGGGTCGGCTCGGGCTCGACGGTGGTGCTGAGGTCCATCTGGCAGTTGCTCCAGTCGTGTGTGGTGTGGGTGTGGGTGTGGTGGTGCGGGTGCGGCAGGCGACGACCGGCCGCGGTCCGGGAGGGCTTGTGGGGTGTGGCGCGGGACGTGGTGGGCCACGGTCCGGCACCCGGCGCGCCGCGCCGGTCAGCTCTGAGAAGGGCGGGCCAGCGGGGCCGCTTCGCCGTCCATCGGCAAGGTGATCGCGTCGGCGTCGGTGCCCCGGCCGGTCGTGAAGTACGGCGCGCGGCGTACCCACTTGGCCCATGCCGCGGTCGCCAGGCCCACCAGGACGAAGAGCGAGGGGAGCAGCAGCATGAACCAGCCGTTGTCCGGACTCGGCTCGAAGAGGTCGCTCAGCGTCGCGTAGTACCGGACGAGGTAGCCGCCGAGCCCGAACAGCGCCAGCGCGCTCGCCGCGGGGACGACCACATCCCGCAGCGCGCGGACCGGCCCCTGGCGCAGGCTGCCGCGGAAGCGCACCGCGCAGGCCAGGGCGGTCAGTCCGTAATAGAGGGCCACGGTCAGGCCGATCGAGTTGACCGCAGTGAGGATCATGTCGTTGAGCTGGGGGATGCCGACGGCGAGTACGGCGAGCAGCGCGGCGAGGGCCATGATCAGGAGGGTGCCCACGGCGGGGGAGCCGTAGCGTGGGTGCACCCGCTGCCATACGGGGCCCAGCGTCCGGTCACGGGCCATCGCCAGCGCGCCGCGGGCGGTGGGGATGACGCTCGACTGGAGGGAGGCGAAGGCCGAGCACATCAGCGCGGCCAACGGCAGGGAGGCCCAGGGTTCGGGCGCCAGTCTCCCGCCGAGGAAGGTGAGCGCCTGCGGGCCGTTGCGGATGAGTTCGTCGGTGTTCATCACCCGCTGGAAGGCGAGCGCGCCGACCAGGAACAGACCGAGCATCGCCACCAGCGCGATCAGTCCGCCGCGCGCCGCGTCGGAGGCGTTGCGGGTCTCCTCGTTGACGCTGAACGCCGCGTCCCAGCCCCAGTAGATGAACACCGCGATGACCATGCCCTGGGCCAGCGCCTGGGGTGAGGCGATGTCGAAGGGGTTCAGCCAGGACAGCGAGAACGGCTGGTCGCCGATGACCAGGGCGTAGCCGCAGAAGACCAGCAGGACCGCGTACTCGAAGAGCAGCAGCCACAGTTGCAGCCGGGTCGCGGCCCGTACGCCCGTGATGGCGGTGAGGGTGACGGCGACCAGCGCGATCAGGCCGACGGCCGTGCTGATGCCGGTGGCGGACGGGTCCAGGCGCAGTCCCAACAGGCTGTACAGGCCCAGCTTGTTGAGGAACTGGAGCACGACGGATCCGGTGACGGCGCCCGTGTAGGCCATGAAGATCACATTGCCGACCAGCACCACCCAGCCGGTCAGAAAGCCGGGCCAGGGGCCGATGGACCGGCCCACCCAGGTGTAGCCGCTGCCGCAGTTGGGCTCGCTGCGGTTGAGCCGGGCGTACGACAGCGCGATGCCGAGGATGGGCAGGAAGGCCAGCAACAGCAGGGCGGGGGTCTGCCGGCCGGCGTACGCGGCCAGCGACCCCATCCCGATGCCGATGCTGGTGGTCGCTGCGGTGCTCGACGCGGCGATCGCCACCCCGTCCTTCACCCCCAGTGAGCGGCGCATTCTCGCCGGGCCGGGGTCCTGCTGCTGCACTGCGGAGGGCATGGCACTGACTCCTTGGACGGGGGCCGGACCGGTCCCGATGGGCCGGGTGTCCGCCGATGAAACAGTCCGCGCATTCTTGTGTCAACGGTGTTGACGTAACCTGATGATTAACTGGCCCGACCGGGCCGTGACGCGTCCCGGGCACGGCGCGGGAGCGCACCGGGCAGGCCCGGGCGCCAAGGCGAAGCGAGGGGTGCGGTGTGGCGGCGAGCGAGCGCGTCCCGGCCGAGCGCAAACGGCGCCGGCCGACCGGTTCGGGTGTGGTCCTGTCGGCCGACCTCATCGTCGACACCGCGCGCGAGCTGATCGACGCCCAAGGGGCGCAGGCCTTCACCGTGCGCAAGCTGGGCGCGGCCCTCGGCGCCGATCCGTCCGCCGTCTATCGCTACTTCCGCAACACCGAGGACCTGCTGCTGGCGCTCGCCGACCGGCTGATCGGGGAGTCCATGGCGGGCTTCGCGCCCAGCGGCGACTGGGCAGCCGACCTGCGCGAATTCGGTATGCGCGCCTACCGTTCCGCGCTGCGCCACCCACAGATCGCGGTGTTCAGCACCGTTCGCGTCACGGGCCGCCCCCACGAGCAGCGCGCCGTCGACACCGGCGTCGGGCTGCTGCTCCAGGCCGGTTTCGACGACGCCACCGCCGTCCGCCACTACCACGCCTTCGTCGACACCGCCCTCGGCCATGCGGCTCTGGACGCCGGCGTGCTGCGGCTGGCACCCGCCCAGCGCGCGGCGGACGAGCAGGCGTGGCAGGACGCGTACGGCAGCCTGCCGGCGGACGACTTCCCCAGCCTGCACCGCGTACGCGAGCACCTCCCCGTCATGGCGGGCTCGGCCGTCGAGCCCGCGCTCGATCTGCTCATCGCGGCGTTCCGCGGCGAGGCGGCGCAACGGCCGGGGTGAGAGGGGGCTGACCGTGGTGCGCGGGGTGAGGTGAGGCCCCGGCCGCGGTGCGGTGCGGGGTGGCGGAGGACGAATACGGAGGATGAATTACGTCACCTCGGAAAATGCCTCGCATATCGGGCGCCGGGGGGATGCGCCCCTCGGCGAAGTGCACCTAGGCGCCCAAGCGGCACACCGAAATGCCCCACATCATCCACTTTCGCCCGACATAAAGTGCCTCACTCTGCGCCACGTCTCATCACTCCACGCCACTGCTTCCTCCCGTCTCCCGGTCCCGGGGAGCCGCGCTCCCCGTCTGACGCTTCCTCAGTGCCGCCCCGCTTGATAGACACGTCCGCATCATCCGCACGTGGTATGGGACGCGCACCATGAACGACCGCAACACCTCGGACCACCACATATTCGAGCTCGACCTCGCCGATCACGAGGCCCGCAGGCGGACCGAGGTCCTCGCGGCGCTGGGCGACACCTGGGACCCCGTCGCGGTCATGGAGGGCGAGGCGGAGGCGAACCGCCTGCTCTACTCGGGCCTGGACGCCGACCAGCAGGCCACCTACGACATGCTGGTCGCCGCGGGCGTGCTGCCGCCCTCCGGGCAGGGCTGAGCATGCTGCCCCTCGACCCCACCGCCGACATCGGCCGCCGGGCCTGGGTGCCGTGCCCCCGCTGTCAGGACCACGAGGGCTGCGGAACCTGCCTCGACGGCCGTACCTGCCACGAACACTGGCGCTACCTGCTGTCGAACAAAGGCAGCGTGCTCCATCTGCAGTGCCCCAACTGCACCCACCTGTGGGCCTGGCAGTCGGGCTTCGGCGCCGGCGGCCGCACCGACGGCTGACGCCCGGCCGGGCCACCGGCCCTGATCCGCCGGACGTCGAGGCAGCCGATCCCTACGGGGCCTCGAACCGGTCCGGTCGGTGGGTGGGGCGGTACGGGTGGTTCGCGTCGTCGGGTGTGCCCGGGTGTGCTGCGCCGGACGTGCGGCGGCGGTAGCGTGATCTTCATGGAGCTGCATGCGCGATCGCTTTGGCTGGTGACCGAACCGCTGCACGCGGTCTGCTACTTCGACGAGGAGTGCCGCGGCCTGGGCAAGGCGCTCGGCCTCAAGGGCTTCTGGATGGGGTATTTCGCCTCCCGCACCGCTCCGTTGGGAGCCGTGGAACCCGCGGCCGCCACGGCCGTACTCGGGGTGTTCGCCCCGCACATGGTGGCCCGTGCCCTGCCCGCAGCCTGGAGCATCGCCGGCCCGGCGCACGTCCTCGACGAGCGCGGCGGCCGGGCCGCCCGCGCCCTGCGCAGGATCGGCCCCGAACTGGAGCGCGGCGCCGCCGAACTCCTGCCGCCGCTCCAGAAGATGGTCGACGAGGCCTCCGCCCTCGCGCGGCCCCTCTTCGCCGCCAACCGGGCACTGTGCGACCAGGCCGACCCCGTCGAGCGGCTGTGGCAACTGGTCACCACCTTGCGCGAGTTCAGGGGCGATGCGCACCTCGCCGTACTCGCCGACGAAGGCCTCGACGGCTGCGAAGCCCTCGTCCTGGCCGCCGCGTCCGGTCGCGTACCCGAGGACACCATCCGCCAGGACCGGGGCTGGAGCGAGGAGGAGTGGGCGGCCGCCGCGGACCGGCTGCGCTCCCGCGGCCTCGTCGACGCACGGGGCGGCGCCACCGAACACGGCCTGCGGGAGCGCGAGCGCATCGAGCAGGCCACCGACCGGCTGGCCGCCCGGCTGCTGAACTCCCTGCCGGAAGCGGAGATCCAGGCGCTGCTGCACGCGCTGGAACCCGTCGTCCGACGCATCCTCGCCGCGGATGTGCTGCCCTTCCCCAACCCCATCGGGCTCCCGCACCTCGACGACCCCCTGCCCCCGCCCACCGCCGGCGCCGCTCCCTGAGCCCTGTCCGATGAACCGGGGCCGGAAGGCGAGGGCCGTCCGGTGGGCCGGGGCCGGAAAGCCTAGGCGCGCTGCCTGCCCGCCTCCTTCAACTTCTGCTCCAGATCCATCGTTTCGGAGGCGGGCGGGGCCTGGACCCGGACCGGCTTGTTGATGTCGAAGAACCGTATGGTCACGTCGAGCGGGCCCTGCGTTGCCCGCGCACGCTCCCGGAACTTCACCATCCGGTCATCGGGGCCGACCCACATGTCGAGCTTCAGCTCGCTCACCCCGAGCTGCCGGTACTGCTCGACCACCTTCTTGCGGCGCTCGACGGCCAGCGCGCTCTTGGCGGGCCGCTTCGTCAGCAGATCCGCCACATCGACCGTGCCGGAGTAGTGCGTGGTGCGTACCCCGTCGACGGTCTCCTCGCCGACCTTCTTGACGTCGTCGGACTGGGGAAGCAACGACGCCTGCGCCGCCGGGTCCTGGTCGGCCTGCCGCCGCATTCCCCCGAAGCCGCCCGCGCTGCCGCCGGCGTCCTTGTGCTTCATGGGGAACTTGATCCAGCGCTTGCCGCCCATCGCGGCCGCCGCGTCCTTGCCACAGCCCAGATACAGCGAGCCGTCGACGAGCCGCACCGAGAACTCGCCCTCCTCCTGGCCCCCGGACGCCTTCATCCGCATGTCCATGGCCCGCGGGCGGAGACTGAACGACACCTTGCCCTCGACGGTCCCCTGGCCCGGGACCTTGCCCGAGAGGCGATAGGACACCGAATTGAGTTTGGCGCCCTTGTTGACCGCCTTCTGCACCGCGGCGACCGGCGTCGCGTTGATGCTCTGCGACCCGCCGGGCCCGGCCGCGGACTTGCCGCCCGATGCCGTACACGCCGCCGTACCGCCGCACACCATCACACCCGCGAGCAGCGCCCCCAGTGTCCGGACCGACGTGCGGGAGCGCCCGGCACCGCGACGCGAGACGCCGGACGAAGAGCCCGCGACACCGGAACGAGAGGCACCGGACCGAGCGGCGCCGGAGTGCGGCACGCCTGAACGCGGGCCGGCGGAAGAAGAGTTACGCGAAAGATCGGACACGGTCCCCCCACGGACACCTGAAACTGTGAAGATATGACTGATCAAGACGGTAACCCACCGCACTGACAATCCCCGCCGAATATCCACGCCACCTCGCTGGCCTGCGGATTCATCATGCGTCCGCCTCGGCGGCACCCCTCGTCCGGGCACACGGAGTGATTTTCATCTGGTGGTTCGATGGGTGCTTTGGTGTGCTTTGCTATGCAAGATCGGGACACCTCCGCGCAAGAGGCGTTGAATGGGTATGGATCCTAGAGACTTGTGGGACCGCAATGCCGTTCTGGCGGAAGCGTTTTGTTTGGGTGACGAGCGCGTGCGGGAGGCGCAGGCCAGGCTCGACGAGGCCCAGGCGGACCGGTCACGGGTTTTGGCGGCGTTCGCGGTGACGGTGGGCAGTACCGGCGCGGTGGCCGGTCTGTTCGGTTTGAACGAGCGGGAAGTGCGGATCGCCCGGCGCACGGTGGGCAAGGACGATGCCCGTGCCGTCGCCGAGAAGCTGCTGGCCACCGCCTCGCCGACCGCCACACCGCCCAGTGAGCCGGACGACGCGCCCCCCGCGCCCGATGCCTCGGCCGAACCGCCCCTGCAGAACCCGTCCACCGGAGCCCGATCCACCGGTTCGTCCCGCGACACCACCGGCAGCGGCATGACGGGCACGTCCGACCAGAACTGGTCCCCGGCGATGGACGCGGTCCTCATCGGCAGTTGGCAGACCGGTGTGGATCTGCGGGAACTCGCCTCCGAATTCGGGATCGACCTCACGCGCCTGGTTACCCGTGCCCAGCAGCTGTCCGCCCAGGGGCGGTTCTATCCAGGCCCGGCGGAATCCCATGCGGGACGCCACCGGCGCGGTCCCGGAGATGTTCATGAAGCCGAGTACACCATTCCCGCACAGCAGACGGCCGCCTGGAACGCCGCGCCCTCGGCACACCAGATGGCGTCCGCCTGGCACACCGGCACGATGCCCTCGACCGAGTGCGTCCCCGACGTGACCGCCCTTGCCTCCGAATGGGACAACGCCCTCGCCCCCTGGGGCTCCATCACACCCCCGCACGAGGAGGCCGCACCCGCGCATCAGCCCTGGACCCAATACCACCTCAGTTCTTGACCCATGACGAACGACGAAGCTCCGGCGGGCACGCTGGACGGGAGAGTGGCGCTGGTGGCCGGCGCCACCCGGGGAGCCGGACGCGCCATCGCGGTGGAACTCGCCCGCGCGGGTGCCTTCGTCTACGCCACCGGGCGCAGCAGCCGGACCGCGGGACGGTCGGAGATCAACCGGCCCGAGACCATCGAGGAGACCGGTGACCTGATCGTCGCGGCCGGCGGTACCGGTACGGCCCTGCGGGTGGACCACCTCGACAGCGACCAGGTCGGCGACCTCGTCCGGCGCATCGACCGCGACCACGGCCGTCTCGACCTCCTCGTCAACGACATCTTCGGGGGCGACAGATACGCCCAGTTCGGCACCACTCTCTGGGAGCACGACCTCGCCGGCGGGCTGCGCATACTGCGCATGGGCATCGACACCCACGCGATCACCAGTCACCACGCGCTGCCGCTGCTCATCCGCCGCCCCGGTGGTCTGGTCGTCGAAATGACCGACGGGACCGCGGAGTACAACGCCGCCTACCGCCACCACGAGGGCTTCTACTACGACCTGGTCAAGGCCGCGGTGCAGCGCATGCCCCTCGCCCAGAGCCATGAACTCGCCCCGCACCGGGCCACCGCCGTCGCGGTGACCCCCGGCTGGCTCCGCTCGGAGCACATGCTGGAGGCCTTCGGTGTCACCGAGGACAACTGGCGCGACGCGACCGCTGACGTGCCGCACTTCTGCATCTCCGAGTCCCCGGCCTACGTGGCGCGGGCGGTGACCGCACTCGCCGCCGATCCGGACGTCGCCCGCTGGAACGGCAAGGTCGTCTCCAGCGGCCAACTCGCCCCCCTCTACGGCTTCACCGACACCGACGGCACGCGGCCGGACTGCTGGCGCTACCTCGCCGAGGTCCAGTCCCGCGGCCTGCCCGCCGACGACACCGGCTACCGCTGACCGGACTCCGGCCAAGGGCGCTGCGGCCGGCCCCACGGAGGCCGCGGCCGCGGCTCATCCCGAGGTGCGGTAGTGGTACCCGCACACCTCGCTGAAGCCCGTCCGCCCGTACAGCCGCAGTGCCGGGGCGTTGTCGCGCTCCACCTGCAGATACATGCGGTCGGCCGCGTGCGCGCCGGCCCAGTCGGCCAGCGCGGCGAGCACCTGGCGGGCCGCGCCCTTTCCGCGGGCCGCGGGCAGCGTGGCCATACCGAACACTCCCGCCCACCCGGTGTCGGCGACCGCACGGCCGACCGCGACGACATCGCCCCCGACCACCGCACTGGCGTAGACACTCGGCCCCTCCACACGGGCGAGCAGGTCCCACTCGGCCCGCGAGTCCCCGCCATGCCGGCCGTGCACGGCGTGCCAGACCTCGAACCAGGCGGCTGTCGGGCCTTCGTCCCGTCGCACCCTCGGTGATCCGGCCGACGCCTGCTCCAGGACCCGCGCCGTCGACGCCGCCCGCAACGACATCACGCTCTGACGGCGGTAGCCGCGCTCGGCCAGGACCGTGTCGAGCGCTTGCGGACACGCCCCCGGGCTGATCTGGAACCGCGTGTCCGCGTCACGGGCGGCATAGAACTCCTCCGCCGTGGCGATCCTGCGCGCCAACTCGCCCCGCTCGGCGTCGCCGTGTGGCAGCACCGTGCCCACCCACCACGAACACCGGGGCGCATGGCGCAGCCGCCACCCTTCGACATCCTCGACGTACTCGGCGGGAAGGGCCCGAGCCGCCCTCTCCTGCAGGGCTCTGAGCGTTCCCGGACCGTCGCTGCGCATGATGTACGGCACCACGGGCGCCTCCCTTCCCCGCACCCGGAAGGCACCGTCCGCCGATGCCGGGGTGCCCGCCCGTGGCAGAGTAACCCGCATGCTCATATCAACGCCTCGACGGCGAAGACACCTCGCTGCCGCCTTACTGCTGGTGAGCGTCGCCCTGCCCCTGACCGCCTGCGGCCAGCAGCGCGTCGCGACCGGCGCCCCGGGAACGTCCCCCAGTACTGCCCCCGGTGCCACACCCAGTTCCACCCCCAGTTCCACCGCCAGTTCCACCGCCAGTTCCCCTCCCAGCCCCTCCGGTGCCGGTGCGTCCCCCTACGTGGAACCCGGAGCCCACGACGGAGCCCCGCACTACGGCGACAACAACGCCTACCGCCGCCCTCGCGACATGTCGCCCGCCAGCGGGAAGGACGCCCAGAGGGAAGCCGATCGCATCGAGCCCGTACTCAAACGACTCTGGAAGCAGCGGAAGTGGGACCCCAAGAGCGTCCGCACCGCTCTGCTGGCCCTCGGGTACGAGGAACTGCGCACCGGCCCCAAGGGGGAGCAGCTCGGCGGGAAGCTCGAAGTGCGGAGCATGGACGCCCGCTACGAGGGCGACCACTACGTCACACCGGAAGGCGCCCAGATCGGCCTTCACGTCCACAAGGACGCCTGCGTGACCGCGTTCGTGCAGAAGACCAACTATCAGGTCCAGGTCAACGGGCCGTACATGGAAACCGGCTGTTTCGAACCGCCCTCCGGTCACTGACACACCTCGCGGGCGCGCCGACTCGACAGGCCGTCCGCATGACGACGGGCCTCGTGCACGAGCTTCAGCCCTCCTGCACGAGGCCGGCGTTCACCTCCCGCTGCCAGAGCCGGTGGTGCCACTCGTTGGCGTCCGCGGCCGGCTTGGTGGTCAGCACGGGGTTCGGACCGGTCTCGATGAGGTGCAGTAGCGTCCAGGCGACGCCGTAGCAGTCGTCGGGACCGAAGCACGCCGTCAGGGCCTTGGCCTCCTCCGCCGTGACCGGCTCGGAGATCGCACCGAGTTGGTCGACGCGTCGGTCGATCTCTTCTTCGCTCGCGTCCCCGTCGGGGAGCGGCCCGTCGGCTATGAACGTCTGCACTTCGGTTCTCATGGGGGAATGATCGGCCGCGGTCGCCGCCCTGGGCAAGCGCCTGGGCCAGCCGCCCGGGCACGTCAGGGCGCCGGCTCCAGGGCGCGGACGACACGTGTCGGATTGCCGCCCCCGGGTGGGGCGGGTGCTACGACGGGGCCATGAACGAAGGCGAGCGGCGACGCTTCATCCCGCCCGAGGCGGACCATGTGCCGAAGGGCAGGATGCTTGCCCTCTCCGACGGAGTGATGGCCATCGCCATGACCCTGCTCGTACTGGACATCAAACTGCCCGAGGGACTGAGCGGTGCCGAGCTGAGCCGGGCACTGGACGAGGTGCAGTCCCAGGCGGGCGCGTTCCTGCTGAGCGCGGTGGTGATCGCGCTGTTCTGGCGGGCCCACCACGCGGCGCTGCGGAACGCGGGGGAGCTCGACCCGGCCCTCTTCTGGCTCAATGTGGCATTCCTGGTGCTGGTGTCGTTGATTCCGTTCCCCACCCAGGTCCTGGAGAACTACGGAGACCGGTTCCTGGGGCCCGGCTTGTACGGGGCCGTCATCGGTACGGCCGCGCTGGTGGTGTACGCGATCGACCTGCGTACCAGCCGCTCGGCCGGTGTGTCGTGGCGCGGTGTCCCGCTCCCCGCCCAGGCCGTCGTGTTCCTGCTCTCGGTGGGGATCGCCCGAATCTCGCCCCTGGCCGCGATCTACAGCTGGGCCGCCACGGTGCCCCTTGCCGTGCTGGCCGACCGGATCGCGGCACGTGGTCGCTGACCGGATCGCGGCCGTGGTCGCCGACCGGACTTTCACCGACCTGGCCGTTCGCGCCCCGGCTTGCCCGTTCGGGGGAACCGGCTGTGTCGTGCCGGAAGGCGCGGGTGGCGCAGCTCCTACCGTCGGCCGGTATGACGCAGGTATCGCAGGACGCATCCGGCCTGAGCCGGCGCACCGCGCTCACCGGGCTCGTCGGCGGAGCCGGGGTCGCGCTGACCGCCGGGTGCATGCCCATGAACAGCAGCTCCGCACAGGGCCCCGCCGCCGGACCCACGGCGTCGGCCGCCGGCGCCACGCCCGGGGTGATGACGCTCTTTCAGAACCCGGCGTACAACTTCAGCGCCCTTTGGGCCCTCGGCGGGGCCGGGTTCAGCGGAAGCGAGGTGGGCGAGGTGCTCACCGCCGTCAACGCGATCAACAAGGCCGGCCTGTCCGCGCAGACGTACGTCGAGACCTTCAACAGGCTCGGCGACCGGCTCTTGGAGGCCCCCCAGGGCAGCCCGCCCGACCGGCAGACCCGGCGCTTCCGTGCGCTGCGGGCCGCCCAGTACTACGCCCAGGCGCTGTTCTTCGTTCTCGGCTCCGAGGACCCCGGCAGCGAGGAGCAGCTCTACAGGGCCGGGCGCGGCGCCTGGGACACGTTCTGCAGGCTGTGCGACCCGGCGCCGGTGACGGCGAACGTTCCGTACGGCGCGACGCCGCTGCCGGTGTGGTTCTTCCGCCCGGACGACTCCGGCACCCGGCGCCCCACCGTGATCCTCACGAACGGCAGCGACGGACAGAACGTCGACATGTGGGCCTATGGCGTCTCGGCCGCACTGGAGCGCGGCTGGAACGCCCTGGTGTACGACGGGCCGGGCCAGGGGCAGCTGCTCTTCGTGAACCGGGTGGTCTTCACGCCGCGCTGGGAGACGGTGGTCACGCCGCTCGTCGACTGGCTGCTCGCCCGTTCCGACGTGGACGACGACCGGATCGCCCTGACCGGGCTGAGCATGGCCGGCGACCTGGCCCCACGGGCCGCGGCCTTCGACAAGCGGATCGCCGCCCTCGTGGCGATGCCGGGATGCCTGGAGCCCTGGCTGGGCTTCCCGCCGGAGATCCGGAAGATCCTCACCCCGAGCAAGGCCGAGACCAACGACATCTGGAACAAGGAGGTCGCCCCCGAACTGCCCGCTGCCGACGCCGCGACGCTGAAGAAGCGTTTCGAACCCTTCTCCGTCCCGGCGATGCTCGCCGCCCGCCAGGGCAAGCTCTTCACCGACTTCTACACCCCCGCCAAGCGCGTCGAGGCACTGACCATCACGGACGTCGTGGGCCGGATCACGATGCCCACCCTGGTCCTCGACTACGAGGACGAGCAGTTCTATCCGGGACAGCCGCGCCAGATGTTCGACAGGCTGACGTCCCCCAAGGACTATGTGAAACTCACCGCGGCCACCGGCGCGCAGCTGCACTGCTCGCCGATGGCTCCGCAGCAGCACTGCGACGTCGTCTTCGACTGGCTCCAGGAGACGCTGCCGGCGCGCTGACCGCTGACCGGTGACAGCCGGCCGCTGATCGCAGACGGGGACCCGGCCGTCTTTCCGGCACGCCGTTCGGATCACCGAAGACGGCCCTTCAGGTGATTTCCGGACCCCTCACGAGCCGGGCGGCCGCCACGGGGGTACGGCGTTCCCGCAATCACGACCCGGAACCCGCACGAGGAGATCGGCCATGTACGCAGCAGTCCGACGGTACGAAGGGGTGACCGATCCGGCCGAGGCAGGACGCCGCGTCAGCGAAGGATTCGTACCCCTCATGCGCCAGGTCCCCGGCTTCGTGGCGTACTACTGGATCGACGCCGGGAACGGAGTCATGGTCTCGACCAGCGTCTTCCGCGACCGGGCCGGCGCCGAGGACTCGGTCTCCACAGCGGCGGACTTCGTGCGGGACCACCTCGCGACACTGCTTCCCAACCCGCCCCAGATCACGACCGGGGAGGTCGTGGCCTCCGCGTGACGGCCTTCGCACAAGGGCTGTCACGCAACCGTCGGTCGCTCCACGAGCCCCTGATGGGCCTTCATGCGGGCAGCAGCTCTGGGCGGCGGCCGCGAGCGTCGACAAGGCGGTGGACAAAGATCGCCGGATCGGCAGACTGGCCGCATGACCACACCGGATCCCAAGGCCGACCTTCACTTCTACCTGCAGTCCGCCCGCGATGCCCTGCTGTGGAAGCTCGAAGGGCTCTCGGAGTACGACGTCCGTCGCCCGCTGACGCCGACCGGCACCAACCTCCTGGGCCTGGTGAAACACGTGGCCGGCGTGGAGCTGGGCTACCTCGGCGATACTTTCGGGCGGCCGTCCGGCGAGCCGTTGCCCTGGCACGAAGAAGGTGCCGAGCCGAACGCGGACATGTGGGCCACCGCCGACGAGTCACGCGAGTCCATCGTGGAGCTCTACCGCCGCGCGTGGGCGCACGCGGACGCGACGATCGACGCGCTGGCGCTGGACACGATCGGCAGGGTGCCCTGGTGGCCCGATGACAGGGACGAGGTGACGTTGCACCATGCCGTGGTGCGCGTGATCGCCGATACGCACCGCCACGCCGGGCACGCCGATATCGTCCGGGAGCTGATAGACGGTGCCGTCGGGATGAACGAGGGCAACGACAGCATGGCGCCGGGCGACTCGGCTTGGTGGGAGAGCCATCGCAGCCGGCTGGAGCGTTCGGCTCGGGAAGCCGGCCACGACGCGTAACTCCGCCACGGGGCGGCATTTGCTGCCGCGGTGGGAGACGAATGGGAGACGATCATGGAGATCGCCTCCCGAAACCCGCCGGGATCCGCGCGGAATTGCTACATCGGAGCAGTTCGAAATCGCGGTGGAGAGCCGCCCTCAGCCGGCCGTCTCGCCCGCGTTCGGCGCCAGGACTCCTGCCGCGACCAGGGCGAACAGGGCTATGCCCAGGAGGATGCGGTAGATCACGAAGGGCATGAAGGACTTGTTGGAGATGAACTTCATGAACCAGGCGATCACCGCGTAGCCGACGACGAAGGCGATGATCGTGGCGAAGATGGTGGGGCCCCAGGAGACATGGCCCTCGCCCGCGTCCTTGAGCTCGAAGACGCCGGAAGCCAGTACGGCGGGAATGGCGAGCAGGAAGGAGTAGCGGGCCGCGGATTCGCGGGTGTATCCCATCAGCAGGCCGCCGCTGATGGTGGCGCCGGAGCGGGAGACGCCGGGGATCAGTGCCATGGCCTGGCAAACGCCGTACAGCAGACCGTCCTTGACGCTGAGGTCGGTGAGGGTCTTGCGCTGTTTGATGGCGCGGTGCCGGCCTCCGGTCTCGTCGCGGGCGGCCAGTCGGTCGGCGATGCCGAGTACCACACCCATCACGATCAGGGTGGTCGCGATCAGCCGCAGATCACGGAACGGACCCTCGATGGCGTCCTTGAGTGTGATGCCCAGCACACCGATGGGGATCGAGCCGACGATGACCAGCCAGCCCATCTGGGCGTCGTGATCGTGGCGCAGCTCCCGGTTGAACAGGGAGCGGCACCAGGTCGAGATGATCCGCCCGATGTCCTTGCGGAAGTAGATGATGACGGCCGCCTCGGTGCCGATCTGCGTGATCGCGGTGAAGGCCGCACCGGGGTCCTGCCAGCCGGCGAACGCCGCGGTCAGGCGGAGGTGCGCGCTGGAGGAGATGGGCAGGAACTCGGTCAACCCTTGGACGAGTCCGAGGACGAAAGATTCAAACCAAGTCATGGAATTAAGCGATCCAAGGGTGATCGAGCGCTTGCCTGCGCGAGCGGGGACAGCGGACGCCGGCGGGGGACATGGGTCTTTGCCGACCGGGGCAGCGTAACGTCCGAAGATGTCCGGGTGACCAAGGGGTCCTGTACGAACCGTGCTCGCCCGCTGTGGTAGGAGTCACAGTGCCCGGCCGCCCGGCTCGGGCCGGCGGGGGAGCGGTGAAAGTGACGCCCGGTCCCGCCCCTGACAGGCGGCCCTCTCCTGGCCGGCCCGGCCCGACCCCGCCCCGCGCCATCCGGACCCACCCGGGCCCGTCCCCCGTCCCCCTCAGTTACCGGTCCGCTCCCGGCCCTCTTCCGCGCCCGGTCGGTCTCCGCGCAGCGACTTGCGTTTGCACCAGGCGACCACCAGTGCGGCCAGCCCGCTGAGGACGATGAAGGCCATGGAGAGGAGGAAGGCCGGCGAAGTGGGCGTCGAGGCCCGGGCGCCCGCGATCACATACGCCGTGGTGTTGGGGATGCTCCCGAGCGCCGTCGCGAGCAGATAGGGGAGCCATCCGACACGGGAGACCGCCGCGCAGTAGTTCGTGGCGCAGAACGGCAGGCCGGGGAAGAGCCGGAGCATCAGCGTCGAGCGGAACCCGTACTCGCTCAACTGCCGGTCGGCGGCGGTCAGCCAGCGGGTCCGCAGCAACGGGCGCAGCGCGTCCTGGCCGAGCAGTCGGCCCAGTCCGAAGGTGAGCGCCGCGCCCAGCACCGTGCCGGCGAGCGCGGCCACCGGCCCCGCCACGCTGCCGAAGAGCGCGCCCGCGCCGAAGCTGAGGACCGAGCGCGGGACGAAGGCGGTGGCGCACACGCCGTAGGCCAGCACGAAGACCGCCAAGGCCGTCGGGCCGGACAGCTGCGCGGGCCAGCCGCCGATCAGCAGCCGCTGCGGATGCCACATCAGCATGGCCGCCGCGGCGCAGGCCAGCAGGGTGAGCAGCAGGCCCAGTCGGGCCCAGGGGGAGAACAGCACACGCGTGCAGCGCGCGGCGAGGCCGTCGGGCGTTGCGGCGGGGTCGAGCATCCCGGGAGCGTAACCGACCCGGCTGCCGGGGAATCGCCGAGAATCGTCATTCCGCCCGTATGGTCACGAAATGGGGCTCCTCGGTCGAGGGGCCTGGGCGGACGGCGTCCTGCCCTTGCCCGGCGCCGGCAAGCGGGAGCCCGTCGCATAAATCGTTCGACGTGGGGACCGCCGCGCGGCACTCTATGACGCATGTTCCGGTACGCCTTCCTCTCGCTGTCGTCCGCAGTCGCGGACGCGCCGAAGGCTGCCGCCGACTTCCTCGCGGCCCTCGCCGCAGCCACCGACGGCGCACGAAGCTGACCCTCTCCGGATCGTCCGGCGGACCCCGCAGGGGGAGGGTCGGCCCGGCCCAGGGGTCCCCACGGCGCCAACGCGCCGTTCTCACCGCATCGTTGCGAGGAAGAACACCATGCCCAAGACGGCATACGTACGCACCAAGCCGCATCTGAACATCGGCACCATGGGCCACGTCGACCACGGCAAGACCACCCTCACCGCGGCCATCACCAAGGTCCTCAGCGACCGGGGCAGCGGCACCTTCGTGCCGTTCGACCGGATCGACCGGGCCCCGGAGGAGGCCGCCCGCGGTATCACCATCAACATCTCGCACGTCGAGTACGAGACCGGCACCCGGCACTACGCCCATGTCGACATGCCCGGCCACGCTGACTTCATCAAGAACATGGTCACCGGCGCGGCCCAGCTCGACGGCGCGATCCTCGTGGTCTCCGCGCTCGACGGGATCATGCCGCAGACCGCCGAGCATGTGCTGCTCGCCAAGCAAGTGGGCGTACGGCACATCGTCGTCGCCCTCAACAAGGCCGACGCCGGCGACCCCGAGCTCACCGACCTGGTCGAGCTGGAGGCGCGCGAGTTGCTGAGCGCGCACGGCTACGACGGGGAGCACGTACCCGTCGTACGGGTCTCGGGGCTGCGCGCCCTGGAGGGCGACCCGCGCTGGACGGAGGCGATCGAGGCGCTGCTCGACGCGGTGGACACCTACGTCCCGATGCCCGGGCGCCATGTGGACGCGCCGTTCCTGCTGCCGGTGGAGAACGTGCTGACCATCACCGGGCGCGGCACCGTGGTCACCGGGGCCGTCGAGCGCGGCACCGTGCGGATCGGTGACCGGGTGGCGGTGCTCGGCGCGGAGGCCGAGACGACCGTCACCGGGCTCGAGACGTTCGGCAAGCCCATGGAGTCCGCGCAGGCCGGGGACAACGTCGCGCTGCTGCTGCGTGGTCTGCACCGGGACCAGGTGCGCCGCGGACATGTGGTCGCCGCACCCGGCAGCGTCACCCCGCGGCGCCGTTTCACCGCCGAGGTGTATGTGCTCTCCACCGAGGAGGGCGGCCGCCGGACACCGGTGTCCACCGGCTACCGCCCGCAGTTCTACATCCGCACCGCGGACGTGGTCGGCGTCCTCGACCTCGGCGAGCGAGGCGTCGCCCGCCCCGGCGAGACGGTGACGGTGTCGGTCGAACTGGGCCGGGACGTGCCGCTGGAGGCCGGCCTCGGTTTCGCCATCCGCGAGGGCGGCCGCACGGTCGGCGCCGGCACGGTGCGCACCGTGGAGGAGTGAGCACCGCAGGACATGCGGCCGCGCCCCGTACCTTTCGCAGGTGCGGGGCGCGGTCGTGTGCTGTCGTACGGACGCCAGGAGTGCGACACTGCTCGCCCGGCACGGGCCGGTGGACGAAGGGCCGCGGACGGACGAACGACCGGCGGGCGAGTCGGAGGCAGGACGCGCGGCGGTCGGATCGGTCGGAGCGGCCATGGCGCGACGAGGGAAGGACCTCTGATGGCGGGTACGGCGCTGGTCCTGGGCGGTGGCGGGCTCACCGGGATCGGCTGGGAGGTCGGCGTGCTCGCCGGTCTCGCGGCCGCGGGTATCGACCTCACCGACGCCGATGTCGTCATCGGCACCTCCGCCGGATCGATCGTCGCCGCCCATCTCACCGCGGAGCAGCGCACCCTGGAGGAGCTGTACGAGCACCAGCTCGCCCTGCCCCGGGGCGGGTCCGCCGCCCGCATGGGGCCCGCCGCGCTGGCCCGGTTCGCGGCCATCGCGGTGCGCTCCCGGGACACGGTCTCGTTCGGCGCCCGGATGGGCAAGCTGGCGCTCGCGGCCCGCACCGCCCCGGAGGCGGAGCAGCGCGCGGCGATCGCCCGGACCCTGGGCGGCCTGGTCGACTGGCCGGCCCGCCGGCTGATGATCACGGCGGTGGACGCGGCGACGGGGCGGCGGACCGCCTTCGACGACACCAGCGGTGTGTCGTTGCTCGACGCGGTGGGCGCGAGCTGCGCGGTGCCCGGCGTCTACCCGCCGGTGACGATCGACGGCACGCGGTGGATCGACGGCGGGGTGCACTCCAGCGCCAACGCGGATCTGGCCGCCGGGTACTCCCGCGTGGTGGTCGTCGCGCCGATGGCGGTCAGCGGCGGGCCGATCGCGGGGCCCCGGGCACAGGGCGAGCGGCTGGCGCGACAGGGCGCCCGGGTGTGTGTGATCACCCCCGACCGCGCTTCCCGGTCGGCGTTCGGGCGCAATGTGCTCGATCCCGCCAAGCGAGCGGCCGCGGCGCGCGCCGGGCACCGGCAGTCGGCCGCCCATGTCGCGGAGATCCACCGGGTCTGGTCGGGCACGGACTGATCCCCACCCGTCGCCCCGCCCACTCACCTGTCCACGCCCAACGGCGCCACCGGCACAATGGGACGGTGGAACAACCCCCCGAGCCGACACCCGCCGTGGCGGGGCCGGCGCCCGATGCGCCCGAACCGACAGCCGCGGCGCCCGAGCCCGTACCCGAGGCACCGGAGCCCATACCGGTCACCCGGCCCGTCGACTGCGGCACCGCCAAGCTGCTGCCCGATGTCGACCGCCCCCGCGCCTGGCTGCTCACGGTGGACGGCGCACCTCAGTCGTACGTGGACCTCGACGAGCCCATGCATCTGGAATTCGAGTATGTGCGCCGCCTGGCCCACGTCCTGGACGAGGTGGCGGCCCCGGGAGAGCCGCTCGACGCGCTGCACCTGGGAGGCGGGGCGCTGACGCTGCCGCGCTATCTCGCCGCCACCCGCCCGCGGTCCCGGCAGGACGTCGTCGAGGCCGACCGTGGGCTGCTCGCCCTGGTGGCCGAGCAACTGCCGTTGCCCGACGCCTGCGGCATCACGGTGCATCCGCAGGACGCCCGTACCGCACTGGAGGCGGCGCCGACGGGCGGCGCCGATGTCATCGTGGCCGATGTCTTCGGCGGCTCACGGGTGCCGGCCCAGCTCACCTCGGTCGAGTACGCGCAGGCCGTCGCCCGGGTGCTGCGCCCGGACGGCTGCTACGCGGCGAACCTCGCGGACAGCGCGCCCTTCGCCTTTCTGCGCGGCCAACTCGCCAATTTCGCCACGCTCTTCGAGCACCTCGCGCTGATCGCCGAGCCCTCGGTGCTGCGCGGCCGACGCTTCGGCAACGCCGTGCTGCTGGCCTCGCACGCCGAACTCCCGATCGCCGCGCTGACCCGGCGGGCGGCCGCCGACGCGTTCCCGGCGCGGGTCGAGCACGGTGCGGCGCTGCGGCGGCTGATCGCGGACGCGGCACCCGTACGGGACACCGAGGCGGTGGCTTCTCCGGTGCCGCCCGACGGCGCGTTCAGCGTGGGCTGACGGGAGGGCCGCACGAAGCCGAGGGCCGAGTCGGCACGGGCTGACGGGTGGGACATCCGAACCCGGGGGCGAGTCGCTCGACGGCGAGGTGGCGGCCGGCGGGAGCCGGCCGGCTCAAGGCGCGGGCGGGCCGGCCGAAGGGGAGAGCGAGCCGCTGGAAGGCGCGTCGCCCGGGCGGTCGCCGAGGGGCGGGGTGGACGCTCCGGTCCTGGCGGCGGGCTCCCGCCGGGTCAGGCGGCGTACGTCAGGGACGCACAGGACCGCCGCGGTCAGCAGGGCGATCAGGGCCGAACAGCCCCACAGGGCGGCCGACCGGCCGATGAGGTCCTGTACGGGACCGGCCAGGGCGGTGGCCACCGGCACCATGGCCAGGGACCCGAGCCAGTCGTAGGAGGAGACCCGGGAGAACTTCTCCTCCGGTATCTCCTGGTGCAGGGCCATCATCCACGTCACCGCGAAGACCTCGATGGCGATGCCGGTGCCGAACATCAGCACGGTGAGTCCGGCGGCCGGCAGCGGTACGGCGAGCGCGGCGGACGGCAGGGCCAGCGGGAAGACGCACAGGGTCCCGGTCAGCAGGATGCGGCGCGGTTTGAGGCGGGTCATCAACAGAGCGCCGCCCGCCGTGCCGGCGCCGAAGGCGGCCAGCGCCAGCCCCCACGGGCCGGGGCCGCCCAGCTGCTGCTCGGCGACCAGTGGTCCATAGACCGCCTCGGCCGCCGACACCACCGCGTTGACGATGGAGAACTGCACCACCACCGCCCACAGCCAGGGCCGGGAGGCGACCTCGCGCCAGCCGTCCCGCAGATCGCGCAGCATGCCGCCGCCAGGCGCGCGCTCGGGGACCGCGCTGACGTCGAGGAACGCCCGCAGCGTCCCCGCGAGGGCGAAGGCGACCGCGTCCACGGCCAGCACCCAGCCGGGGCCGACCGCGGCGACCAGCGCGCCGCCCAGCGCCGCGCCGCCGATGTTCGCGCCGTTCATGCCCATCCGGAACACGGCGAAGGCGCGCCCCGCCTGCGGTCCGGAGACGCTGGCGAGCACCATCCCCTCGGAGGCCGGAGCGAAGAACGCCTGCCCCGTGCCGCCGAGCGCCGCCAGCACCGCCATCTGCCACAGTCGCGGCTCCCCGGCCAGGACGAGCACGGCGAACAGGGCCTGGGAGACGCAGCTCAGGGCGTTCGCGGTGACCATGACGCGGTGCCGGGGGAGCCGGTCGGCGACCGCGCCGCCGATGAGCAGGAACAGGACCAGCGGGATCGTGCGGGCGGCGGCGACCAGACCGACGTCGGTGGCGGAGCCGCCGGTGGCGAGGACGGCGAAAGCGGTCGCGATCAGCGCGCCGGAGCTGCCGAGGCCGGAGAGCACTGTGGCGCCCGTGAGCAGCAGGAAGTTGCGCCCCGCCCAGCTCGGACGAGCCGGGCCGAGCCGCCTTCGCCCGTTGCCCGCTGCCCTGTCGTCGCCGGTGTGCTGTTGTCCTGACCGCATGGGCGTCAACGATAAGCGGCGGGGCGGGACGGCCGGTACGGCGCCGTGGCCCGGCGGCCGCGGGCGTCCGCTGCCGCCGTAGTGCCCGGCCCTTCACAGCTAAGCTACCGCTAGGTAACATCACCCCATGTCCTCTGAGACCCTGCCGTCGATCGGCGAAATGATGGCGGCATCCGTGCCGATGGTCCGCACCCTGAACCTGGAGTTCACCGAGACCACCGCCGAGCGCGCCGTGGTCCGCATGCCCGACCAGTCCGACTTCCACAACCACGTCGGCGGTCCGCACGCCGGCGCGATGTTCACCCTCGCCGAGTCCGCGAGCGGCGCGATCGTGATGACGGCCTTCGGCGACCAGCTCGGTCGCGCGGTGCCGCTGGCCGTGCGCGCCGAGATCGGCTACAAGAAGCTCGCCATGGGACCGGTCACCGCCACCGCGGAGCTGGGCCGGCCGGTGGCCGACGTGGTCGCCGAGCTGGACGCCGGTGAGCGCCCCGAATTCCCGGTGAACATCGCCATCACGCGTGAGGACGGCGCGGTCACCGGCGAGATGAGCATCGTGTGGACCCTGCGCCCCAACAAGTGAGCCGCTGAGCGGGCCACCCTGGGGCCGTCGGGGTCTGAACCGTTCCGCCGAGAGGCCGGATGTCGCGTACCGCACGTGAATTCGGCTCTCGGTCGGCGCGATCGAGTACGCTTCCCGGGCGCGCTGCGGCGTGTCAGGGGAACGACCGGCGCCGGCGTCACGGACGGCCGGGGCGACGGCCCACGGGGGCCCTAGACCAGCGGAGGAATCGGCGTTGCACATCCAGGAGTGGCTCGAGACCGTACCGGCCGTGAGCGTCTACCTCCTGGTGGGGGTGGTCATCGGCCTGGAGAGCCTGGGCATTCCGCTGCCCGGCGAGATCGTCCTGGTCAGTGCGGCGATCCTGGCCGCGACCCAGGACCACATCGATCCGTTCGTCCTGGGGGCCTGCGCGTCCGTCGGCGCGATCGTCGGTGACTCCATCGGCTATCTGATCGGCCGCAAGGGCGGACAGCCCCTGCTGCAGTGGGCCGGGCGGAAGTTCCCCAAGCACTTCGGCCCCGACCATGTGGCCATGGCCGAGTCGAAGTTCGACAAGTGGGGCATGTGGGCCGTGTTCTTCGGCCGCTTCATCGCGCTGCTGCGGATCTTCGCCGGTCCGCTCGCCGGCGTGCTGAAGATGCCGTACTGGAAGTTCCTGATCGCCAACGTCCTCGGCGGCATCGTCTGGGCCGGCGGTACGACCGCGCTGATCTACAGCGTGGGCATCGTCGCCGAGCCGTGGCTCAAGCGCTTCTCGACGTGGGGTCTGGTCGCCGCCGTGCTGTTCGGCATCGGCTCGTTCCTCCTCATGAAGCACCGGGCGAAGAAGGCGGCCGCCGCCGCACGTGAGGCGGCCGAGGCTCCGGTCGCCGCGACGGTCGACTGACCGGGCCCGGAGCCGCGCCGTCGGCGGATCACGGCATCTGCCAGACGTCCGGTCCGCCGTCCCGCCACTCGAAGACGCCGGTGTCGTCCCAGACGAACTTCGTGGTGCAGAAACCGGCCCGGCGCAGGATCGCGGCCACGTCACCGGGGCGCAGCGCCCGGCCCAGATCCTGTCCGTGGAGCGTGACACGGCGGCCGCCGGTGCACGGCGGATGCACGACCACGGGGGCACGCTTCATGGCCCCAGGATGGGACCGCCCCCTTGCTCCCGCATCCCGAGCGCGGTCGGTGCGTCACCCGGCGTGTTCACGGCCCGGGGCCGCGCAGGAAGCCCGTCCTCGCGCCGTCCGCCCGCCCCCGGGTACGTCCGCCGCCCGTGATCAGGACCCCGCCCGGAGCCGGGAGAAGAACGGCGCTCCCCTGGTGGCGCCGCTGCGGCCGCGCTGCCACCAGGGAGCGTCCTCGTCGAGGTCCGGCACCGGGGCGCCGCCGCGTACCGCGCGCCGCAGACCGGCGAGCAGGTTGCGGGCCCCCTCGATGAACAGCGGGTCGCCGACGACCTTCTTGGCCGCGAGTGCCTTGCGGCAGGCCCGCAGGGCCGCCGCCGGCTCGCCGTGGGCCCGCTCGGTCATGGCCTCGGCGTACAGGACCGTCGAGTACAGCCAGTAGTCCCCGTCGGAGTGCCGGCCCGCCCAGGCGCTGCGGGCCGCCGCCCTCGCCCCGTCCGCGTCGATCGGTGCGAGGGCGATGGCCAGCAGCGCCCAGCTGTGCGCCGGACCCGGTCCGAACCACGGGTCCCGGGAGCGGTGCCCGGTGGCCTCCTCCAGAGCGGCCACGGCCGCCCCGGTGTCCTCGCGGTACAGCGCCACCACGCCGTGCGCATGCGCGATCCGGGCCAGTCCGTCGTCGTCCGCATGCATCACCGCCGCCGTCCACGCCTGGTCGAGCAGCCGCTCCGCGGTGCCGAGCGCGTTCTCCTGCGCCGCCAGATAGCCGGCCAGCCACAGTGCCCGGGCCCGCAGCGCGGTGTCCTCCCGGGAGAGCAGCAGCAGCCGGTCCAGATGCGCCCGCCCCTCCTGACGGAAGCCGCAGGCCGCCCAGTGGAACCACAGCGAGACCGCGATCTCCAGCGCGCCGAGCGCATCGTCGGCGTCCTGCGGCGGGTGGGTCAGCGCGGCGTCGAGGTTGTGCTGTTCGTCCTCCACCAACCGCACCGCGACCTGCTGGTTCGGGCCCTGCCAGGCGATCTGCGCCTCGGCCGCGAGCGCCGCACAGGCCTGCCGGAACCGGCGCAGCGCCGCGGCCTCCTCGCCCGCCTCGCGCAGCTGCGTCCGCCCGAAGTCGCGGGCGGCGCGCGGGAGCCGGTAGCGGGGTGGCAGGGTGACCTCGGTGCCGTGCCGGGGGCCTCCGGCATCCCCTACGCGTTCGATGACCGAGGCGGTACGGAGCCGCTCCAGCGCGCCGTCGACCGCGCCTGCAGGAACGTCACTGCTGGTGCAGACGCAGCCGGCGAGCCATGGATCGAAATCGCCGGGCAGCACCGAGAGCCTCGCCCAGACCCGGCGGTCGACGGGCGAGCAGAGGGCGTAGCCCGCGGCGTGCGCGGCGTAGAGCGAGGTGTGCCGCACGCTCACCGCCGGCCCCGAGTAGAACAGCGCGCCTTCCGCGCCCACCTGGGCTGCGAGCTGGGGCAACGACAGCCGGTCCAGCTGGTGCGCGGCCAGCGCGATCGCCAGCGGCGAGCCCTCCAGCGCCTGGCAGACCGCGACCAGCAGCTCCGGGGCGGCGGGTCCGGTCCGCGCGGCCAGCAGCTCGACGGCCGGTCCGGCGATCCCCTCGCCCAGCGTCACCGGCAGCGTCGTGAGCCCGACCACCCGCTCCTCGGCGAGCCCCAGCGCGCGCCGCGCGGTCGCCACGATGCGCAAGCCCGGTTCGGCCCGCAGCAACCGCCGTACGAGCTGCGCGCACTCGCCGAGCATCGGGTCGCAGTCGTCCAGCAGCACGGTCGCGCGATGCCGCCGGCAGTGCGCGGTGAGCGCCGCGAGGCCCTCCCCGGCCGCTGAGGGATCGTCCTCGGGGGAGTCCCCGCCGCCCGCCGGTCCGCGCGCCGGCCCGCCGACGCACGGATGCGCGCTCCGCCGGGCCAGTGCCCGCGCGGTGTGCCGGCGGGCGGCGTCCGGCAGCCCGGCCGCCCGCAGCAGCGCGTCGGTCAGACCGCCCTCGGTCAGGCCGTCCCAGCAGGCGACCCGGATCACCGTGCCGCCCTGCCGGGCGGTGTGCTCCTCCAGGACGGCACGGGCCAGGACGCTCTTGCCCACCCCGGCGGCTCCGGTGACTGTCACCAGCGGAGCGCTGCGCAGCAGGCCGGACACCTGCTCGTGCTCAACGGCCCGCCCCACTACGCCGGGCAGCGGCCCACGATCGGCCCACGCGGTCATCGGTCATCCCCAACCGCGGCACAGCGCCGCGCCCTTCCGATTGGGGAACCAACCATGCCAGAACCGACCTACCGGTAAACAGGCGGAGGCCGCATCGAACGAGGGAAAACCCGGCCGGTGTGCTTGACGCGACGGCCGTCTTCGCGTCGGCCGGAGAACGGACCCGCAGGTCACAAGGCCGGGGTCGGCGTCGAGGGCGCTCCGGCCGTACTTAGAGTGGTGTCTTTCGACCGGTATGGCGGTGGCACCGTGGCCGTCCGCGGTACCGGCCCAAGGATCCGAGGAGAACGTCCCGATGAAGTGCCTGCGGTGGGGTGCCGCGGTGAGTGCGGTGGCTCTGGGGCTGCTGGCCGGGTGCGGCACCGGCATGGACACCGTCGACGCGTCGGGCGTGCCGCGGCTCAGGGCGCAGCCCGCGGACGCGGTCAACGGCAAGCCACGAGTGGTCCAGCCCCGTGGCCCGCGCTCCTCGTTCGCCCCGTTCCGTACGACCGGGGACGACGGCACCCAGGTGGTGCGGACCCGGTGGCACGGCCGCAAGTCCGGTTTCACCGGCGACATATGGGCCTGGGTGCCACCGCAGTACCACCAGGCGCGGTACGCCAAGAGCGGCTTCCCGGTGCTGATCGCGCTGCCCGGTGCCTACGGCTATCCGTCCAATTACTGGGCCGGGGCGTCGTTCGCGCTGCAGGAGCGGATCGCGCAGTGGTCGCGGCAGGGCAAGACGCTGCCGTTCATCGTGGTGATGCCGGTGCTCAACCCCGCCAAGAAGTACTACGACGGCAGCGACATCCCGGGGCAGCCGAAGATGGGCACCTGGCTGACCGAGGACGTACCGGACTTCGCGCGGGCCAACTTCCGTACGTACGAAGGCCGCGACGGCTGGGCCTTCATGGGGTCCTCGTCCGGTGGCTTCGCCGCGCTGAAGGCCGTGCTCAAGCAGCCGGAGAAATTCAAGGCGGCCATCGTCAACGGCCCGGACACGGCGCCGGATTCGCCGCTGTGGCGGGACCACCCGGCCGAGATGCGCGCCAACGACCCGCGGCACCTGGCCCGGCGGCTGGCCGAGCGCCAGGGCCCGCCGGTGTACCTGGCGTTCGAGCTGGGCAGCCTGGAGGCCGCGGTACCCGATGTGAAGGCCTTCGTCAGGGACTACACCGGTGGGCCGGTCCACGCCACGCTCTTCGAAATACCGGACGGCGTGCACAGCGCGCAGACCTACATGCAGCGCATGGCCGAGTCCCTGCACTGGATCAGCGAGCAGATGCAGGGACCCGTGCCGTCGGTGTGACGGCGCCTCCGCCGTCGGTGCGCAGCCTCGTCGACGCCGAGGCGCCGCGGCTCAGTCGCCGTCCCGGCCGCTCCCGGTCGCCTCCCGGTGCTGGGCCGCCAGCTCCAGATACATCGCGGCGTTGACCTTGATCAGCTCGCGCTCCTCGTCGGTCAGCTCCCGCTTGACCTTCGCGGGCACCCCGGCGACCAGGGATCCGGGCGGTACCCGCATGCCCTGGGGGACCAGTGCCTGCGCGGCGATCAGCGAGCCGGCGCCGATGTGGGCGCCGTTGAGCACCGTGGCGCCCATGCCGATCAGCACGTCGTCCTCGACGGTGCAGCCGTGCAGCACCGCGTTGTGCCCGACGGAGACCCGCTCGCCGACGGTCACCGGGAAGCCGGGGTCGACATGCACGGTGCAGTTGTCCTGGATGTTGCTGTCGGCGCCGAGCACGATCGGGCCGCAGTCGGCTCGCAGCACCGCGTGGTACCAGACGCTGGCGCCCGCGGCCAGCGTGACCTCGCCGAGCACCACGGACGTGGGGGCGGTGAACGCCGCCTGATCGATGCTCGGCTCCTTGCCGCCCACCTGAGAAATCAACGCCCGTTCCGCCATCACTGGATCTCCTTTGCCGCTTCTGGGCCGCGCCACCAGCACGGTAGACGACGGCCGCACCGCCGGGCGGGTGCGGCAGCCGGTGGGGCGAAGATCACAGCCCGGCGTGCGGGTGGTCGCCCGAGGAGCCGATTACGGTGTGCGGGTGCCGATAAACCAGAACGTGTTCTCATCCGTCGCGGCCTGGCGGCGCCGGGCCGTGTCGCGTGCGGTCCATCGCGGTGCGCGCTGGGTGAGGGAGGCCGCGGCCGTCACGGCCGAGCGTCCGGGCCCCTACCGATTCCGCCGGATCGGCCCCGGTACCCGGCTCGCCTTTCCGCAGGGCACGGTCTTCGGCGATCCGTGGATCGAGATCGGCGACTACTGCATCATCGCCCAGGACGTGACGCTGACGGCGGGCATGATGCCGGACCTCGACCTCGGCCCGGAGCCGATCCTCACGCTGGGGAACGGGGTGGTGCTGGGCCGCGGCAGCCATGTGATCGCGGATGTCCGGCTGACGATCGGCGACGACTGCTTCTTCGGCCCCGGTGTCTACGTCACCACCACCAACCACAGTTATGACGACCCCGAAGTGCCGGTCGGCAAGCAGTGGCCGCGCAGCGAGCCGGTCACCATCGGCCCCGGCGGCTGGATCGGCACCGGGGCGGTGATCCTTCCCGGCGCGCGACTGGGCCGGAACGTGGTGGTCGCGGCCGGGGCCGTGGTACGCGGCGAGGTCCCCGACCACGCGGTGGTCGCCGGTGCGCCCGCCAGGATCGTGCGCCGCTGGGATCCGCGGCAGGGCTGGCAGCCGCCGCTGCGTACGCCCACGCCGGTGCCGATCCCCGAGGGGGTCACGCCGCAGGACCTGCTCGCGCTCGAAGCGTGGCAGGAGGCGGCGGCGGGGGAGGCGTAGGGGCGCTCGTTCGACGGGGTCAGGGGCGGACGGGCCCTCGGGGCCTCCTGAGCCGCCGTCAGCCGGGGCCGGCCGCCGCGCGGCCCCGGAACCGCTCGCGCCGGCCGTCAGCCGCCGGAGGCGAGCAGGAGCGAGCCGACCACCGCCAGGGAGGCGCCCGCGGTCTGGATCGCCCGCATCCGCTCCTTGAGGACGCCGAGCGCGGCGAGCGCGGTGACGACGGGGTAGAGCGAGGCGAGGACCGCGGCCATGGTCACCGGGCCGTGCTGGGCGGCGATGGCGTAGGTGCCGTTGGCGGCGACATCGGCTATACCGACGAAGGCGAGCATCGGCAACGAGCCGCGCAGGGCCGGGAATCCGCCCTCGGGCAGCGCCGGGGTGCCGCGCCGCACCGACGCGTACAGCGCGGCGCCGCCGACGGCGATGTTGCACAGCCGCTGGACGAACAGCGCCAGGAACAGACCGGTGACGGTGGTGGACGCCTCCGCGATCAGCGCCATCACCGCGCCGAATCCGAGTGCCGAGACCAGCGTCAGCACGACCGTCTGGCGGGCCACCGACGCGCCGCTGATCCGGGGACCGCCCGCCAGCAGCACGCCGACCACGGCGACCACCATGCCGGTGGCCTGCAGCAGGCCCGGCCGTTCGCCCGCCACGATGCCGACGCCGAGCGGTACCAGGACCGTGCCGAGCGCGGCGAGCGGGGAGACCACGCCCATCGGGCCGAGCGCCAGGGCGCGGTAGAAGCAGAGCATCGCCGCCGGCCCGACGACGCCCGCGCCGACCGCGAACCACAGCTGCGGTCCGGCCTCCCGCCAGCCGCCGGTGGCCACCACGATGGCGCCCAGCACCAGGGCGGCGAGGGTCTGCGAGACCACCACCACGGTCAGCGCCTGGAATCGTCGGGTGAGCAGTCCGCCGCCGAAGTCGGCGAGCCCCCACAGGAGGCTGGTGGCCAGGGCGAAGACCGCAGTCATGGTGAAACCTCGCAGTACAGTGAACCGGACGATCGAGTACACCACACCGTAGTGCAACAGAATGAACTGCGGTATTGAATATATTGGCCTACGACGTGGACGGACCGTGACGGATCTCGACCAGCTCACGCAGTCGCTCGCCCGCAACCTCAAGCACTGGCGCGCCGAGCGCGGCTTCACCCTCGATGCGCTGGCCGCCCGCGCCGGGGTCAGCCGCGGCATGATCATCCAGATCGAGCAGGCCCGGACGAACCCGAGCGTGGGGACCACCGTCAAGATCGCCGACGCGCTGGGCGTCAGCATCACCACGCTTCTCGACTACGAGCAGGGACCGCAGGTACGCATCGTGCCCTCGGACGAGGCGGTCCGCCTGTGGTCCACCGAGGCCGGCAGCCACACCGTGCTCCTGGTGGGCGCCGAGGCACCGGGGCCGTTCGAGCTGTGGGACTGGCGGCTGATGCCCGGCGACAGCAGCGCCTCCGACCCCCATCCGCCCGGCACCGTCGAGCTGATCCACGTCCGGGCCGGGACGCTGACGCTGGTCGTGGACGATGTGGCGCACGAGGTGCCGGCGGGCGCCTCGGCGACCTTCGAGGCCAAGGTCGCGCACGGCTACCGGAACGACGGCGGCGAACCGGTCGAGATGACCATGTCCGTGATCATTCCGCTCGCCCGCTGAGACGGTCCGCCGACGGCCGGGCGGGGCTGTTAACTTGGCGGATATGCCTGCGCCGATGGATGCTTTCGACGATGTCCGGCCCGCCGCCGAGTGCCTGGAACTGCTGACCGGGCCCGTGGCCGCCGCGATCCGCACCTGGAGCGGATCCGTACCGGTCCAGGAACTGCGCTATGTCGACACCGACCCGGCCATCGCGGACACCGCCACCCTCGTCGCGCACCACGGCCCCTGGCTGCTGGAGCAGTCGGCGAACTGCGTGGTGGTGGCCGGCAAGCGCGGCGGCGAGAGCACCCTGGCCGCCTGTGTCGTCCTCTCGCACACCCGCGTCGACGTCAACGGGGTGGTGCGCCGTCAGCTCGGAGCCCGCAAGGCGTCGTTCGCGTCGATGGAGCAGGCGGTCGGCGACAGCGGGATGGAGTACGGCGGTATCACCCCGATCGGGCTGCCGGCCGGCTGGCCGCTGCTCGTGGACGCCGCCGTCGCCGATATCCCGTACGCGCTGATCGGCAGCGGCAGCCGCCGCGGCAAGCTCATCGTCCCCGGCAAGGCGCTGGCCGAACTCCCCGGCGCCGTCGTCCTGGAGGGGCTCGGGGTCGCCTAGGCCCGGCCCGTTCGTCCGCCCGGCCCGCTAGTGGGCGGACGAACGGGAGCGCAGGTCCAGCGAGAGCGGCGTGGAGTGCTCGGTGAAGCCCAGGCTGCGGTAGAGCGGTTCGGCGCCGTCGGTGGCGTGCAGATCGACCCGGCTCACGCCCTGTGCGGCGAACCAGTCGAGCAGCGCCTCGGTCGTGGCGCGCGCATAGCCGCGGCCTCGGTAGCGGGGGTCGGTGCAGACGTTGAAGACGAAGCCGAAGCGGCCCGACGGGTGGCCCGGCGCCGGCAGCCGCTCCTCGACCGTCCCGACCGCGCAGGCGGCCAGATGCGGTGCGCCGGGCTCGTCACCCGCCACCACGAACGCGCCCAGCCGCGGATCCGGCCCGGCCAGCATCCGACGCGCCGCCGCCTCCGCGTCCCGCTCCCAACTCCCCGGTTCGTCCCGCCCGTTCATCGCGCGGAACATCAGCCGGCGCAGCCGGACGAGCTCGGCGGCATCCTGGGGAACGGCGGTCCGTATCGTGATCATGCACGGACGCTAACGCACCCGCCGCTCAGCCCAAACGCGGTATCTCGATCGCCGGACAACGGTCCATCACCATGTCGAGACCGGCGTCGCGCACCCGGTCCCAGGCCGCCTCGTCGACCACCCCGAGCTGGAACCACACCGCCTTCGCTCCCACCGCGACGGCCTGGTCGGCGACGCCGCCCGCCAGCTCGCTGTTGACGAAGACATCGACCACGTCGACCGGGAAGGGGATCGCGTCGAGCGAGGGGTAGCCCGGCTCGCCGTGCACCGTCTCGGCCTTGGGATGCACCGGCACGATCCGCTTGCCGAAGCGCTGCAGCGCCGCCGCCACGCCGTGGGCCGCACGCCGCTCGTTGCCGGACAGGCCCACCACCGCCCAGGTGTCACCGAGCTCGTTGAGGATCCTGCGGATGGTTCGGGGATCGCCGTACACGCACTGCCTCCTGCGCTGGGAAGGGTCCTGTGCGCATCAACGGCGGGTGTCGCCGGAAGATTCCCGTACGGCAGGCGCCCCGCCCGAAGGGGAAGGCGGGCGGGGCGGGCTCGATGGGCCGGTGGGTCAGTTCGTCCCGTGGGCCACTCCGCTGCCGGCCAGACCGGCCCCGACGACGGTGCTGCCGTTGGCGGCGCGGGCCGGCTTGCCGATCGCGCGGCCGCCGCCCACCGGCTCGGCCCCGCCGGCTCCGGTACCCGGGCGCAGCGCCCCGGCTCCGGCCGCGTCCTGGGCCTCGTCCGCTGTCTCCTGCGCCCCGGCCAGCGTCGCGCGCAGCTCCTCGGTGTCCACCAGCATGCTCACCGGCCCGGTCGGGTTGAGGTACAGCGCATGCCCCGGCGGCAGCTGCTCGACCAGCTCGCTCACCGGGCGCCGGTCGTACAGCAGCCGGCCCACGGACTCGACGTAGCTCTCCGAGGTGTAGACGGGGATGACCGGGGTTCCTTCGGGGGAGGCGGCGGCCAGTGGGGTGCCGGTCGCGGTGACCAGGACCGCGACCTCCGCGTGCGCCAGCGCCTCGGAGACCTCGTGCCCCGGACCGTAGCCGGTCGCGGCCAGCTGCAGCGCGTGGTCGACCGGGTCGGTCGGCTCCGGCCAGTCCAGCATCTGCGGCGACGGGCGGTAGTCCGGATTGTCCCGCCACTCCTCGATCTCGCCCGTCGGGCCGGACCGCCACTGTCCGATCAAGGCCCACAGGGGCGGCTGCCCCTCGCCCTGCCAGGTCAGATCCACCATGGCCAGCCAGTGGTCGGGCGCGTTGCGTGCCGCCTCGACGACCTCCGGCGGGGGCTCGGGCATCTCCTCGCCCGTCACGGGAACGCCCGCCGTCGTCTCCGTCTCTGTGCTCTCTTCCATGCAGCCCTCCGCCAACCCGCCGTTGCCTGGTCTACGAGCGGGGCCCCGGAAACACGAGGCTCTCGCACTGGCCTCACAGTGCCCACGGGCGGCGCCGACGTCGCCCCGACGCACCGTGCGGACGGTGCGGGTACGCCGCCTGGCCGTGCGGACCGCGCCCGTACGGCGGGCACCCGCGCCCGTTCGGCGGACAGCCCAGCGCGGCGCGGGCCGCCGTCGGCCTGTCGGTGCGGCCGCATAGGCTGGTCGGATGCAGGAGCAGTACCGCACGCTCGCGCGCGAGGGCGTCCACGAGATCGAGATCAGCAAGTCCCGCTTCCTCTGCGCGCTCGCGCCGGTCGCGACCGAGGCCGAGGCGCAGGACTTCATCGCGCGCATCCGCAAGGAGCATCCGGCGGCCCGCCACCACTGCTTCGCCTACGTCCTCGGGGCCGACGGCGGCGTCCAGAAGGCCAGTGACGACGGCGAGCCGGGCGGCACCGCGGGTGTGCCGATGCTGCAGATGCTGGTGCGCCGCGAGGTGCGCTACGTCGTCGCCGTCGTCACCCGCTACTTCGGCGGCGTCAAGCTCGGCGCCGGCGGCCTGATCCGTGCCTACGGCGGCGTCGTCGGCGAGGCGCTGGACGCGCTGGGCACGGTCACCCGGCAGCGCTTCCGGTTGGTGACCGTCACCGTCGACCACCAACGGGCGGGGCGGGTCGAGAACGACCTGCGGACGACGGGCCGGGCGGTGCGCGAGGTGACGTACGGAGCGGAGGTGCGCATCGAGGTCGGGCTCCCGGAGTCCGACCTGGACGCCTTCCGCGCCTGGCTCGCGGACACGACGGCCGGGACGGCGCGGCTGGAGCTCGGCGGGGAGGCGTACGGGGAGGTATGACCCGCGGGCGGACCGGGCCGAGCCGGTTCGCTGCGGGCCGGTCCGCCCGTCCGCCCTCCTGCCGCACGCCGCGCAGGAGTGACGGTGCGCCGGCGGACCCGGAAAGTACCGCCCGGACCGGTGCGCCGGCGCGGCGCTCGTGCCAGCCTGTGGCGCGGCGGCAAGGGGCCGTCGGCCCGGTGTGCGGGCCGGCACGAGAAGGGGCGGGCCGTGCCTGAACTCCTCGATGAGCGCGTGGGATTCGTCCGTCGGATCGGCCTGTTCCAGGCCACCGCCATCAACATGAGCCAGATGTGCGGCATCGGCCCCTTCGTGACCATCCCGCTGATGGTCGCCGCGTTCGGGGGGCCGCAGGCCGTCGTCGGATTCCTCGCGGGTGCGGTGCTGGCGCTCGCGGACGGGCTCGTCTGGGCCGAGCTGGGCGCCTCGCTGCCCGGGGCGGGCGGCAGCTATGTCTACCTGCGGCAGGCGTTCCAGTACCGCACCGGCAAGCTGATGCCGTTTCTGTTCGTCTGGACGGCCATGCTGTTCATCCCCCTCGGGATGTCCACGGGCGTGATCGGTTTCGTGCAGTACCTCGGCTATCTGTGGCCGGGCATGAGCCAGGGGCAGGGCGACCTGGTCGGCCTCGTCGTCACGGCGGGCGTCATCGCGCTGCTGTGGCGGCGGGTGGAGAACGTCGCCAGGCTCACCGTCGTGCTGTGGACGGTGATGATCGCCTCCGTCACCCTGGTCGTCGTCGCGGCCTTCACCCACTTCAGCCCCGAGCGCGCCTTCGGCTACCCCGCGCACGCCTTCGAGCTGACGGCCGGTCACTTCTGGGTCGGCTTCGCGGCCGGGTTGACCATCGGCATCTACGACTACCTCGGCTACAACACCGTCGCGTACATGGGCGCCGAGATCCGGCAGCCCGGCCGCACCATCCCGCGCGCCGTCATCACCTCGATCCTCGGCATCATGACGATCTACCTGCTGCTGCAGATCGGCACGCTGGGTGTCGTCGACTGGCGGGACATGCTCGATCCGCACTCCACGGCGTCGTCGTCCGTGGCCTCGGCCGTGCTGGAGAAGGCATGGGGCAGGGGAGCGGCCGACACGGTCACCGTGCTCATCCTGATCACCGCGGTCGCCTCCGTGGTCACCGGACTCCTCGGCGGCTCCCGGGTCCCCTGCGACGCCGCCCGCGACCGGGTCTTCTTCCGCCCGTACGGCAGGCTCCACCCGCGCCACCGCTTCCCCGTACTGGGGCTGCTCACCATGGGAGCCCTGATGGCGGCGGGGTTCCTCATCGGGCGGCACACCGACCTGGCCACCGTCATCCAGCTGCTGACCACCGTCATGGTGATCGTGCAGTCGCTGGCCCAGGTCGCCGCGGTCACGGTGCTGCGCCGCCGCCAGCCCGGGCTGCGCCGCCCGTACCGGATGTGGCTCTACCCGCTGCCGAGCGTCGTGGCGCTGGTCGGCTGGCTGGTGATCTACGGCTACGCGGACGAGAACTCGCCCGGCAGGCACCCCATCGAATGGTCCCTGGCATGGGTCGCGGCGGGCGTCGTGGCCTTCCTGCTGTGGGCCCGCCACGAGAAGGAGTGGCCGTTCGGGCCGAAGCGGATCACCGAGGAGTACCTGCACGGCACGCATCCGGCTGCCGAGCGGACGCACGGGGAGGGGGCCGGGGGAGCCGCCGCGGGCACCGAGGGCACGGTCGGGACGCCCGGCTGAACCGCCGGCCCCGCCGCGTCGCACGCACGCCCGGGTGCGGCGGCGGACATCGGCGGACACGGGCGGACAACGGCACCTCGTGGCCCGGCCGTTCGGCAGTCGGCTCCCCGGCCCGGGCGGAGCAGTCCCCCTTCCCGTGAAGAGCGTCCTCGGCCCGTGCGGGCTTCCGGGCGCCGCCCCTCGACGACCTGGTGGACGGCCGGGTGCGACCGAGTGCGCGCTATCGGACGCATACTGCGCTTGATTGGTCAAATAATGGCAGAAGCGCGTGAAATCGAGCGATACGTTACGTATCACACCCGACAGGGACGGAAGCGGACATGGCAGCGGACAGGGCCGGCGGCCCGGCGGACGGCCTTACCGGACGGCAGGCGGCCTTCGACGTTGCGGACGCCGCCGTGCTGCTGCTCGACGCTCACGGCAGGATCGAGAGCTGGCCCGTGGCGGCCGAACGACTGCTCGGGCACCGTGCCGACGACACCGTCGGCCACCCCGTCGGCGAGCTGCTCGCCCCCGACGACGCGGCGCGGCTGCCCACCCTCGCCGCGGACTGCCGGACACGGGGCGGCTGGTCCGGGCCGGTGTCGGCGCGGCGCACCGGCGGCCACCGCGTCGCCGTCCAGGTGCAGGTGGTGCCGGTGACGGACGGCGCCGGGCGCGGGCACTGGCTGGTCCTGGCGGCCGACGCGCCTGCTGCGCCGGGCTGGGAGAGGAGCCGGCCGGTGCTCGAGCGGATCGTGGCGGAGTCCCCGGTGGGCATGGCCATCGTGGACACCGATCTGCGCTACGTCTGGTCCAACACGGCGCTGGAGCAGTTCGGCGGCGGGCCCGCGCCCAAGCGCATCGGGCGGCGGCTGGGCGAGATCCAGCCGGGCCTGGACGCGGAGGCGCTGGAGGCGCAGATGCGGCGCGTGCTGCGCAGCGGCATCCCCGTGACCGGCTACGAGCACAGCGGCCGCGTGGTGTCCGACCCGTACCACGAGCGCGCCCAGGCCATGTCCTTCGTCCGCCTGGACGACCCCGAGGGCCGGCCGCTGGGCGTGTGCTACACGGTCATCGACGTCACCGAGCGCTACCGCTCACGGCGGCAGATGGCCCTGCTGGACCGGGCCGGCGAGTACATCGGGCGCACTCTCGACGTCCTGCAGACCGCGCAGGACCTGGCGGACGTGGCGGTGCCGGAGCTGGCCGACCTCGTCGCCGTGGATCTGCTGGACTCCGTGGTCAGGGGTGAGGAACCGCTGCCCGGACCGCTCAGCGACGCGGACATGGTGCCGCTGCGCCGGGGCGGGCTGCGGTCGCTGCGCGACGGCGCGCCCGGCGCCGCCCCCGAGACCGGCGGTCTGGTCAGCTACCACGCCTGGTCGCCGCCCGTCCGCTGTCTGGCCGGCGGCGGATCGTGGCGGGCGGAGCGGCTGGACCCGCTCGCTCCGCACTGGGCGGCCGAGCCCCCGGGCGGACGTCATCCGGGCCGTACGGAGCTGGGGCTGCACACCTCGATGGTGGTCCCGATCCGCGCCCGCGGCATCACCATGGGCGTCGCCACCTTCTTCCGCAGCCAGGGCGACGAGTCCTTCACCGAGGACGATCTGCGCCTGGCCGAGGAGTTCGTCGCGCGGGCCGCGGTGTGCATGGACAACGCCCGCCGCTACACCCGGGAGCGCGAGGCGGCGCTCGCCCTCCAGCGCAGCCTGCTGCCGCAGAGCTCCCCCGAGCAGGACGCGGTACGCGTTTCCTCCGCCTACCGTCCGGCGAACGAGCTGGGCGACGTGGGTGGCGACTGGTTCGATGTCATCGCACTCTCCGGTGCCCGGGTGGCTCTCGTGGTCGGCGATGTGACGGGCCACGGCATCGACGCCGTCGCGACCATGGGCCGGCTGCGCACCGCCGTCCAGACGCTCGCCGCCCTCGACCTGCGCCCCGAGGAGCTGCTGGCCCACCTCGACGACGTGGTCGGCCGGGTCGTGCGGGAGGAGAAGGACAGCCGGCCGGGCCCCGGGACACGCGGCAGCAGCTGCCTGTACGCCGTCTACGACCCGGTCGGCCGCACCTGCACCATGGCCAGCGCGGGGCACCCCGCACCCGCCGTGGTCGCCCCCGACCGCACCGTCACCTTCGTCGAACTGCCCGTGGGCCCGCGACTGGGCGTCGGCGGCCTGCCCTTCGAATCCTTCGAGCTGGCGGTGCCCGAGGGCAGTGTGCTCGCGCTGTACACCGACGGCCTGCTGTCCGGTTCCGCTTCCGGCCTCGGCGGGCACAGCGGCAAGGAGCGCCTGCAACGCGCCCTCGCCGCACCGGGCCTGACGCTCGACCGGCTCTGCGCCCACGTCATCGACGGGCTGGTCTCCACCCAGCCGCAGGACGACGTGGCGCTGCTGCTGGCCGAAACCCGCGCACTGGACGCGGACCGCTGCGCCTCCTGGGACCTGCCCGCCGACCCCGCGATCGTCGCCGAGGCCCGTGCCGACGCCGCCGGGCAGCTGGAAATGTGGGGCCTGGAGGAGTTGGCCTTCACCACGGAACTGGTGGTCAGCGAGCTGGTCACCAACGCGATCCGCTACGCGACCGGCCCGATCCAGCTGCGGCTGATCCTGAGTCAGTCGCTGATCTGCGAGGTGTCCGACGGGAGCAGCACCTCACCGTACCTGCGCCACCCCCGCACGACCGACGAGGGCGGCCGCGGACTCTTCCTGATCTCCCAGTTCACCGAGCGCTGGGGCACCCGCTACACCACCGGCGGAAAGGTCCTGTGGACCGAGCAGGCCCTCACCGCGGCGGCGTCCTGAGCCACGGGTGCGAGAACGAGGCCGGCGCCGGGCCCAGTGCCCGCGCTATCCGCCGGCGGCCCCGGCCGTGTCGGCGTGCGAGACGGCGGGGGTATGCACTCCGGCCGAGGCCGTCACGATGACTTCGTTCAGGACGTCGCGGGAGCGGATCAGGTCGGTGATCATTCCATTGATGCGGTCCCGTTCCGCAGTGAGTTCGTCGACCAGCCGTGGGGTGGCGATCTCGCTCGGGGCACCGTCCGCGTCACGCATACAAGGGAGCAGCTGCGCGATCTTCTTGCTGTTCAGCCCCGCGGCGTAGAGTGCCTGGATGCGGATGACCCGGTCCACCGCCCACTCGCCATAGTGCCGTTGGCCGCCCGGAGTACGCTCGGCCCTCAGCAGCCCCTGCGTCTCGTAATAACGCAGCGAACGCTCGCTCACCCCACTGCGCCGAGCCAGTTCACCGATCCGCATTCCCCACCCCGCATGCCGACTCAGGACTTGAACCTGACACTGATGTCAGGTTCTACCGTACCGGCATGACGAACACACCGGTTGACTCCCGCCTCTTCGAACCCGCCCGCCTCGGCACCCTGCGCCTGCCCAACCGCCTGGTGATGGCGCCGATGACCCGCAACCGCGCCGGGGCCGACGGTGTCCCGCAACCGATCATGGCCACCTACTACGCCCAGCGCGCCTCCGCGGGACTGATCATCGCCGAAGCCTCCACGCCGAACGCCGTGGGACAGACCTACCCCAACATCACCGCGATCTACAACGAGGCACACGTGGCCGGATGGCGACGCGTCACCGACGCCGTGCGCGCTGCGGGCGGTCAGATGTTCCTGCAGTTGCAGCACGGTGGCCGGGTCGGCCACCCCGACAACAGCGGGCTGACGCCGGTCGCGCCCTCGCCGGTCCCGCTTCCGGAGACGATCTACACTCCCGGCGGGCACCAGCCCTCCGTCGTGCCGCGTGAGATGACCATCGACGAGATCCACTCCACCGTGGCCGACTTCGTGGCCGCCGCCCGCAACGCCATCGACGCGGGCTTTGCCGGAGTGGAGGTGCACAGCGCCAACGGCTACCTCCTGCACCAGTTCCTTGCGCGGGGTACCAACCACCGTACCGACGCCTACGGCGGCTCGGTGGCCGGCCGCATTCGGTTCACGGTCGAGGTGGTCCGGGCCGTCGCCGACGCGATCGGCCCGGAGCGGGTAGGTGTGCGGATCGCGCCCGGACTCACCGTCAACGGCATCGACGAGGGCGACACCGAGGACATCTACCCGGCGCTCATCGCTGCCCTGGCCGATGCCGGTCTTGCCTACCTGCACGTCGTCTTCGCGGATCCGGACCAGCCCCTCTTCCAGGAGATTCGGAAGACCTGGCAGGGCACCCTGATCGCCAACCCGGTCCTCGGGTGGGGCAGGCCGTTGCCGGCCGACGGCGGAAAGCACCAGGCCGAGCGGCTGCTCGCCGCGGGAGCCGACCTGATCTCACTCGGCCGGCCGTTCCTTGCCAACCCCGACCTGGTCGAACGACTGCGCATCGGCGCACCGCTCAACCCGGTGCGAGACCAGGGCCTGATGTACACGGGCGGTGAGACCGGGTACACCGACTATCCGGTACTGGCGGCCGCCGAGCACCGAGCCGAGACGCCCGAACCCGTCGCAACGTGACCATCGCGGGCCAGGGCCGCCTACAGCACCCGGGTCACCGTCGTGAACTCCCGAACGCTCCCTGCCCCACGGAACATCAGTGGGTCGAGGGCGGGGCGAGGGCTTCGCCGATGAGGACGTCGGCCCGGGTGTGGCCGGCTGTCGTGCAGTTCGCCTCCGACAGCGGCACCGGCAGCCGGCCCGCGGCCTGCCCCTCGTCGAACGCCCCCAGTCTCGTACGCCCGATGCCCGAGCTAGGGCTCGTCGTCGACCGCGCCGGGTGCCAGGGCGGGGGAGGGGAAGGCGTGACGTGCCTCGCCGCCGGACCACCACACGCCGATGGCGAGGACCGCGGCCGCCTCCAGCAGCCCCGCGCGGGACAGGCCGCCGCACGGCAGGGGGGAGCAGCCCATCGACGTGATCAACTCTGCCGCGAGGTCGGCCGCGGTGGGCGTGCCGGCACAGAACGGCACCGCCAGGGGCGCGCCCTCGAAGACGGGTCGCGGCAGGGTCCAGATGCTCTCGTGGCAGATGCCGAAGACCTTGGCGACACCGGCGTCCGGCGCGGCGGCCGCGATGCGCGCGGCGACGGAGTCCGTGCCGCCGGCGGTGGTCAGGGAGGGCCCGTCCGGGCCGGGCTCCATCGGCACCGTGCAGTCGAGCACCGTCCGTCCGGCCAGAACCGGGGCGAGCTCCCGGGCCAACCGCGGTGCGCGGTCGGCTGGTACGGCCATCAGGACGGCCTCGCCGTAAGCAGCCGCCTCGGCCAGGTCGCCGTGCCCGGCGGCTTCGATCCTCGCCGCGGCCGTGGCCGCGGCCGCTACGTTCCGCCCGCCCACCAGGACCTTGTGTCCGGCCCGTACCCAGGCACCGCCCAGGGCGGTGGCCATCGAGCCCGTACCGAGAATGCCGATGCGCATGGTGCTGCTCCCCTTTGCTCTTGCCTCGTGGGATGTCATGACCCGAACGCTAGGCGGGCCGATGCACACCGCGCGGTGTGCATCGGCCGGGCAGGATGGGCGTATGGGAGAGCATGAGGAGCTGGCGGGGGACGGGTTCGCGGCGGACTGCCGGGCCCGGGTCGCCTTCGAGGTGCTGGCGAACCGATGGGACAGCGTGGTGGTCTTCATCCTCGGCGAGGGCGGCCCGATGCGCCCGCGCGACCTGCTGGACCGGATCGGCGGGATCAGCCCCAAAGTGCTCAACGACGCCCTGCGGCGGCTGGAGTACAACGGCCTGGTGGAGCGCCGCCGTTACGCCGAGGCGCCCCCGCGCGTCGACTACCTCCTCACCGAGGCCGGCACGGCCCTGCTGGTGCCCATCCGCGCGATGGGCACCTGGGCCGCCCGCTACGCGGACGTCGCCCTGGCCTCTCAGGACCGCTTCGGCACCCGCTGATAGGGCAATGGACTTTGTGCCAAGACCAGGGCTGACGCAACCCAGCCTGACCTCAAAGCTCTCCGCTCGACCTGTTACGGTCACCTCGGCGCGGAAAGCACGCGAACACGGCTCCGGTCCAGGGAGGTTGATGAATATGGCCGTCAACGGCCTTCCTCGGCATGCCCTTTTCCGGTCCGCGCGCTGAAGCGACGCGACGCGGTCCGGGTCGTTCCAACGACCAGGAGTCACACGTGCATTCCTCCCTTTCCCACCTTTCCAAGGACCTCACCGAGCTGACCACCGAGCGGCTCGTCCTCCGCACCTGGACTGCGGCCGAGGCCCTCGCCGTCCTCGAATGCGAGAGCAGCACCCGGCCGGCCGACTGGGCCAAAGACTTCCCCTCCGAAGGCGACGGCGTCATCGCGAGCCTCCTCGGCGACCACCCCGCCTGGCTCGGCGCGTACGGCCACCGGCTGATCATCGAGCGGGACAGCGGTCTCGTCATCGGGTCGATCGGCCTGTTCTGGCCGCCCGCCGAGGGGGTCCTCGAACTCGGGTACGGCATCGTCGCCTCCCGACGCGGCCGGGGCTACGCCACCGAGGCCACGAGGGCGCTCACCGCCTTCGCCCTCGCCGCACCCGGCGTCCACACCGTGGCCGCCGGCGTGGAACCGTCGAACCCGGCCTCCGTCCGCGTTCTGGAGAAGGCCGGCTTCGAGCGGTACGACACCACGCCAGCCGATGACGCCGCAGGTGTGGCTCGCTTCGGAGTCACACGGGCATAGCCTCGGGAAGTAAGAGCCCGGTGGGCCGGCGCCGCCGCCGGCCCACGCCGCCGGCGTCCTGGCGCTGCTCGAAGGTTTCGACCGGTTCCCCCAGGTCGTTCGACTCAGCAGTGGTGTCCACCAGGTGCCGGCCTCGGTCCACACCGGCACCTGGCTGGTCTCGGCGTCGAGAATGCAGATATAGGGGCCGCACCGCTCGACGACGGCCGTAGCCACGGTGGCTGGGTCCGTCAGGAGTGAGGTGCTGGTGAGGACTTCGAGCTGATCGACGGACAGCCACATCGGCTCGTCCGGTGTGCGCGGTCCGTGCGGCGCGCCCTGGTGCAAGGGGCTGCCCCGGGCAGGGGCATACTCGCTGGATGGGCTCGATCTATCGCAGTGAGAGGGGCCGGCAGTCCATCCAGGGCTGGTGTGCCGATCAGCTTGATCGATGGACGGTTCCGCATGAGCGCATGAAGGTGACGGCCAAAGAGGCGCCCACTCACGTAGTGGCTGCGGGCTCCGGCTCGACGACGGTGGTGTTCGTCCCCGGTACCAATTTCAATGCTGCTTCTTCCTTGCCGTTGGCGACGGCCCTGGTCACTGCCGGCCACCGGGTCTTACTCGTGGACGTCCCGGGGCAGCCTGGTCTCAGTGCCGCAGAGCGTGGGCCCTCTGGTGGCGGACTGTCCTGGTATGGCGCTTGGCTGGGCGAGACGCTGAAGGAGTTGTCGGCCGGTCCCGTGACAGTCCTGGGCCATTCTTTCGGCGCCGCCGTCACCGTCTCGTGCGCTGCGCCGTGCATCGAACGACAGGTTCTGGTGTGCCCAGGCGGGCTGGCGAGGCTGCGGGTCACCGCCGGCGTGATGGCCGCCTCTGCTGCGTGGTACCTGCGTCCGACGCCGAAACGCAGTGCCCGGCTCCTGAGAGCCATGCATGCGCCCGGCCACCAACCACGTCCCGAGTTGGTTGAGTGGATGACGCTCATCGCCCGACACGTCCGCTCAAGCGGATCCCCAGGGATCGCGGATCTGCCCCCAACCACTGCTCGCCGCTGCGCCGTCGCGGGTGAGCATGACACCTTCCTACCACCTCGACGCCTCGGCCCCGCCGTGCGCAGAACACTCGGTATCGACCTTCACGTGGCCGCTGGCAGCGGTCATCTCCTGGTTGACGAAGACCCCGAATACGTGGCTGCTCTCGTCGACAACGTGGGCGGGGCTCGGCCTTCACCCCAGGCGAGTTGAGGGGGAACCTGCCCCGTGCTGCTGCGGACCTGGTTCGGCCGTCAGATCGCCATGGGCTTCGTGAAGATCTTCTCCGGGATCTTCGCGGTGGTGCTGTGCCTGTCCCCCTGCTCCCGGGCGCGTCCCAGCGGGACCTCGGGCTCCTCCCCTTGGGCCTGGCGATGGCGACGGGAGTCCTGCTGCTCAGCCGAAGGGCATCAAAGGGCATTAAACAGCGCCAGGAGGTCTTGGGCACGCCGGCTATCGGCGTTGAAGCCGACGAGGCCACGTCGCTTGTAAGGGGCGGGCTGGAGGATGAGTGCGTTGTGGCACTGGAAGCAGAAGGCGATCTCGAAGAGGACCTGATCGGCGTTGTGCGCTCGGATGCCGTATCCGGGCATGAAGCAGCGCATGACGTCGCCCGTCGGCAGATCGGCCACGAGGTCGAGGATCCCCAGAGCTTCCTTGCCTAGCCACGTTCCGGCGGTCGTTCCAGGAACGCCGGTCCACTGGTGGGACCCCGTGGGGTCTTCGATGCGGACGCACTCAAGTCGCTGGGTCTGCGGGGAAGTAGAGGGCAGGAGCATCCGGCAAGGATGTCACCTCAACGGATCGTCCTGTGGCGCGGCGGATGTGAACGTCAGCGCTGGCAGGAAGGCTGCACCAACGCCTGGAAACTATGGGAGGAGATCAAGGAACAGGGCTGTCCCCGCGGCTACGCAGGCGTCCGCGACTACGTCAGCAGGAATCTCCGCGGCAAGCCCCAACCAGTGGTTCCTCGCCCGCCTTCGGCCCGCGCCGTCACACGCCGGCTCCTCACCCACCCCGACGCCCTGCCCGAAGGACCGGATCCAGCTCAAAGCCGTCCTGGTCAACTGCCACGAACTCACCGCACTCTCCGGGCACGTGCGTTCCTTCGGCCATATGGTCGCTCACCTCCAGGGCGACCAGTTGCCGACCTGGATCGAAGCGGTCACCTCTGCTGCCGACCTGCCTAGTCTCCGGCACTTCGCCCAGCGCCTTGAACGCGACCTCGACACCGTCATCGCCGGCCTCACGCTTCCCTGGAACTCCGGAGTCGTGGAAGGCCACGTCAGCCGGATCAAGATGCTTAAGCGTCAGATGTTCGGCCGCGCAGGATTTGAACTCCTCCGCAAACGAGTCCTGCTGGCGTGACCGAGAGTCACACGACCGCACGAAGTGGGCCAGAGCCCGCGGTCACGCACATAACCCCGGACCAGAAGCCGAACCGCGCGTCACGTTACAGCGGGGCAAAGGTTTTTTGATGCGGCACGGCTGGAGCAGCGGCTGGGGGACATCGCTGCGGGGCGCCACCGTCAGATGCCTCAGCGGATCGGGCAGGACGCGGAGGCGGTCGCCGAGGTGTGCGCAGTGCGCAGGGATGCGCGGGCGCGGGCGAACGCGGCTGCCACCGATCAGAAGGGGGCGGACGAGGTGCTGCATCGGGCGCCGGTCCGCTGGTATGCCGACTGGTTCCTGTCCCGGGTGCCGGGGAAGGTCGACATGGACCGTGACGCCATCGCTGCGCGGTTCGCGGCGTTGGGGAGGAGGTTCCGATGAAGCGGTACCCGGACCGGCTGCGGGTAGAGACACGCGAGGAGTTCGAGGCGCGTCTGAAGCGGGAGACCGCGAAGGCGGCGAAGGAACTGCACAGGCGTCCCGTGGCCGCATGAGTCCCCCGCAGAAAACACGAGAGCCCCCGTCCTCCTGGTCGCGGAGGCGGGGGCGCTGCGGTGTGCGAGGTCTGGCAGCGTCAGGTCTGGCACTGCGAGGTCGCCGCGCTGGACCAGTTCGACCAGGCGCCCCCCGCCGGCCTCACGTGGACGCGGATCGTGGCTTTGACCGTGTCACAGATGCGGGACTTGGAGGCGATGGCGATCGGGCCGACCGTGGAACGCCGCTCCACGATGGTCCGGCCGCTGCCCATTTTCACCCAGTCGCCGCCGCCCGCCTGGAGGTACGCCTCGTACTCGACCCATGAGGCGTGGGAGCGGGAGTTGGTGATGAGGGCGTGGGCGGTGATGTCGCGCCAGAAGATCCCCCCGTCCTTCCAGCGTTCGGCGGAAATACAGCCCCGGGCGCCGATGTTCTGCGTCGAGACCCCGCCGCCGCAGGCGACGGCAGCGGCGTGGGCCTGGGCGGGGAAGGCGAGCGCGGTCACGGCGGCTGCCGCGACGAGGGTTCCCGTACGTTTCATGGTCCGGGCAGTTTTCGTCATGGGGGAACCGTATCCGCTCGTTCAGTCGCCCGCCCCGGTATCCGGCACAGTCACGGTCTGGTCCTGGACGTCTTCGACCACGGTGGCACCGACCAGGCCGAGACCGAGCAGGTTAGCGGCGACCAGCAGTAACGCGCCGGCCGCTTCTGTGCACCCCGACAAGGTGGGGCTGAAGCCGGACCGGATCGCCCCGCGCCGCGAGAGATCGAGCCGGAACCTACGCCGCGTAGGAAACGGCGCTGGTCATTCCTCGGTCGCTGATCCTGATACCCGCGTATTTCTCGTCTGTTCGTGCTGCACACCGGGATCGCCTGGGAATACCTGCCGCAGGAACTCGGCTTCGGATCCGACAGCGAGTGACCGCACCACAAGAAGTGGACCAGAGCCTGACGAAGAACAGCGTTTGTCGCCAGGTTCCGGAGTCACCTGATGATCAATGGACCCGTGAATGTCGATGAGAGATGACGGCACTGGCATGGCCACAAACGCGGGACGGCCAGCCGCTCGTCAGGGCGGGCCGTCGGTAGTAAGTAGCGGCAGGTGTCAGAGCCGGCGTCTGAACCCCTGTTCTGTCGCTTGCTGTGGCGGATGCATCCCTGATGCATGCAGGCGTGTAGCTGCGCTTGGTGCTCGCTGTTTGTCAGCCGTGACAATGAGCGTTCGTACCGGTCCGGCCGCCCTACGGGACGACCAGTATGCGGCCCAGCTGTGCACGGCTCTCCAGCAGCCGATGCACCTCGGCCGTCTCGGTCAGCGGCAGCCGGGCGTGGACCGCTGTACGTAGCAACCCCTGGGCCGCGTACTCGGTAAGTTCAGCCAGGTCCCGGCACGCTCGGCGTCAGCCGCATGCGCGGCTATGAGGGAGTACCCCATGACGGATCTCAGGGCGAACAGACCGGTGACGGGGATGCTGCCGAGCTCGCCGCTTGCGGCTCCATACGTCACCAGCCGTCCGTACGGGGCCAGTACGTCCAGGCTGCGGCTCAGGATGTCGCCGCCGGCCGCGTCGAGGACGACGTCCACGCCGCCCGGTACGGCCGTGCGGACCTGCTCCGGCCAGTCATCATCGGTGTAGTTGACGCCGATGTCGGCGCCGTGGGCGCGAGCGAAGTCCAGCTTGGCAGCCGTACTGGCCGTGGCGATGACCGTACCCGCACCGAGTACCTTCGCGAGCTGCACAGCGAGGTGGCCGATGGCGCCCGCCGCGGAGTGAACCAGTACGGTCTCGCCGTGCGCCAGCCGCCCGGCGCGCAGCACGCCCAGGGCCACCGGTGCCACCATCGGCAGCGCGCTGGCCGTGCCCGCGTCGAGCCCGTCAGGTACCGGGACGAGCCATCGCGCGTCCGCGAGGATGAGGTCACAGAACGCGTCTTCGGAGGCCACGGCGACCCGCTGCCCGATCAGGACCGGATCCGCGTCCGGCCCTACCGCCTCGACTGTGCCCACCACGTCGCCAGTAAGGGGCCTGGGTAAAGGCCTCGGATAGAGCTCGGTCTGGGCCATTCCGCGCCGGAGCTGGGTGTCCACGAAATTGGCGGCGATCGCCTCGGCCCGTATGCACACCTGCCCTGCCTCTGGGACGGGCACGGGGACTTCTTCCAGGGTGAGGACCTCGGGGCCCCCGTACGAGTGGTAGCGGATTCGTCGCATGGGACGGCCCCCCGCCGCTGGGCCCGGGAGCCCCGCCCAGGCAACGGCTGCTGGCCTTCTTCGACGCGGTCGTGGACGTAGTCGGCCGCAACAAGGGCCTGCTGGCCGCTCTCGGCCAGGCAGCGACAGCCCCCCGCGACACACAGGAGGACTCACGCGAACAGCACTCGGTCTACGGGTTCTGGCACGGTCACATCAGCGCGCTGATCACCGAGGAACGCCCCGACCTGGACGCCGAGTTGCTGGCCCATATCCTGCTTGGTGCTCTGCAGAACGGACCGATCGTGCACCTGCTGGGGCAGGGAGAGGCTCAACGGCTTGCGGCGTCCCTGCGGCTGCTGGTCACCGGCATGCTGGAGGCGTAACGGCCCGCTGGACCCTGCCACCTCACGGGCGAAGACCGGCCATCCCCCACTCGGTTGTCACTCGTGCCCGTGTCAGCAACCACCTGCTAGTGCCACTGTCCCGGGCTCCTCGAGGCCTGGACGAGGACACCTCCACCACACCGGAGGCCTTCGCCATGATCAAGCCCAGCGACCGTTAACAACGCTCGTGATCAGTACACCTAGGACTATCGCCTGTCTCGTTGGTTGGTCCGGGCATGGGGCGGGGTGATCTCACGGATGAGGAGTGGGAACGGCTGAGGCCGTTGCTGCCGGTCAGCGCGCCGGCTTCCGACTCCACGTCGCCCTGGACTCGGCCGCCCGCGCCGCCAGCGCGCCGGTCGAAGTGCTGGAGGCCATCAACGTGATCCTGCCGTCCGGGCTGGTCGTGCGGGACATCGTCGTCGCCGACGCGGGCGCGACCGCCGAGGACGGCGTCAGCATCGACGCCGAGGCGGCGCAACTGGTCGTCGCGCTCGTCTCGCCCGGCAACAGCACCATGAGCCGCAAGCTCAAGCCCCTGCTGTACGCGGAGACCGCGCCGCACTACTGGCGCCTGGAGTTCGACCCGGCCCTGCGCCTGATCTGCAGCGAGCTGGACGGCGGCCGGTACCTCGGGGCGATGACGCCTTCCGGGCGCCGTGACCCGCATCGAGGCACCGTTCCCCTTCGAGACCGCCTCGGCGCTCGCCCAGCGGCACAAAGACCGAGACCCACCCGCTCAGTGCTGCGGAACCCCGGCACGGCAGGGTCCTCCTCCGGCAGCCGGGGCAATTTCACACACGGTGGTCATATCGCGGCCGTCCCTCGGGTTTCTGGGTGGTCAGCATCCCGGGTGGGGGCCCTTTATCCCTTCACCCCACATGTATCTGTTTTCTGGAGCCCCGGCAGCCGCCGGGGCTCCTTTTGTATGCCTTCGGAGGTCTCCGTGATGGATCTTGCTTCTGGGTGAACAGCTTCAGCGCCGCGACTTCCCCGTCGTCGCCGAACTCGCTGTAGGGGCCGATGCCGAGGGTGACGGCGTTGGCCTCCTCCGCGGTTTCACCGGGAGCGCTGGCCTGCTGGTAGGGCGACGGGGCGGGGCGTGGCGGCCCGTGTACGGGTGACGGGCTGGAATCAGCGATGTCAAGCTGAGTGCTTGTGCATCACGTCGAGGTAGTGACGATCTCGGTGAGGCACGTGGTTGTCCCGGCCCGGGAGGCTGAAGACCGCGTAGACGTCAGCGGGCCGGGTGAGGATGCTGGACTGCTGGCCGAAGGTGAGGGTGTCGTTGACGTGATGCTCGCAGTCTGCGGCGTCCAGGGCCGTGACCAGTTCCTCGCGGAGCACGGCGGCCGCGAATGACTCCGATTCGGGCAGGACGAGAGCGGGGAGTGTCGCTGTCGAACCGGGCCAGAGGTGGAGCCAGATGCCGCTGACCGCCCCCTGGGTGACGTCCAGCTTGAGTCCGTCCCAGGAGTACGGGTAGCCGTCAATGTCGGGCCCCTTCATGAGGATGGCGGGGTGCGGCCGCCCCGGGCCGAGGAGGTCCGCAGCCTCAGCCAGGGGCATTCCGCAGTGAAGCGGACCGATCCGGCCGGTTCGGGCGAAGTCGACGAGCACGTTCATCAAGGTCACGGCAGTGACTGTGACACTCTCCCGGGCCTTTGCGCACTCCGATATCAGCGCGGCGCGAAGCCCGTCCTGCCCTGTCGGACGTCGACGAGCTGCAGAAGGCGGGCCGTCACCGGCACGTCACGTTCGCGTGGTGTCGGGCCGGCCGGAGTGGGTGTGTCGGTGAGGCAATCCTTGCCGGCGCGAAGCCCTCTGCTCAGGCCGGCGTTCCGGTCTCGCCGCCGCTCAGCTGCTGCACCACCTCATCCGGGTCGGCGAGCAGCCACGTCCGCCGGCCGACAGCCGGATGGTCCCTGCGGAAGGCCGACACCATTGCGGCTGCATCCCGCAGGTCACATGCGTCGCGACCGGCCAGCTCCCGTGTGATGACGACCGCGTTGTCGAACGTGATGTTCCGCTCCAGCAGCAGGTCCTGCACCGCGTCCATGCCGTGCTCAGCCAGAACTGCCGCGCATTCCGAAGTCAGCGATGCGAACCAGGCGGCACGCTGCTGGTACGCAGCGGTGGCGCCACTGCCGTCATCGCAGGCAAACGTCGGCTCCAGTGCCGTCACGAGGCGATGGACGTAGGTGTGCTCGACGTACGGATCCGATGTCATGGTCTCGATACGGTGCGGGTACTCCTTGCGGAACTCGGACCAGTCCCGTTCGATTTCGGAGATGGTCTGCAGCAGGACCGGATAGCGGTCGTAGCAGCCGCCGTCCACGCCTCGGAACACCTCGCGCAGAAGGGCGAACGGCAACTCGGTGCTCTCCGCGAGCAGGACGGCGTCGTAGAGGTCCTTTCCCTCGGGATGCCGGTCGCTCACCAGCCAGAGCACCTTCCAGGCGAGCGACAGCGCACGGGTCGCCGCGTGAACCACCACCGGGGTGGCGCCCTGCGGCCCGAGGATCTCAGTGGGCTCCGCGGGCGCTGGAAGGTGCTCGTTGAACACGAAGTCGAGCTGTACGCTGCCCGCCGGGACCCCGTCGGCTTCGGCCGTCCACGGGATGACCAGCCGCCGGCCCGGCACTCGGTCGTACGACCAGATCTCGTCGCTGATCGCAGCGTGTGCGTCAAGGCGTACGGGCCCGCCGCGGTGGGACAGCGCCTCGGCCGCGGTGGCAATGCCGTCGAGCATCTGGTCCGTGCGGTCGTCCGACAACTGCCAGGTCTCCGGTACCACGACGAAGTCGAGGTCTCCCGGCTCGCGTGCCGCGTCCCCGAACCACTCCTTGAGTAGCATGCTGCCGCGGAGCACGAGATGGTCGGCCCATGGGGACTGCGAGAGCGCGGTCAGTACGTGATGCAGGGCCTGCTGCCGCGCCTCGTACCACCGCTCCCCGATCGCCGTGTCCGCGAATGCGGGCTCCCCCAGGCGCATCCCGAAGACATGGTGGGTGGCCGCTGGGTCGAAGACCGGGCGCTGCACGACACCGTCATCCGGTACGGGAAGCAGGGTAGTGGGCAGATCCATCTCGGCCCGGGTCACCTCGTCGGGCCTGACCCGCGGTACGACCGCTGTGTCCTCCCAAGGTCCGTACCTGAACGCCCGCCACTGTGCTGCTGCACCCGTTTCGTCGGTCCCCGTCACGAGTCGATCCCTTCCCCCGTCGTTGTGCACTCCTCGTCCAGCCAGCCGGCGTCGAGTGCCAGGTTCCCGTCGTACACCACGAACTCCCGCTCGATGGCGGTGAGGCGCTGGCCCGCGGCGCGCAGTTGCCCCGACAAGGCGTCCAGCCGCTGTCCGGCGCTGGTCAGGCCCATCATCCGGCACCGCTGTGTCACGAACCGCTCGACCCTGTCGTCGGACCGCACCCGACGCGCGTTCCGTGAGAGGTGCGCACCGTGCCCGACGACGAGGTCGCGCAGGGAGTCGAGGGGAGCAGCGTGCTCCAGCAGCAGCTTGAGGTGATGCTCGAAGTAGAAGCCGGGGCCGAGCCTTGCGGCTTCCTCGTCCGTGCTGGGTACGCCCGTGGTCCACGGAGCCGCCTCGATCTTCGTCCGCACGACGTCGAACCCCGCGGAGCGCAGCCCGTCTGCTTTTGCGGCCGCTTCGGCCCGGACCTCTTCATACGTCCCGGACCGGTGCAGCGTCAGCATCGGCTGGGAGGGTACATCTCCCTGTTCTAGGACTATGTGGGTGCACTTGAGGTGGTGGGCCGCCGCGTATGCGGCCAGCGCTGCGGCCGCCCCGTGGTCCCCGTCGTCCCGGACGGTGAGATGTACCTCGAAGTCCCCCACGAAGGCGGGGCTCTTGGCTGCTTCCTGCCTGTATCTGGGCACTGCTGTCCTGCCACTCGCACTCATCCCGAGATGATCACACAGCTGCCTCAGGGCCATTTTCGGGGCGGCTGTACCTCGCTGCTGCTCGACGTGGCGCTGGGCGAAGCCGTCGGTGTCTGGCGCATCGGGGAAGGGGACGTGCCCTGTGGAGCGGGCTGCACCGTTCGCTCCACAGGGTCGCTGCGACCGGCGACCTCGGAGGCCTTCACGGGGGGCTTCCCTCCTTAGAGTCCGGTAATGAACTCATGAACTCATCAGTCGACGGGCCGGGCCCCGCGCCTCCTGACACGACAGGCCCCGGGGCTACTGACGCCTCGGGCCAGCCGGGAGCAGGTGACGGATCGGGTGCCGACACTGTCGCCTTCGACTGGCACTCCGTCGTCTACCGGGACTTCGATGTCGAACTCGACGAGCCGGGCAGCCGCAGTCGTGCGGCGCTGGAAGCGCTGAACGCGGAGCTGGGAACAGCCCCTGATGCCGAGGGCTTCTTCCTTGTCGGCCACTGGGCGGAGCAGTTGTCACTGGCCGTCAGTGCGGGGCTGCCCGCACTCCTCGGGCAGCTGTCCCACCCGGACCCCGCGGTGCGTCGCATCCTTGCCGTGGTGTTGGCCTACACCGACGCCCTCCCCGACGACATCGTCCCCGAGCTCCGCGCGCACAGCGAGCACGACCCCGACGCGCCGGTCAGACTCGGGCTGCTGCTGGCGCTCGGGCGGTACGCGGATACCCCGCAGGTGCGCGATTATCTGCGCCACTGCCTGGCAGGGGACCCGGCCGAGGCGCTTGGGGCGGCGCTGGGCCTGCTTCTGCCGCCGAGCCCGGAAACCGATGACGCGGTGATCGACGAAGCGGTCGAGGCGCTCGCCCGGTGCGCCGATGAGGCCGGGGCTGCGCTGGCGGAGCTGGCATGGTGCGACCCGGAATGGAGCGGGCCGGCGCCGCGCGGCCCCGTGCACGGAGTCGACACCTGGCTCCGCCCCACCCCCGCGCTGCGCTCCCGCTGGCTGACCCGCATGCTTCCCGGGCTGTGGGACGGCCGCATCGAGGCCTCCGCGGCCCCCGTACTCGTCAAGGCTGCTGACCGGCTGTTCGCCAAGGACGGCGAGGGTTGTGGGGGTCATGCATCGGCGGTCGCGGGTCTGCTGGGCCATCCCGATCCCGACGTGCGATGCGCTGCCCTCAAAACGACCCGCCTGCGCCTGCACGACGGCTATCGCGATGCCTTGGCCACGATTGTGCGTGCCCCCGTCCCCGACCCCGTCGTGTTCGAGAAGGCGCTGGCGATTCTCACGGGGATGGGCGACCCCCGGTGTCTGCCGTTGATACGGCAACGGATCCGTCAGGGCACCCTCCCCACTGGGCTGTTGCGGTCGGCCAAGGGCCTGGCCGACCAGGTATGGCCGCACCTCCAGGAGCGGCTCGCCGAGGACATCTCGTCCGCCGAGGTCTGCTCGCTGCTGACCGAAACCTATGGATGGCACGGCGGCGGTCAGGCCGTCCCTCAGGTCATCGGCACGCTGGAGCGGCTGTGCAGACGCATCGAAGCCACCGGCCCTCCCGAATACGACGATCTGGAGGCGGCGCACCAGTCCTGCCTGTTCCTGCGCCGGTACGGGCTGCCCGAGGAGTCGGCGAGGTCGGCCCTGCGGCGGATCACCGCCGGAACGGACCCGGAGCTCCGGCTGTCCGGCATCGGGGCGCTGAGGGGAGTCGGCGTGTCGGCGGACGACGAAGTGGTGCGCCTGCTGCTGGACGTCCTCGCGCGGCGAGGCCACACCCTTCGTACCGCGAGCCGCCGTGGCCTGCGTTTCGACGTCAACGCCTGCAACCAGCTGGGTCAGCTGGGCCCGCGGGCCCACCTCGCCGCCGCTGCCCTCCGTAGTCTGCGTGACGGCGCGGCGGAGCCGGCCGAGGTGAGGGTGGCCGCGGCCTATGCGCTGTGGCGGATCACCGGTGACGCGGACGGCGCGTGGCGTGCATTGGTCGAGCAGATCCCGCACGATCCGCAGGGGGCGCTGGACAACCTGGGCTTCATGGGCGTCGCCGCTCACCCGGCGCTGCCCGTACTCCGCGACCATGCCAGGTCCGATGGCGAAGTAGGCGCCCGCGCCCGGAACACCATCGGCATCATCGAGGCCAGGTTGGCCAAGAGGTAGGGCACGGCGGCACGACCGGGTAGGGGCGGGTGGGGCCGACATCGCCCCACCCGGTATCTGCTCAGCCTCACGCGCCGGCGGGCCGGGCAACATCGAATGCCAATTACCGATGCGGCCCTTGCCTTCGGCAGGATGTGCGCCATGACCGAGATCCGCACGCCTCGCCTCCTCCTCCGCCGCTGGCATGACGACGACCTTGCGCCGATGGCGGACATTCACGCGAACCCACGGGTCATGCGCTGGGTCGACGACGGCCCGGTGCGCGACTTGGACCACACCGCGGAGGCGATCGAGCGGTGGGAGGAGGAGTGGGACGAAGAGGGCTTCGGCCTATTCGCCGTCGAGCTGCTCGCTTCGGGCGAGCTGGCCGGCTTCACAGGTCTGTCGGTGCCCGAGTTCCTGCCAGAGGTGATGCCCGCTGTGGCGATCAGCTGGCGGCTCGGCTCGCAGTTCTGGGGCCAGGGTTACGCTTCCGAAGCCGCCCAAGCCACGCTGGAGTTCGCGCTCCAGGACCGTGGCCTCGACCGTGTCATCAGCATCAACCGGGTGGGTGACGACGCCTCCGAGAACGTCATCCGCAAGCTCGGCATGGTGCCGGAACGCGAGACGACACACCCGGTGTACGGCTTTCCGCTGCGCGTTCACACCATCGACCTCACTGAATTCCAGGCGTGAACCGGCCGAGCCTCGGATCATCACGAGACATTGGCTGAGAGCCTTGACCAGATAGCCGTGAGGGCCCGCTCCGCCACGGCCAGGCCCTCAGGGGCGTCTCCGCGGGGGACGGGCACGCGATCGGACACGACCGCGAACGTTCTACCTGCGCGAACGCCCACTGTTCAGCCATTTGCCCCGGCTACGGTGTGGAACACGCTGTACATCGACGCGGCGGTCAAGAAACTGGAGGCCGGGGGCGTGAGGATCTCCCCCGAGATCCGCTCACGCCTGTCCCCGCTGGTCCACGAGCACATCAACTTCCAGGGCCGCCACCCCATCATCCGCTTCCACAGCGACGGGGCCCTGCGGCCCCTGCGGCCCCTGCGGGAGCTGGGCGAGTGCGAGGAGTAGAGGGACGGGTGTGTCCTGGGCGGGGGCCGTCTGGCTGTGTCGCTTCTCGTGGATGTCGTTTCGACGTCGGCTCGGGAGTCGCCTGCCGTCAACATGCGTGATCAATATTGATGTGAATTGAGGTCACTGGACCGCTCTGTATGGACAGCCGTGAGTGCGGTCGCTTCCAGGGCCGCGCTGCGGTCATGTGGCGCGAAGGGGTGGTGTGGGGCCTGTCGGGTACCCGTCGCGGACGGTGAGATCGACGCGGGTGTGCAGTCGGGTGGTGGTGAGGTAGTACTCCTCGACGGCGCGCCAGCGCGTGATCCAGGCTTCGCGTTCGGGGGTGCGGCCTCGGTCGTGCAGGCGGCGCAGGCACAGGTCGGCGGAGGTGTCGACGAGGACGCGCAGGTCGTAGTAGGCGGCCAGTTCCGGGCGGACGGTCAGGACACCTTCGACGATGACAATCTTGCCGCGTGGGATGGTGCCCGCAGTGACGGGACGGGATGCGCGGCCGGCCGGCGGTCGGCCGGACAGCGGCACCAGCACGTGGTCGCGCAGGCGCGGCCAGTCGAAGTAGCCGGCGTAGCCTGCCACGGTGTCCATGGCCAGGCGTTCGGGGAGGGGCCTGGGCAGTAGGTAGTCGTCACCGTGGATGACGGTGGCCCTGTCCGGGCCGCCCAGGTGTTCGGCCAGGATGGTGGCCAGTGTCGTCTTCCCGGACCCCGCCCGGCCGTCGAGCGCCACCAGGGCCGTGTCGTGTACCGCGCGGGCGGTGATGGTGGCCGTGATGCGGTGGATCTGCTGAGGCTTCAGTGCCATAGCGGGAGATCTACCCACCCCGACCCTGGCCGGCGAGCTGTTTGGGTGGTCAGGACCGACCGGCGGGCGTGTCCTTCACACCGGCGGCGTGGAGCATCCGCTCCTGTGGTCTTCACAGGCCGGGGGGAGGGAATCGATCCGGTCATGCGCCCTGTGCAGACCGTCCACGGCCCGCTTCCGGCCTCGTGCGTCCAGGGGCCGGTGCTGGCCCACGAACACCTGGCCCTGGACCTCAGACGGAAGACCGACCGCAACGCCGTGCTGCTACCGGGCGCACATGCGGCCCCGGTCGCCGCCGAGCTGGCACGCCTTCGCCAGGAGTACGGCCTGGCCCTGGTCATCGAGCTGACCTGCCGGGGCATGGGCCGGGACCCGCACGCGCTGACGCGCATCTCCCGGGCATCGGGGGTGGCGGTGGTCGCCGCCACCGGCTGGTACCACCAGTCCTTCCACCCGCCCGAGGTCGCCGCCGCCGGCACCGACCTGCTCACGCAGCGCCTCCGGGACGAGATCGAGCACGGCATCGCCCACACCGGTATCCGCCCCGGCGTCATCGGCGAGGTCGGCAGCCACGGGGCCCGGCCCAGCAAGGCCGAACGACGCGTTCTGACCGCCGCCGCCCGCGCGGCAGCCGCCACCGGCCTGTCCGTCGCCACCCACGCGCACCTCGGCCAGGGCGGCCCGGCCCAACTGGAACTGCTCACCAGTGCCGGACTGCCCGCCCACCGCGTGAGCATCGGCCATCAGGACCTGCTCCACGACCCCATCGTCCATCGCGAACTGGCCGCGGCAGGCGCCTACGTCGCGTTCGACACGGTGGGCAAAGCGAACTACACCGACGACGCCACCCGCCTGCGCCTCCTGCTCGCCCTCCTCGAAGCAGGACACGCCGACCGGGCGCTGCTCAGCTGTGACATCTCGCGGCACCGATACCTGCAGGCCGAGGGAGGCCACGGCTACGGGCACCTCTTCCGGTCCTTCCTGCCCCAGGCACGCGCGGCAGGCATCGACGACGACATGATCGACCTGATCACCCGCCGCAACCCTTTGCGCTTTCTCCTCGCCCCGACCAAGGAACACGTGTGACCAGCTCGATCGCTCACCAGTGCGCACCGCAGCCGGCTGGCCCTCCCGTCTCCGACGCGCTCACGGCCGCCGGATGCCGGAAGATCTTCGCGGACAAGAAGTCCGGCAAGAACGCGCTCCGCCCGGAGCTGAAGGCGTGCCACGCCTTCCTCGACCCCGGCGACACCCTCGTGGTCCCCTCCCTCGCCCGCTACGGCCGCAGCCTGCAGGACCTCATCAACATGGTCGCCGAACTCCGCGACCGAGGGATCGGCTTCACATCGCTGCACGAGAACCTCGACACCCCCCGGCGGCCGGCTCGTCTTCCACGCCTTCGCCGCCCTCGCCGAGTTCATCCGCGAACTCATCGTCATCGGCACCAACGAGAGCTTGGCCGCCGCCCGCGCCAGCGTCCGAGTCGGCGGACGTCCCACCGTCGCCACCGAGGAAGTCATCAAGGCCGCCCGCGACCTGCTGCCCGACCAGGGCCGCTCCATCACCTCGTCGCCAAGCTCCTCGGCATCTCCCCGGGCACCCTCTACAACCACACCCCCGACCTGCGCGAACTGCGCGTCAGCGCCGCCCCCCGTCAGGTCGAAGTCCACACGAGGTAGGCGAGCCCCAGCAAGACCGTTCTCACCGGGATTTCTCGTACCTCAACTACTCACACCCGGAGAGGCCCGTGGGTTGAGGGAAACCGAAGTCTGTTCAGCGTGAACTTACGGGTCGGTCCGTGTGCATCAGCTGGGCGAATCCGTGGGTTCGGCGGGAACCGTGGGGTGGTTCGCGAGTCGGTGGGCTTCGGCCGTGACCTCGGCATCGACCTGGTCCAAGGTTCGGTCGCCGTATTCGAGGATGCCGTACTCGTCGTCGAGTTCAGCGAGGCGCTCGGTCAGGGACAGCTCATGTCCGTGGCGCTGGTGAATCCGGAAGGTGAACTCCCGAGGCGTGAGCTCTCCGGCGAGCATGCGGCGTGCGAGTGCTCGGGCGACGGCTTCCTGACCGGCCTCGCTAGCGACCGGATAGAAGGTGAGGCCGAGTTCGGCGAGTGCTGCGGGAAGCAGGTCGTGAACGTCGTAGTCCGCCTCGGCGCGCGTGCAGGCGGCGAGGATCCGAAGGCCGGGGGTGTCGAGTCCGGCGACGAGCGCATCACAGGCGGCATTGACGACCTCGCTCGCGCGGATTTCCCCCATGCTCCAGAGGGCGGCATGGTCCTGTAGAGCGATCGCTGCTGCTTCGGTCGACGTCATTCGTTCATGATTCCCTTCATGGTGCGTCCGGGTCGAGCAGATTTCATCGAAGGTGCTTTCCAGCGGCCTGTTCCAGCAGGGCTCGTGCGGAGTCCGCGCAGCGCATCGCGGTCTTCTCGTCGAGCCCGAAGACCTCGGCGAGATGCAGTGGGTCCGGCTCGTGGGTCAGGGCCTCCTCGAGCTGCCGGTCAACGCGGAGCCGTTCCAGGGTGGCGTCCTGTCCCCGCAGCGGAGCACTGATCCAGTGGTTGCTGGCCCGGCTGGTTGCGCTCTTTAAAGGGTGTGGCAGAACGCTGTGGGCGGGGCATTGGGGCATTCGGGGGGCCGCCCGGCGCGTATAGCGCGGGTGCGGGTCGACGGCCCCGCACAGTGGGGATGGGGCGGCCGTCATGGCCTCGGGCGCCAAGGTGACGTGCAGCAGCCTATTCCTATTCCATTCGGCCGCATTGCCCAGGTGCGGGTTTCCGAAATGCGTTTAGTGCCGATATCGGATCAGCGAGTTCAATCGCATCTCGGGAAGGCCGTCACGTGCAGCGGATCGACATCGAGCTGCAAGCCCGGCTGTGGTCCGTCATGCCAGGAAGTCCACGCTCGGAGCGTCACCGGCCGCGCACGCTGTCTGGTATGTGGGCCAGGCCAGGGCCAGGTCCTGCCAGGGCAGGCCGACCGGGGTGTATGCGGTGAGCTGCGTGTCGTCCTCGCGGCCTGGGCGTTCGCCCCGCAGTATCTCCCCGAAGGTCGCGTCGGCGATTGGCCCGTGGCCCTGCGAGGCGCCGACGGCCTGTGCCAGTTCGAGGTCGTCGACCACCATACGGGCCTCCTTCAGCAAGTCGTCCGCCAGCTCGGCCTTACCGGGCTCGTCCACGCCCAGGCTCGTGAGGTGCGTGCCCGGGCGCAGATCGGCGAGTTCGAGCAGGGGAGTTCGGGACCAGGTCGCCAGGACTACGATCCCGCCACCGGCGGCGGCCGACGGGGGGTCGGCGGCCACATCCACGGCAATCCCCAGCAGCTGTCCATGCTCCGAGGCGAAGGCCGCTGCCCGCTCCGGATCGATGTCATGGACCGTCAGCCGTTTCACCGCACGGAGCCGGCCGAGCCCCCGCAGCACCATCCGCGCCTGTGCCCCCGCGCCGATGATGCTCACCCTGTCGGCGCCTTCTGGGGCCAGGACATGGGTGGCGAGCGCTGCGGCCAGGCCTGTTCGCCAGGAGGTCACGGCGGCCGAGTCCAGTACGGCCAGCAGCGCGCCGTCCGTCAGATCGTGCAGGCAGACCACGCCGCGCAGGGCGGGTGTGGCGCCGGGGAACTTGGCGTTGACCTTCACCGTGTAGGCCGGGATGCCGTCGATCAGGCCGGGGATCAGCGCCGTCGCGGTACCGGGACCGGGCAGTGCGGTGTGGGTGCGCAGCGGGCGGGGGCCGGCGGGCGCGGCGGCGAAACCTGCACGCAGGGCGGCCAGGGCGGCATCGAGGTCGAGGTACCGGGTGATCTGACTACTGGTCAGCAGTAAAGTCATCGAGGCAGTCTCGCCGCCTGCCATTGCCGTGGCCAACCGGTTCACCGTCGGGCGAATGATTCAAGCCCCGGCCGCGGTCGGAGGGCGGGGAACGCGCCGCGCTGCAGGTGCCGGGCTGACGGAAAAGCTGGCGAACCCGCCGGTGGGAGAGTGGGCGTTATGCCACAGGCGGGTGCGATGATCCTTGGTGGGCATCGAGCACGCGAGAACTACGGCCCAACCCCGCCTGCGCAGCTGCCCCGACCGCCCGGGAGGTGGTCGGGGCAGACGCACACCGGTCACCGTTCCGTCGCGCCCCCCCGCCCCGCCGCATGATGCACCCCACCCTCTACGTCCAGTGGCCTGCGGGCGAGGGTGCTTGGGGCGGGTCGGCTCGCCACTCGGCTGCGATGCCTCGCATCAGGGGCGGGTACACGAGCAGGTGCCGGAACGGTGCGATCGCGGCCATGTAAGCCTTCCCGAACAGGCCGTTCGGCTTCACCAGGACGGCCAGCTGGCCACGGTGACCGGCGGCTTCGTCCGGGACCCAGCTCATGTGCATCACTCCGTGCATGGTCCGGTTGCTCATCTCCGACGCCCATTCGTTGTCCGTCAGGTAGATCGAGCGGAAGGGCAGACGCTCGAACTCGGGTCCGAACGAGCCGTCGCGCAGATCGGCCGGCAGTCGGTTGCGCAGCGTCGGCACCCGGGAGTCGACGCCGGAGTCGGGGTTGTCCCAGTCCAGCAGCTTCCCGAGTTTCCAGCGGATCGCGAAGAGTGTGCGGGCGACCCGGGACGGGTTGTCCGACGTGTCGCCTCCGGTGGTCTGCCGCACCAGATGCCCGAAGTCGTGAGGGCCTCCCGGTGTCGGCAGCGCCCACACGTCATAGAGGCGGAAGTCGGATGTGATCTCGTGGATCCGCCAGGGCAGGGAGGTGTGTGCGGTGTTCGGGAGTTTCATTCGTGGACCTCACCAGGTGTGTGATGACAGACGCGTCGATCGTCGCCAAAGCTTCGCGCCCAGGCATCCTTCGAGGGGCGCGACTGCATCCGCCGCCTGGGGGAGGTGGCCTTCCCACTGGTCACCCCTAAGCGGTCTTGCGTTAGTCGGCTGACCAGGTGTGCCCTCTCATGTGGCCCACGGTGGGCATACACGCCCAGTGGTCAGCTCGGGGCGCCCGGGGGCAGAAATAGAGGGCGGCGTCTTCGAGGCATGGGAGCACCCGAGTACGGCGGGTGTTTCTCCAGTTCCGCCAACTGCTTTACGCAGCGCGGGGACTGGCAGTGTGCCTGCTTCGCCATCGCCGATGGTGGTGTCCGGATGCCTGCGCCGTCTCTCGGCCTCCGTGCGAGTCCGGGCGAATCCCCTGCCTTTGGTCAACTCGTGCTGGACGCGGGTTCCGCCAGGCCGTGCCGGAGGAGGGCGGTGGGGGTCTCGACGACCTCCTCGTCGGTGGCCTGCGGGCCGCCTTCCCCTGCGGTGATGACAGCGAACCCGAGCACCGAAACCATCGCACCCATCGCGGCGGCGACCAGCGCCGGGTCGCCCGGGAGCCGGTGGCCGCGCCGGCGGAGCCAGTCCAGGTGCTCGCGGAGGGTGCTCGTCTCCTCGGTCAGGTTCGCCCATGCACGGCCCTCGCCGGGCGGGCCGGCGAAGTTCGTCTGCATCAGGGCCACGACCACCGGCAGGTGGTCGCGGATCACGCGCCAGGTGACGGCCAGATGCTCACGCAGCTGGTCGGGGTCTGTCAGATCGTGATCGGTCGGGTGGCCGTCCGCGCCGATCTCCGTGTCGGCCTGCGCGTTCAGATCCTGCAGCAGGGCGTTCTTGTCCGCGAAGTGGGCGTAGGTGGGCTATTCGCGAGCGGCCGTACGGCGGAGGCGTCGCTGCTCATCGGCGCGGATGGCATCTGGTCGGCCACCCGGTCGCTGTTCGACCCGCACGCACCTGCCCCCGAGTGCGCCGGCCTCTACAGCATCTCGGGTATCGCCGACGGCATCGAAATCGAACCCGGCATCTTCAACCTGACCTTCGCCCGCAACGGCGCCTTCATCCACCTCGGGGTCCCTGGTGGCAAGGTCTGGTGGTCGGCCCAGGTCTCCTGCCCGGTGCAGCCGGAACTCAGCCTCACCGACGAGGAATGGCTGCGCCGCCTGGCCGGGCCCTATCGGCACGAACAGCTGCCGTCCGCGATCCTCGCGGCCACCGTCGAACTGCATCGCCCCACCCTCATGCACGGGCTCGACGCGATTCCGGTCCGCCACAACGACCGCATCGTGCTGCTCGGTGACGCTGGACACCCGGTCAGTGCGGGGCAGGGCGCATCCATGGCCTTGGAGGACGCACTGGTCCTGGCGCAGTCGCTGGCCGCAGTGCCCTCGGCGGCGGCCGCCCTCTCGGCGTACGAGGCCGCCCGCTCGGACCGCGTCGCCAAGATGGTCAAGGCGGCCTCCGACAACCGCGACGCCAAGACGTCCGGCCCGCTCGCGCGGCGGCTACGCGACCTGGGGATGCCGGTGGCGGTCCGCCTTTTCTACGAGAAAGCCACGGCCTGGCTCTACACCCACGACTGCGGCGAACTGCCGGCCCGTGCGCATACCTGCAAGGAATGGTCGTCTCCTGTGTAAAGGCGCCATACGCCATGCCCTTTTCTTAGGTAGTAAGGGGGTCCCTCGTCGGGAATTCCCTGAAGGGTATGGAGGGGGTGGGGTATTTGGCTGCCTGGGCAACGACTGCTGGCTCATGCCCGTAAAAGAAGTCGCAAGGAGTGCAGTGGTAGCCGTTTTTCAAAAACGCCAGGCGAAGGGTGATCGGCGAAACAGCCGGTGCGAGGACGGAAGATCGGGGTGGGGCATACGGTCACTTGACTCCGGACGCGGGTGCGAGGATGAGGTCCGTGATGGCCGGGGTGCCGGCCACGACCAACGTGACGCGCGATGACTCGTAGAATCGGTGCTGACTCAGCGCTGATGCGAAGCCTACGGAGAGGGACAACACGACATGCAGGTCGGAGCGACGTCGTGAGACTTCTGCACACCTCCGACTGGCACCTGGGGCGGTCCTTCCACCGTGTGAACCTGCTCGGCGCCCAGCGCACCTTCCTCGACCACCTCGTCGAGACGGTGCGGGCCCGGGAGATCGAAGCGGTACTGGTCGCGGGCGATGTCTACGACCGGGCCGTGCCGCCGCTCGCCGCCGTCGAGCTCTTCGACGAGGCGCTGCACCGGCTCGCGGAGCTCGGCGTCCCCACGGTCATGATCTCCGGCAACCACGACTCCGCCCGCCGCCTGGGCGTCGGCGCCGGACTGATGGAGCGGGCCGGCATCCATCTGCGGACAGACCCGGCGGGCTGCGGCACGCCCGTGGTCCTCACCGACGCGCACGGCCCGGTGGCGCTCTACGGGCTGCCCTACCTCGAACCCGCCATGGTGCGCGACGCCCTCGGAGCGCCGCGGGCCGACCACGCGGCGGTGCTCGGCGCGGCCATGGACCGGGTCCGGGCCGATCTGGCGGACCGGCCCGCCGGCACCCGCTCCGTGGTCCTCGCGCACGCCTTCGTCACCGGCGGCACGGTCAGCGACAGCGAGCGCGACATCACCGTCGGCGGGGTCGCCTCCGTGCCCGCGGCGGTGTTCGACGGCGTCGACTACGCCGCGCTCGGCCATCTGCACGGCTGCCAGACCCTCACCGAACGGGTCCGCTACTCCGGATCGCCGCTCGCCTACTCCTTCTCCGAGGCCGACCACCGCAAGTCGTCCTGGCTCGTCGACCTCGACGCGGACGGCACCGTGCGCGCGGAGCGGGTGGACGCCCCGGTCCCACGCCCGCTGGCCCGTATCCGCGGACCGCTGGAGCAGCTGCTGGACGATCCTGCGCTGGCCCGGCACGAGGACTCCTGGGTGGAGGCCACGCTCACCGACTCCGCCCGCCCGCACGAGCCGATGGCCCGTCTCGCCAAGCGCTTCGGGCACCTCGTCAGCCTCGTCTTCGACCCCGACGAGGGGCCCGCCCGCTCGCTGGCGTCCTACGCGCAGCGGCTGCGCGGCCGCAGCGACCAGGAGATCGCCGAGGACTTCGTGGAGCACGTACGGTCCGGCCGCGGCGCCGACGAGCACGAGCGGGCCGAACTGCGCTCGGCGATCGACGAGGTGCGCGTCGACGACATGGCGGCCGAGGTGGCCCGATGAGGCTGCACCGGCTCACCGTCACCGCCTTCGGGCCGTTCGGCGGCACCCAGACCGTCGACTTCGACCGCCTCACCCGGGACGGCCTGTTCCTGCTGCACGGGCCGACGGGCGCGGGCAAGACCTCGGTCCTGGACGCGGTGTGCTTCGCGCTGTACGGCTCGGTGCCCGGGGCGCGGCAGGGCGGCCAGGCGCTGCGCAGCGATCTGGCGGACCCGCCGACCCTCACCGAGGTCACCCTCGAACTGACCGTGGGCGAACGGCGGTTGGAGATCACCCGGCTGCCCGAGCAGCCCCGCCCCAAGAAGCGGGGCAGCGGCACGACCAAGGAGAAGGCGCAGAGCAGGCTGCGGGAGTTCGTGCCGGCCGGCACCGGGGCCGAGGGGCAGTGGAAGGCGCTGAGCCGCTCGCACCAGGAGATCGGTGAGGAGATCGGGCAGCTACTCGGCATGAGCAAGGAGCAGTTCTGCCAGGTCGTGCTGCTGCCGCAGGGGGACTTCGCGCGCTTCCTGCGGGCCGACGCCGAGGCCCGGGCCCGGCTGCTGGGGCGGCTCTTCGACACCCGGCGCTTCGCCGCGCTGGAGGACCAGCTCAACGCCCGCCGCAAGAGCGCCGCCGACCAGGTCGCGGCCGGCGACGAGCGGCTGCTGGCGCTGGCGCACCGGATGGCGCAGGCGGCCGGGGAGAGCGCCGACCTCACCGAGCTGACCGCGCTCGCCGACCTGGCCGTACTGCCGGTGCCGGCGCAGGGCCGGGCGCCGGCGGCGACCGCGGCCGTACCAGGGCAGGCCGGTGCCGCCCGGCGCGGCGGGCGCAGCCGGCCGGCCGCCGCGACCCGTACCGCCGCGGCCGCGCAGGAGCCGGCCGCACCCGGCCCCGGGGACCCGGGATTCGCGGACGCGGTGCTGGTCAGGGCCGCCGTCGCCCGGGTCGGCGCACGGGAGCGGCTGGCCGTCGCCCAGGCCGCGGCGGGCGCCGCCGAGGCCGCGGAGCAGTCGGCGGCCGGGCGGCTGGTTCAGGCCCGCGAGCGCGACCGGCTCCAGCAGCGGTACGCCGATGCCCGGCACCGGTCCGCCCGGCTCGATGCGTACGCCGACGAGCGCCGGCACACCCGCGACCGGCTGGCACGGGCCCGCGCGGCCGCCGAGGTCGCGCCCGCGCTCGCCCTGCGCGACGCCGCCTGGCGCGAGCTGGACGCGGCACAGCGCGCCGAGCGCGAGCGCCGGGCCCCGCTGCCGCCCGACCTCGCGGACGCCGGCTTCGACCAACTCGCCGCGCTGGAACGGACCTCGCGGGAGGAGCTGGGGGCCCTCGCGGCGGCCCGGCGGGCCGAGCGGCGGGCCGAGGTCATCGCCCAGGAGCGGGCCGCCCTCGACCGTGAGGCGCGCGCCGACGAGCAGACGCTGCTGGACGCCGCCGAGTGGCTCGCCGCGTGGGACGGTGCCCGGCGCGCCCACCAGCAGCGCATCGAGACCGCGCAGGAGGCCGCGACCCGGGCCGAACAGCTCGGCGCCCGGATCGAACCGGCCGCCGAACGACTCGCCGCGGCCCGTCGACGCGACCGGCTCCGCGACGAAGCGGACACCGCGGACAAGGAGCTGCTCGCCGCCAGAGAGCGGTCCGCGGCCGCCCATGAGCACTGGCTCGACCTCAAGGACCGGAGGCTGCGCGGAATCGCCGCCGAGCTCGCGGAGCAGCTGAGCGAGGGCCGGGCGTGCGCGGTCTGCGGCGCGACCGAGCACCCGCGACCGGCCCGGGCCGGCGCCGGCCATGTCGACCGGGCGGCCGAGGAGGCCGCGCTGGCGGCCCACCGCCGGGCCGAGGACGCCCGGCAGCGGGCGGAGGAGCACGGCCGGTCCGTCAACGAGGCCCTGGCCGCCGCGACCGCCGCGGCGGGCGACACCCCCACCACCGAACTGGCCGCACACGCCGAGGAGCTGCGAGCCGAGCACGCCCGTGACCATGCGCGCGGCGCCGACCTGCACGCCGCCCGCGAGGCGCTCGGACGCGCCGAGCGGGAGTACGAGCGGCGCCGGGCCGAGCAGCAGCAGGCCGAGCGCCGGGCGGCCGCCCGTACCTCCCACCGCGAGGCGCTGGAGCGCGAGCGGGCCGCCCTCGACGCGGAGCTGACCCGGGCGCGGGGCGAGTGCGCGAGCGTCACCGAGCGGGCCCGGCGGCTGGAGCGGCAGGTGGCCCTGCTCGCCGCCGCGGCGGAGGCGTCCAGCACGGCGCGCTCCTGCGCCGAGCGGCTCAAGGAGGCCGATGCCGGCGCGTCGGACGCCGCCTTCCGGGCCGGATTCGACACCCCGCGGGCCGCCGCCGAAGCGCTGCTGCGGGACGAGGAGTGGCGCACGCTGCAGCAGCGGCTCGACGACTGGCAGCGCGAAGCGGCCGCCGTGGAGGCCGAGCTGGCGGACCCAGAGGCACGCGCCGCCGCCGAGCTGCCGCCCGCCGACCCGGACGCCGCCCACGCCGCGCACCAGGACGCCGCCGCGCGGCTGCGCACCGCCTCGACGGCCCTGGCAACGGCCCGGGAACGCTGCGCCGAACTCGACCGGCTCTCCGCCCGCGCCGAGTCCGACGCCCGCCGGCTGGCCCCACTGCGCGCCGACCACGACCGCATCGCCCGGCTCGCGGCGCTCGCCTCGGGCACCTCCGCCGAGAACGAACGGCGGATGCGCCTGGAGTCGTACGTCCTGGCCGCACGGCTCGAACAGGTCGCGGCCGCCGCCAGCGCGCGGCTGCACCGGATGTCGGCCGGCCGCTACACCCTCGTCCACTCCGACGAACGAGCCGGCGGGGCGCGGCGCTCCGGCCTCGGCCTGCACGTCATCGACGCCTGGACCGGCCATGAGCGCGACACCGCCAGCCTCTCCGGCGGCGAGACCTTCTTCGCCTCGCTCGCCCTGGCCCTCGGCCTCGCCGACGTCGTCACCGACGAGGCCGGCGGCACCCGGCTGGACACCCTCTTCATCGACGAGGGCTTCGGCAGCCTGGACGAGCAGACCCTCGACGAGGTGCTGGACGTCCTGGACTCGCTGCGTGAACGCGACCGCAGCGTCGGCATCGTCAGCCACGTCGCGGACCTCAAGACGCGCATCCCGGCCCAGCTGGAGGTCGTCAAGGCCCGGTCGGGCTCCACGGTCCGGCACCGGGTGCCCGGCTGAGCAGGCCCGTACCGGATCGCGGCGGGCCGCCCGCTACTGGCTGACCGGGCGGCGGGGGAGCGGTGAGGAGTAGACGACGCTGGTCGTCACCGAGCCGAGCGCCCCGATCCGGCCGGACACCTCCTCCAGGTGGCGCATGGAGCGGGCGGCGACCTTGAGGACGAAGCAGTCGTCGCCCGTGACGTGGTGCGCCTCCAGGATCTCGGGCGTGGTCTCCAGCAGATCGTGGAACGGCTTGTAGTTGCCGTTCGGATACCGCAGCCGGACGAAGGCCAGGACCGGCAGCCCGATCCGCTCCGGGTCGATCACCGCCGCGTAACCCGAGATCACCCCGGCCTCCTCCAGGCGGCGGACCCGTTCGGTGACCGCGCTGGCGGACATGCTCACGGCGCGGGCCAGCTCGGCGTAGCCCGCGCGGCCGTTGTGCTGCAGGACGTCGAGGATGCGCCAGTCGGTGGCGTCAGGGGAATAACCGGTCATCCGGGCTGTCTAGCAGTGGAATCACCGGCAGATCAATAGTTTTGCCGGTGATCATCGCTTCTCGGCCAGCGCGGCGGACCATAGATTATCGGTCATGATCACACAGAAGCCGCAGCCCGCCAGTGCCGTACTCGCCACCCCGCCGGCCGCGCCCGCCGAGGCCGCCGCGTACTTCGCCGCCCGCCTCGCCTTCCACACCGACGTCGCCGACGTCCATGCCGCGCTCGGGGCCGGCTCGGCCGATTTCGCCGTCGTCGACTCCCGCAGCACCGCGGCCTGGGACCAGGGGCACGTCCCCGGCGCGGTACACCTGCCCACCGCCCGGATCGCCGAGGACGCGGGCCGGCTGCTGGACCCGGCGGTCCCGGTCGTCGTGTACTGCTGGGGCCCCGGATGCGACGGCGCCACCCGCGCCGCGCTGGCGCTGGCCCGGCTCGGCTACCAGGTCAAGGAGATGCTCGGCGGCATCGAGTACTGGATCCGCGAGGGGTACGAGGTCGAGACCTGGCAGGGCCCGGAACGCCGTCCGGCCGACCCGCTGACGGCACCGGTCGGGGCGGAGGACTGCGGCTGCTGAGCTCACCCCGCCTCTGACGGCGCCCCTGCCGCCTCCCCCGAAGGCGGCCCGGACCACCGCGGAGGCCCGCGACACCGAGGGCGGCTTCAGGCGTCGACCGCGGCCTGGGGGGCCTCGGCGGAGGCGTCGATCTCGTAGGCGCGCAGTCCCTCCCGCTCCCCGACGAACCGGAAGCCGGCCCGCTCCAGGACACGTTGCGAGGGGGTGTTCTCCGGCTCGGTCAGGGCGCACACCGTCCGCACCTCGGGCCGGGCGGCCGCCCAGCCGGCCAGCAGTCGCGCCGCTTCGGTGGCCCATCCGACGCCGCGTGCGGACGGGGAGAGGTCGTAGCCGATCTCCACGAAGCCGGTGTCGTCCGGCGGTCCGTGGAAGCCGATGCTGCCCAGCGCCGTGCCGCTCGCCGTGTCGGTGAGGACGAAGACGCCCCAGCCGGGACGGTGGTCACCGGAGGCGGCGGCCCGTACGGCGATCTGCGCGCCGCCCGAGGTGGTCGCGGGCGGAACGCCGTCGATCCAGTCGAAGCCCGCCGGTTCGCCGTCCGCCACCCGGGCCGCCGTGGCCGGCAGCAGCGCGCGCAGCGTCACCCGGCCCGCCGTGAGCCGCAGGGGGCAACCGGCGCCGGCCGTGACCAGCGCCTCGAACAGCGGACGGTGGTCCGCGCCCGTCGGCAGCCCGCTGACCTGGCCGTCGCCGACCTCCACCACCCGCCAGACGCCGTCCGAGCGCAGCGCCAGGTCCGTGGTGACGAAGCGGACGCCCAACTCCCGTACGGCCGGGGCCACCTGGGAGAGGTCGGGCACGGGGCGCAGCTCCGGTGTGTCGGGGTGCGGGCCGGTCAGCACCGGCTCGCCGTCCACCCACCACACCCGTGCCTCGCCCACCTCCCGTTCGTAGTCCTCGAAGGCCCGCAGCACCACGCCGCCGGTCAGGAACTCCTCCTGGAGCGCGACGAAGCGGCCGACGACCGCCGCCAGCCGCTCGGTGTCGGCCGCGTCCGGGACATAGGCCGCCTCCTCCCACTCGTGCTTACGGGACTTGACCCAGTCCTTGACGACGAGCGGACGGCGCCGGCCCGGCGCGGCGAACGGTTCGGCGAGCCCGGCCAGCGCCGTGCGCTCCGGCGGGCTGCCGGGCGCGCAGGGGAGCCAGGCGCTGTGCGGGGTGAGCGCGCGGAACGTGCCGTACCAGCCGGGGAGTTCATGGGCGGTGCGGTAGGCGGCGGGCGAGGTCAGCAGGGGGCAGCCGCGGGCGGCGAGCGCCGCCGCCAACTCGGCGTAGCGGTCGGCCGGCAGCATCCAGCCGCGGTACCAGACCGGACCGGCATCGCGTGGCACCCGCGACACCGCCGCTTCGGTGTCCCCGGCGAGCAGCGCCTCGTGATCGAGCACCGTGATCGCCGCGCCGGCCGACCGGGCCGCGGCGGCCTCGGCCGCGAAGTGCGGATCGGTGCGCCGCGGGCGCAGCGGATCGCCGGAGAACACCAGGAGCGGCCGGTCCGCCGCGAGGTCCACTGTCATGTCAGCGGACCCTACGGACGGTGGCGGCCGGCCACAACACCGTGCGGCGCCGGCCGGCCACCGGTCCCAGGAGCCCTGGTCAGAGCGCCGACAGCTCGCTCAGCAGATCGTCCAGGCCGAGCGAGCCCTGCGACAGCGCGGCCATGTGCCAGGCCTTGAGGTCGAAGTCCGCGCCGTGCCGGGCACGGGCCGCCTCCCGGCCCTGCAGCCAGACCCGCTCGCCGAGCTTGTAGCCGATGGCCTGGCCGGCCATGCCCTGGTAGCGGATGATCTCGCTCTCGACGAAGTCGGCCGGGCGGCTGGAGTGGCGCGCGAAGAATTCGTGCGCCAGCTGCGGCGTCCAGCGCTCGCCCGGATGGAAGGGGGAGTCCGCCGGGATCTCCAACTCCAGGTGCATGCCGATGTCGATGATGACGCGGACGGCGCGCATCATCTGTGCGTCCAGATAGCCCAGACGCCGCTCGGCGTTCGTCAGGAAGCCCAGCTCGTCCATGAGGCGCTCGGCGTACAGCGCCCAGCCCTCGGCGTTGGCGCTGACGATGCCCACCGTCGTCTGGTAGCGCGAGAGCCGCTCGGCGACGTGGACCCACTGCGCCAGCTGGAGGTGATGGCCCGGCACCCCCTCGTGGTACCAGGTCGAGACCAGGTCGTACGCCGGGAAGCGGGTCTCACCCATGGTCGGCAGCCACGTACGGCCGGGGCGGGAGAAGTCCAGCGACGGCTGGGTGTAGTAGGGGGCGGCGGCACTGCCGGGCGGGGCGATCCGCGACTCCACCCGGCGCACCCGCTCGGCCAGTTCGAAGTGGGTGCCGTCCAGCGACTCGATGGCCTCGTCCATCAGCGACTGCAGCCACTGCCGGGTCTCCTCGACCCCCTCGATCGCCTCGCCGTGCTCATCGCACCAGGCCAGCGCCTCCCACGGCGTCTTCGCGCCGGGCAGCACCTTCTCCGCCTCGGCCTCCATCTCGGCCAGCAGCCGGTGGAATTCGGACCAGCCGTACGCGTACGCCTCGTCCGCGTCGAGGTCGGCGCCGTTGTAGTAGCGGGCGAGGCGGGCGTAGCGCTCGCGGCCCACCACGTCCGGGGCGCCCGCGATGGCCGGGGCGTAGCTGTCCCGGAACCAGTCGCGCAGCTCCACCAGGGCGCCGGTGGCCACCTCGGCGGCCTCGGTCAGCTCGGTCCGCAGTGCGTCCGGTCCCGGGTCGGTGAACTCCGCGAACCAGCTGCGGTCGGTGCCGATCCACTCGTCCAACTGGCCGATGACCGTGGTGACTTGGAGCGGGCCTGCGGGCAGGTCGCGCTTGCGGCCGGCGTCGAGGGCGGCGCGGTAGCCCTCCAGCGCGGCGGGCACGGCGCGCAGCCGTTGCGCGATCGCCGCCCAGTGCTCCTCGGTCTCGGTGGGGGTGAGGGTGAAGACCTCCCGCACGTGGTGCAGCGGCGAGCTGAGGTTGCTGACCGTGCGCAGGCCCTCGCCCGCCTCGTGCACCGCCAGCTCGGCGGTCAGCCGCTCGCGCAGCAGGCGTGCGCAGATCCGCTCGTCGGGGCTGTCCGCGCCCGGCCGGGCCTCGGCCTCGGTGAGCCTCTCCAGCGTCGTACGGGCGAGCTGGGCCACCGCTTCCTGGCCCGTCGGCGAGAAGTCGGGGAGCTTGCCGGAGCTCTCGGGGATCCCGAGGAAGGTGCCGGTGATCGGGTCCAGGTCGACGAGGGCGTCGACATAGGCGTCGGCGACCTGGCGGGGCAGCGGCCCGCCCTCGGAAGTAGTGGTGTTGGACATGCTGGCCATCCTCGTACGGATCACCCCGCCCCGTCACCATCAATAGGCCGGACGTTCCTGTCGCTTTACGGCGCCATTGCCATACGGCCTGCGGCGCCCTTGCCGTACGGCGCGGCCGGCCGGGCGCCGCCACGCCCGGCCGGCCGCTGGATCACGGCCCCGTCCGCTCAGCGGCGGCCGCTGCCGTCCTGGACACGGACGCTCTCGTGGGACTCCCGCCGGGCCGGGACTCCCGCCGGACGGGCGGTGATCACCAGCGTGCCCTCCTCGATCTGGTAGTCCAGCGGCAGCCCGAGGCCGCGCATCGCCGCCACCATCCCGGTGTTGGACGCCTGGGTGATCGCGTAGACGCTCTCGCAGCCGGTCTCGGCCGCCATCGCCACCAGTCGCCGCAGCAGCTCGCTGCCCACCCCGCGCTGCTGCCAGTCGTCCTCGACCAGCAGCGCGACCTCGGTCTCGTCGCCGTCCCACAGCAGATGGCCCAGCGCCACCAGCCGGCCGGACGCGGTCTCGACGGCCAGGGTGCGGCCGAACCGCGGGCTCAGCAGATGCCCGAGGTAGCGGTCCGCGTCACCGACCGGACCGTGGTAGCGCAGCGCGAGCGTCCGCGTCGAGCAGCGGTCGTGCATCTCGCGCGCCGCGACCAGATCGGAGGTGTCGGCACGGCGGACCGTTATCTCGTTGCCCTCCGGCAGGGTCAGCACATCGCGCCGCCGCGGCACCCGCTGGCCGAGTCTGGTGTCCAGCTCGACCAGCGCACGGACCCGCGCGAACTCGGTGGGGGTGAACGGCAACTGCGGCCTTTCGATGGTGAGCGAACCCCCGGAGGGGTCGCGGAACTTCATCACGTGCTCCTCCAGAACGCCTTCCGCGGGCACCTGCTCGGCGAGCGGCTGACCGGTCAGCGAGCGCGCGGGGACCGAGTGGATCGTGCAGCGCCCCAGCAACTGCCGGAGCGCCAGGGGAAGTTCGGCGGAGTCGAGGGCCGTACGGGTCGCCAGGCCCAGCATCCGGGTCGGGGCGTCGACGAGGTCGTGCGCATCGGCCCGCTCCAGCCAGCTGTGGGCGCCGCCCGCGCCGGCCACCGTACGGGTCAGGTCGCCGGGAGCCAGTGAGGCGGGCGCGCGCAGCAGGAACTCGTCGACCGTGCCCGCGGACAGCGGGTGGGTCTGCAGGCTGAGGATGTCCACCCGCCGTGCGGCCAGGGCCGTGCACAGCGCGGCCAGGCTGCCCGGCTCGTCACGGACCGTGGTCCGCATCCGCCACAGCGTCGTCTCCTCACCGCCGGCCCGGGAGGCCGGATCGGCGGGGGACGGCGCCGTGGCGCCGGTATCGGTCGGTGGCGAGGCGCTTTCGTGGCGTCGTGTCCACCAGACGTGGAAGCCGGCCGTGGCGACCAGGGCCACCGCCGCGGCGCACAGCAGCACCGGGCCCGAAGGGCCGTGGGCGACGGTGTTGGCGACGGCGTCGGCCACCGCGACGGCCGTGAACAGGGCCGCCAGCTCGACGACCTCCCGACGCCAGTGATGGCGGCGGGAGGAATTGGCAGAGGATGTTCCAGTCATGCACACAAGCCTTGCCGACCGGTGTTGCCTGATCGCCAACACCTTGTGTCCGACGAGTAAAAGACGCAATCGGCGCATTGGCCTCTACTGTCCTACCCGTCCCGGTTGGAGCACCTTGCTGAACAACACTTCGCCGCCCTCCTGACGCAGCCGCACCGTCAGCTCCCCGCTCCCCCCGTCGATGTCGATCTCGCCGAAGTTCTGCGGAGTCTCCGCAGGGGAGGTGTTGGCACGGTCCGGCGCCTTGATGAACGGCTGCGTCGGGCCGAAAGTTCCATCGAGCTTCAGCGCCTGGAACCCGCCCGCGTTCAGCGGCCCCGACACGAACTCCCAGAACGGCTCGAAGTCCTTGAACGCCGCCCGCTCCGGCGCGTAGTGCTGCGCCGACGTGTAGTGCACGTCCGTCGTCAGCCACACGGTGCCGGTGATCCGGGCGTGCTTGATGTGCCGCAGCAGCTCGGCCAGCTGCAGCTCGCGCCCCAGGGGAGCGCCGGGATCGCCCTGCGCCACCGCCTCGAAGTCGGTCTTGCCGTCCGGGACGACCAGGCCCAGCGGCATGTCGGAGGCGATCACCTTCCACACCGCCTGCGAGCGGGACAGCTCCCGCTTGAGCCAGCGCAGCTGCTCGGCCCCCAGGATGCCCTGCGAGTCGTCGGTCTGCCGGCCCGGCGAGTTGGCGTTGCGGTAGCGGCGCATGTCGAGCACGAACACATCGAGCAGCGGCCCGTGGTGCACCACGCGGTAGACCCGGCCACCCCGGTCGGGCCGCAGCGTACGGATGGGGAAGTACTCGCTGAAGGCGCGCAGCGACCGCGCGGAGAGCACATCCGCGTCCTTCTCCGTGTAGCGGGCGTCGTCGAGCAGCTGCCCCGGGTACCAGTTGTTGTGCACCTCGTGGTCGTCCCACTGGGTGATCGTCGGCACCTGCGCGTTGAACCGGCGCAGATTGTCGTCCAGCAGGTTGTAGCGGAACGCGCCCCGGAACTCGGCGAGCGTCTCGGCGACCTTCGCCTTCTCCTCGGTGGTCACGTTCCGCCAGATCCGGCCGTCCGGCAGGGTCACCTTCTCGGTGATCGGGTTGTCCGCGTAGATGTTGTCGCCGCTGCACAGGAAGAAGTCCGGGTTCCGGCGTCGCATCTCCTCGTAGATGCGGTAGCCGCCGCGGTCCGGATTGATGCCCCAGCCCTGGCCGGCGAGGTCCCCCGACCAGTGGAAGCGGACGTCCTCGCGGCGGTGCGCGGGCGCCGTGCGGAAGGTGCCGGAGACCGGTTCGCCGGTGCGCCGGGGGTCGTCCGGGTCGGCGAGCAGCACCCGGTAGTGGACCTGCTCGCCCGGCGGCAGGCCGTGCAGCGCGGTGACGCCGGTGAAGTCCGTGCCCGCTCCGATCACCGGGCCGCGCCAGGTCCTGGCGTTGTGGAACGACTCGGTAGCCGCGGTCTGCACCACCATCCGGGCCGGCCGGTTCGACCGCACCCACACCAGCCCCGAGGACGTGGTCACATCCCCCACCTGCACACCCCAGTCGGCGCTCGGCCGCCCGCCGCGGGCCTGCGACGGCGCGGCACAGGAGAGCACGGGCAGTGCCAGCGCCGCGGAACCCGCCGCGGTGCCCTGCAGCAGCGACCGCCGTCCGAAGCCGCCGCCGGATCCCTGCGCCATCTCAAACCTCCATACCGTCACCGAGTTGCTGATGACCCGTTGGTATCGCTGCCGTGTGCCCCGCAGCGGAACGGGCGGTGAACAGCATGGTGTTCACCGGCCCGTGCGGGCCCGGCCCATCGTCGCAACAGCACCGGCCGATCGCCAGGACACCACCAAAACGTTTACGACACCTGGACCCACCCAGCCACCCCAGTCCCTCACGGGGCGCCGACCCGTCCCCTGGGCGGACGATCCGGGGCCGGCCCGCCGACATCGTGGCGCCCGTCGCACTCCGCCGTTTCCGCTGGACAACGCGGGGACGGCCCGGTGGGATGGACGGGTGCTGAAGGAATCCGCGACCGACGTCTTCGAGGAACACCGCCCCGTCCTGTTCGGGGTGGCCTACCGCATGCTCGGCCGGGTGGCCGACGCCGAGGACGTGGTCCAGGACGCCTGGCTGCGCTGGTCGGGCGCGGACCGGGCGGCGGTGCGCGAGCCGCGCGCCTTCCTCGTACGGATCACCACCCGGCTGGCCATCGACCGGCTCCGGCAGGTCCAGTCTCGGCGCGAGTCGTATGTGGGGCCCTGGCTGCCGGAACCCCTGGCCACCGACTTCGGCGGCACCGCACCGGACAGCGCGGAACGCACGGTGTTCGCCGAGTCCGTCACCCTCGCCGTGCTCGTCACCATGGAATCGCTCTCCCCGTTGGAGCGCGCGGTGTTCGTGCTGCGCGAGGCCTTCGGCTATCCGTACGCGGAGATCGCCGAAGCCCTGGACCGCAGTGAGGCCGCGGTGCGCCAGCTGGCGGGCCGGGCCCGGCGGCACGTGGAGGAGGGCAAACCCCGCTTCGAGGTCGACCCGGTGCGCCAGCGCGATCTGACCGAGCGGTTCATGGCCGCGGCGGCCGGCGACGACCTGGAGGGGCTGCTCAGCATGCTGGCGGCGGACGCCCGGCTGGTCGGGGACAGCGGGGGGAAGGCCAAGGCGCCGCTGCGGGTCATCGAGTCCGCGGACAAGGTTGCCCGCTTCCTCGCCGCGGTCGTCAGTTCCGCACCGGCGGGCCTGGAGTACACCTTCACCGAACTCAACGGCGGCATCGCGCTGTTGGTACGCCAGGGTGACGTGCCGGACTCCGTCATCCAGCTCGGCATCCGGGACGGCCGGGTCCAGACGGTCTACATCGTGCGCAACCCGGACAAGCTCGGGGCGCTGGCGGCGGGCTGAGCCACCGCCCGCAGCCCGGTTGGCGGGCCGGACGGCACCGGCCTGCCCCCTGCCGGGCCCGGTGGTGCGAGGAGCCCGGTGCGCAGGAGATGACGGAGCGCCAGGCCGGGACTTCCTCGGCGCCCGGTGAGGCGGCCCTCCCCGCTGCGACGCGTCGCACACCGGGTCCGTGGGCCGCGAAACGCATCCGGGATTGGTCTTGACCAAGGGTGGGGGCGGTCATATCGTCGGGATACTGCAACAACCTTTAATAAAGAAGCGCTCATAAACGGGAGCGCGTGCGGGCCCGCTTCCCCGGGGCATCGTGCGCGGGTCCGGGTTCCATGGGGGCGCTGCCCTGCGAGGGCAATGGCCAATGCGGAGGACAGGGTGGGGACCACGCAGCTCGAAACGGTGCCGGAGCCGAAGTACTGGCACCTCAAGACCGTGCTCAGCGACGCGCTGGACTCGGAGTTCGCGGTCGGCGAGATTCTGCCCAACGAGCGTGAGCTGGCGGCGCGGTTCGGCGTCGCCCGGGCCACGCTGCGACAGGCGCTCGAACAGCTGGAGCTGGAGGGCAGGCTGCAGCGCCGCCGCGGTGTGGGCACCACCGTCGCACCGCCGCGGGTCGGCGTCGCCGTCGACCCCGCCCGCCACACCTGGCCCGGTGCCCCCGGCGACGACTGGCAGCCGGTCGACGCCACCCAGAGCGACACCGTCCCGGCCGCCGTGGCCCGTCTGCTGCAGACCGCTCCCGGAGAGCAGGTGCACATCGTGCGCCGCACCCGGGTCACCAACGGCCAGCCCGTCGCCGCCGAGCTGCTGTACGTGCCGTCGGCCGCGGTCCCCGGCCACACCGAGGGGCCCGCGCGCAGCGCCCCGGCCCGCGCCCGCGCCGTGCTGCACGAGCTGCAGGAACTGGAGCTGGAGGGCCAGGACCGCACGGTGGAGCTCGGCTCGGCCCGCGCGGAGGACGCCCGGCAGCTGGACCGGCTGCCCGGCGCCCCCGTTCTCGTCGTGACGACCCGCTATCTCTCCGCAGGACGGACCACCGCCGTCGCGGTGTCGACGTACCGCGCCGACACCTGCCGGCTGACCTTCGGCGCGAGCGACGAGGTGTCGCTGCTGGCGGGCTGAGCCGCCGGCCCCATGGTCACAAGGCGCCCGCGCCGGATGCTCGGATCCGGTGCGGGCCACCGCGTTTCGGAGCCCCGGGGGGCTCAACGGCGGGCGGTCGCCGTGCCCTCCACCGCGAAGAGCTCGCCCTCCACATGGTCGAGGGCCAGCCGCAGCGCGCCCGTGGCGACCGCCGCCTCGCCCAGCAGGGAGAGCACCACCTGCGGAGGGCGCAGACAGTAACGCGCCAACTCCCCGCGCAGCGGCTCCAGTACACCGTCCAGGCCCGCCGCCCAGCCGCCGATCACGACCAGCTCCGGATCGAGCGCCAGCACCAGCGCCGCGACATCGTGCACCAGCCGCCGGATGAAGCGGTCGACGGCGTCCCGGGCCCCCGCGTCGCCGTCCCGCGCCGCCGCGAAGACCGCGGCGACCTGCGCCTCGTCCAGAGGATGCAGCGGCTCACCGGTCGTCGACAGCAGCTTCTCCGGCGTCGCCTCGCGCCCCAGCAGATGCAGCGCGCCGATCTCCCCGGCGGCCCCGCCGAACCCACGGTGCAGCCGGCCGCCGATCAGCGAGCCGGCGCCCGGGCTGAGCCCGGCCAGGACGAACACGATGTCGTCCGACCCGGCCGCCGCACCCTGCCAGTGCTCGGCGACCGCGGCGGCGTTGGCGTCGTTCTCGACCAGCACCGGGCAGCGGAACGACCGCCGCAGCCGCTCGCCCAGCGGCAGTCCCGTCCAGCCCGGCAGCGCGGTGCCCAGCCGTACGGTGCCGTCCGCCTCCACGATGCCGGGGGTGGCCACACCGACGGCCCGCAGCGAACCGCGCGCCACGCCCGTGCGGCGCAGCAGATCGGCCACCACGGCGCGGACCCGCTCCAGCCGCTCGTCGGCCGGTGCCGTCTCCGGGACCGGGCGCTGCGCGGTGTCCAGCACCCGCCCGCCCAGATCGGACAGCAGGGCCGACACACGGTGCGGGCCGATCTCGACGCCCAGCAGATGCCCGGCCTCGGTACGGAACCGGAACCGGCGAGCCGGGCGCCCCTGGCGGCGGGCCTCGCCCTCCTCGGCGGGCGCCTCGGCCACCAGCCCGGTCTCGATGAGCCCCTCGACCACGCCCTCGACCGTCGGCCGGGACAGACCCGTCACCTGAACGAGGTGGGTGAGCGTGGCGGAGTCCGCGGCGCGCAGCGCATGCAGCACCACCGCGGAGTTGATCCGTCGCAGCAGGGAGGGGTCCCCGCCGGTGAGCCGCCCCAACGTCCGTCTCCCTCGCTCTGTTCGTGTGTGGCGGATCGTAGCCGGTCAGGGGGTGTGCGGCGAGCCCCGGACGGGGCACCCGCCGCGGTCAGCCGGGCGCGACGAACCCCGATTCGTACGCGGCGATGACCGCCTGTGTGCGGTCCCGGGCCCCCAGCTTCCCCAGCACCGCGCTGACGTGCGTCTTGATGGTCTCCGCGCCCACGACGAGCTCCCCGGCGATCTCCGCGTTCGACAGGCCCCGGGACATCAGCCGCAGCACCTGCCGCTCCCGTTCGGTGAGCGCGGCCCGCTCGAAGTCCGCCCGGGCCCGTGCGTTGCCGCGGCCGGCCGCCATGGTGCGCAGCGTCGCCGGCAGCAGCAGCGAGTCGCCCTCGGCGACGAGCCGCACCGCATGCACGATCTCGGCGGGCCGGGCGCGCTTGAGCAGGAAGCCGTCCGCGCCGGCGCGCAGGGCCTCGTAGACGTAGTCGTCGTCCTCGAACGTGGTGACGACGAGGATCCGGGGCGGCTCGGCCACCGACCGGAGCACCGCACGGGTCGCCTCGATACCGTCCAGCAGCGGCATCCGTACGTCCATGGCGATCACGTCCGGTCGCAGCTGACGCACCATCGGGACCACGGAGGCGCCGTCGGCCGCCTCGCCGGCCACCTCGATGTCGGGCTGGGCCTCCAGGATGGCGCGCAGACCGGCCCGGACCAGCGGTTCGTCGTCGACGAGGAGGACGGATATCGGCACGGGATCACCCTAGGGTCAGCGGCAGGCGGACGCGGACCCGCCACTCGTCGCCTTCCGGCCCGGTTTCGGCCTCGCCGCCGAGGAGCGCGGCCCGTTCGCGGATACCGCGCAGACCGCGGCCGCCGCCGCGGGGCTCCGGCGCGGCGGGCAGGGCGTTGCGTATCTCCAGCTCCAGCGCGTCGGCGTCGGCCGCCATCCGCACCGACACCGGCACCGGGCCCGCGTGCCGCAGCACATTGGTCAGCGCCTCCTGCACCATGCGGTAGCCCTCCCGTGACACCGGTCCGGGCAGGGCCTCCAGCGGGCCGGTCACCTCGGCGCGGACCGCCGCCCCCGCCGCCCGCGCCGACTCCAGCAGGCGGTCGGCATCGGTGAGCGCCGGCCGGTCGGTGGACCTGGGGGCGTCCTCGCGCAGCAGCCGCAGTGCCTGCTCCAGGTCGGCGAGCGCCTGGCGGCCGGTGTCCTCGATGGCGGCCAGCGCCCGGTCGGTGAACTCTGGCGAGCCGGCGGCGCGGGCCGCGCCTGCCTGTATCACGGTGACGGTCAGCGCGTGGCCGACCGAATCGTGCAACTCCTGGGCCAGCCGGTTGTGTTCCAGGATGCGTTCCGTACGGGCTTCGAGCGCGGCGAGCCGCTCGGCCGCCGAGGGGCCCAGCAGCAGCCGTGCGGCACCGGCCATCAGCGCGCCCGCCCCGACGGCCACGGCCAGCAGCACCACGAGGGGGAGCGGCGCGAGCAGGCCGTACCACCAGTGGGGCGTGTCGATCGAGGGCCAGCCGGTGACGTGGCTGGTGCGTCCCGTGGCGGCCCGGGCCCACACCACGGTCAGCGCGGGCAATTGGAGGGACAGGGCCGTCATCGCCACACCGGCTTCGAGCCGGAGCAACAGCCACACGGCCGTACGGCCGCGGTCGCGCCAGGTGGCCGACGGTGAGGTGGCGATCTGGGCGGAGCCGCGCGCGGCGGCGCCGAACCGGCCGGGCATCAGCAGCAGCTGGGCCTGCAGGCCCTCGATGCGTCGGACCGCGGGCAGCAGCGCCGCCAGCAGAAGCAACGGCACGGGCATCGTCGCGAACACCAGCCACGGCCCGCCATGGCCCGGCCGGAACGTCCCGCCGCGCAGAAACCCCGTCAGGACCCCGGCCACCGAGCCGGTCAGCAGATGCAGCCAACGGCTGTAGGTGACGGCCCGGAAGAGCGGCTTGAGCACGGGGTGGCGCACGGCCGAGAGGGAGAAGGACACCCCGTCATCGTGCCAGCGGCCACTGACACCCCGCCTCCCCCGGGCGGGGGAGGCGTTCCCCGGCTGAGGGGGAGGTCAGGAGCCCGAGGCGGCGCCAGCCTTGAGTCATGACCGCAATCGAAGTGCAGCAGCTGACGAAGGTCTACGGCGCCGTGCGGGCCGTAGACGACCTCACCTTCCGGGTGGAGCCGGGCCGGGTCACCGGCTTCCTGGGCCCCAACGGGGCCGGCAAGTCCACCACGATGAGGATGGTCGTCGGGCTGGACCACCCCTCCTCGGGGACCGCCACCGTGGGCGGCCGGGCGTTCCGGGAGCTGACGGACCCGCTGCGGCACGTGGGGGCGATGCTCGACGCCGGCGCCGCCCATGGGGGCCGCCGTGCCCGTGACCACCTGCTCGCCCTCGCCCACAGCAACCGCATCCCCGCGCGGCGGGTGGCGCAGGTACTGGGCGAGACCGGACTGTCGGCCGCGGCGCGCAGGCGGGTGCGGACCTTCTCCCTGGGGATGCGGCAGCGGCTCGGCATCGCGGCCGCGCTGCTCGGCGACCCCGCCGTGCTGATGCTGGACGAGCCCGCCAACGGACTCGACACGGAGGGGATCGTCTGGATCCGCAAGCTCCTCAAGCGCCTGGCCGCCGACGGCCGTACGGTGCTGGTCTCCAGCCATCTGATGACCGAGACCGCGCTCACCGCCGACCACCTGATCGTGCTGGGACGCGGCCGGCTGCTCGCCGACACCGCCATGGGCGACTTCCTGCGTGAGCACGCCGGACGCCGGGTGCGGGTGCGGACGACCGACGGCACCCGGCTCCGTGCCGAACTGGCCCGGGTCGGCTGGGAGGCGGCGCCGGACGGCTCGGGCGGCTGGCTCGTCGAGGGCGCCGACCCCTCCGACATCGGCGCGCTGGCCGCCCGGCACGGCATCCCGGTCCTCGAACTCGCCGAAGAGAGCGCCTCGTTGGAGGACGCCTACCTGCGGCTGACCGCCGAAGCCACCGAATTCGTCTCCGCCGCCCCGCTGACTCAGGAGGTCTGAGCCATGCCGTTCACCGCCGTCCTCCGCTCCGAGTGGACGAAGATCCGCTCGCTGCGCTCCCTGTCGTACAGCCTCGCCGTGCTCCTGGTGGCGACCGTCGCGATCGGCTTCGTCGTCTGCTCCGGCTACGACGGCCGGGACGCACACTTCGACCCGGTGTTCAACGCCTACTTCGGGCTGAACATCGGGCAGTTCGGGGCCATCGTCTGCGGAGTGCTCACGGTCGCGGGGGAGTGGTCCAGCGGCTCCGTCCGGGTCTCGCTGACCGCGGTCCCGCGACGCGGGCTGCTGTACGCGGGCAAGCTCGTCACCGTGGGCTCACTCGCGCTCGCCGTCGGGCTGGTCGCCGGATTCGCGTCGGTCGCCGGGGGACAGGCACTCCTCGGCGACGCGGGAGTGTCCCTCGGCTCACCCGGCGTGCTGCGGTCGGCCGTCGGCTGCGGGATCTACTTCGGGCTGCTGGCGGTGTTCTCCGCCGGGATCGGCGCGCTGCTGCGCAGCCCCGTCGGCGCGCTGAGCCTCCTCGTCCCGCTCTTCCTCTCCCTCGGCCCGATGCTCGGCTCACTGAAGGCGACCAGAGAGGTGGGCCAGTTCCTGCCCGACCGGGCGGGGCAGCAGATCCTGCACCTGGTTCCCGAAGGAGCGCTCGGGCCGTGGCCGGGCATCGCGGTGCTGGCCGGCTGGGCGGCGCTCGCGGCGGCGGCCGGACTGTGGTCGCTGCTGCGCCGGGACGTCTGAGCGCTCTCGAGGGAACGTCAATTGTCAGACCCGGGCGGTTTACTGACGACATGACGCTTGACGAGCAGCTGACCACGATCGACGCGTTGCGCCTGCGGGAGTTCCCGGCGCAGCGGATCCGCTCCGGCCAGGTCGAGAGCGGTCCGGGCTTCCACATAGCCGATCTGCGGGTCAGCGAGGACTTCTGGGATGCGGACCTGACCGAGGTCGCGGAGGCCGAGGAGGAGTTCGAGGCCGAGCTGACGGCGCTGGTGCAGGCGCTGTCGTTACGGTGGGGCGAGCCGGAAACCCTCGATCTCACCCCTCATCTGGAGCGGACGGCGAGCGGGCTCCCGGTCCCGCCGCCGCTGGACACGCTGTGCGGATACGTTCCCCTGATGCACGGCTGGCGGGTACGCGGCCGCTGGATCGGTGTGGGGGTGGGACAGGGAGACCGTGAGCTGCCGTTCCAGCTGCTGGTCGGGGTGGGGGAGGAGACAGCGGGCGGGCTCTAGCGTCCGGCCGGCGGCTCGTCGCCGTCCGCGTCGTCCGGTGCGAAGGCCGCCGCCCGCAGCCGGCTGTACTCCTCCGCCATCGTCTGCAGCGTCCAGTGGGCGTTCAGGCCGCTGGGGTTGGGCAGCGCCCAGATACGGGTGCCGCCCAGGGTGCGCTCCTGCGGTCCGATCACGGCGTGCTTGTCGTCGAAGGCGACGCGGTAGGCCGTGACGCCGGCGACGGCGAGCCAGCGCGGCCGCAGCCGGGCGACCTTCTCGGCCAGCAGCCGGCCGCCCTCGCGGTACTCCGCCGCGGTCAGCTCGTCGGCCTTGGCGGTCGCCCGGGCCACGACGTTGGTGATGCCGAGGCCGTGCGCGAGCAGCTCGCCCTGCTCGGCGGGCTCGAACCGGCGGGGCGTGAAGCCGGAGGCGTGCAGCACCGGCCAGAAGCGGTTGCCGGGCCGGGCGAAATGGTGGCCGGTCGCCGCCGTCATCAGACCGGGGTTGATCCCGCAGAAGAGCACGCGCAGGCCGCTCGCGGCCACGTCCGGGACGAGGCGGTCGCGAGCGGCTGCCAGCTCTTCGGGGGTGAAGCGCACGGCGGTTCGCGTCAGAGGATCGCGCCCGGCGCGTACGCCGCGGCTTCCGGGTGCTGCTTGGCGATCTCCTCGATCCGGGCGACGACGGACGCCACCTGGTCGGCCGCCGCACCCGTGAAGGAGAGCTTGTCCGCCATCAGCGCGTCCAGCTGCGCCTTGTCCAGCGGGATCCGGGCGTCCGCGGCCAGCTTGTCCAGCAGCTCGTTGCGCTCGGCGCCCTGCTCGCGCATGGCCAGCGCCGAGGCGACCGCGTTCTCCTTGATCGCCTCGTGTGCCTCCTCGCGGCCCACACCGGCGCGCACGGCGCCCATCAGCACCTTCGTCGTGGCGAGGAAGGGCAGATAGCGGTCCAGCTCGCGGGCGACGACGGCGGGGAAGGCGCCGAACTCGTCGAGGACGGTCAGGAAGGTCTCCAGCAGGCCGTCCAGCGCGAAGAAGGAGTCCGGCAGCGCGACGCGGCGCACCACGGAGCAGGAGACATCGCCCTCGTTCCACTGGTCTCCGGAGAGCTCACCGGCCATCGAGGCGTAGCCGCGCAGGATCACCATCAGGCCGTTGACGCGCTCGCAGGAGCGGGTGTTCATCTTGTGCGGCATCGCCGAGGAACCGACCTGGCCGGGCTTGAAGCCCTCGGTCACCAGCTCGTGGCCGGCCATCAGCCGGATGGTCTTGGCGATCGACGACGGGGCGGCGGCCAGCTGCACCAGCGCGGTGACCACGTCGTAGTCCAGGGAGCGCGGGTAGACCTGGCCGACGGAGGTGAAGGCCCGGCCGAAGCCGAGGTGCGCGGCGATCCGCTGCTCCAGTTCGGCGAGCTTGGCGCTGTCGCCGCCCAGCAGGTCGAGCATGTCCTGGGCGGTGCCGACGGGGCCCTTGATACCGCGCAGCGGGTAGCGGGCGAGCAGGTCCTCCAGCCGGGCGTAGGCCACCAGCAGCTCGTCCGCCGCGGTCGCGAAGCGCTTGCCCAGCGTCGTGGCCTGCGCGGCGACGTTGTGCGAGCGGCCCGCCATCACCAGCTCGGCGTGCTGGGCCGCCAGCGAGCCCAGGCGCGCCAGCACGGCGACCGTACGGTCCCGCATGAGCTCCAGCGACAGCCGCACCTGCAGCTGCTCGACGTTCTCCGTGAGATCGCGGGAGGTCATGCCCTTGTGGACCTGCTCATGGCCGGCGAGGGCGTTGAACTCCTCGATGCGGGCCTTGACGTCGTGCCGGGTGACCTTCTCGCGCTCGGCGATCGAGGCCAGGTCGACGGTCTCCAGGACCCGCTCGTAGTCGGCCAGCGCCTGCTCGGGGACCTCCACCCCCAGGTCCTTCTGCGCACGCAGCACGGCAAGCCACAGCTTCCGCTCCAGCTTGACCTTGTACTCGGGGGACCACAGCACGGCCAGCTCCGTGGAGGCATAGCGGCCGGCCAGGACATTGGGGATGCGAGGCTTCGCAGACACAGCAGTCACGTGGTGAGAGTCTACTGGCGGTTCGCGCAGGCCAGCGCCCCGGTCCCGGCTGTGTTTTCCTCCAAGCGGAGAGCCGGGGGCGCCCCTGCTGCGCGGCCGCACGCGCAGGTACGGCCACGGCCGGCATCCGGGCCGGCCCCAGGGCGTGGCTCCGGGTTACGCCCCCACCCCTCGCCATCGCGACACCGGGCCGGGGTCCGCGCGGTCCGCGGGGGTGACCCAGAAGGCCTCGCCCCGCTCGTCGTCGAACTGGGCGCCGGTGCGGCCGTCCCCAGAGGACCGGCCGGTCAGCCGACGGCCTATCCAGGGCACGAGATGTTCCCGGGCGAACCGCAGATCCGCCGTACGCCGTGCGCGCCAGCCCGGCGGTGCGGCGGCCGGCAGCGGGGTGTCCCAGTCCGCCGCGGGCGGCAGGCCGAGCGCCTGCCAGACGGCCTCCGCCACCCGGCGGTGCCCCTCGGCGTTGAGATGGAGCCGGTCGTCCGCCCACAGCCGCGGATCGGCCAGCGCCCGCGACCCGTACAGGTCCACGACCACCGCGCCGTGCCGCGCGGCCACCTCGTCGATCCGCGCGAACAACTGCTCCATCCGCGGCCGGAAGCGCTCCAGCACCGGGCCCCGCCGGCCCGGGCTGCGCATCAGCACCAGCTGTCCGCCACCCCTGGCCAGCAGCCCGGCCGCGTTCTCCAGCGTGGCGCACACCTCCGCCACATCGCAGCGCGGCCGCAGCACGTCGTTGAGGCCGCCGACCAGGGTCACCAGGTCCGCGCCCATCGAGGCGGCCGGCCCGCACTGCTCGTCGGCGATCTGCCCGATGAGCTTGCCGCGCACCGCGAGGTTGGCGTAGCGGAAGTCGGGGGTGCGGGCCGCCAGCCGGGCGGCGAGCAGATCGGCCCAGCCGCGGTACGAGCCGTCCGGCAGGCCGTCCGACATTCCCTCGGTGAAGCTGTCGCCGACCGCGACGAAACTGGTGTAACGGGCATTCGTCTCCATGGCGGAGAGATCCTACCGTCCGCCATACCGGTCGGTACGGCCAGCTCCCCCGGCCGTACCGGGCCCACCGCGGTGTACGGTCTGAGGTGCTCCGAACAGCCAGGAAAGGGACAGGTGGGCGCGCGATGACTCCCCGCCGGGGCGACGGCCCCGACGCGCTGACGTTCACCGAGCGGGCCCGTCGCCAACAGCTGATCGAGGCCACCATCGACCTGGTCGCCACCCGCGGCTACCCCGCGACCTCGCTGTCGGCGATCGCCGAGCGGGCCGGGCTGTCCAAGGCCGCGGTGCTCTACCACTTCTCCTCCAAGGACAACCTGACCCGGGCGGCGCTGGAGCAGGTGATGGGGCAGTTCAGCGCCTATGTCACCGAGCGGCTGGCGCAGGCGCCCGGCCCCCGCGATGCGGTCATCGCCTATGTGCGGGCGATGGTCGGCTACCAGCAGGCCAACCGCCGCCATGTCCGCGTGATCACCGAGATGCTGCTCGACGACGAGGGGGGCACGCGGCTCAAGACGCCGGGCTCGCACGACACCCACGACCGCTGGCAGACCCTTGCCGCCCTGCTGACGGAGGGGCAGCAGGCGGGCGCGCTGCGGGAGTTCCATGCCCCGACCATCGCGCTGGCGATCGGTGGGGCGATCGACGGAGTGATCGCCCACTGGCTGGCCCACCCGGAACTCGACCTGGACGCCGCGGCGGCGGAACTGGTGGAGTTCACGCTCCGCGCGATCGAGCCGCGGGACTGATCCGCCGCGCGAAGGCGGGCGCGCGCTCGGGGCGGACGCCGACTCCGCCCAGATAGCCGGTCACGGTCCGCAGTGGCGGCACCCACCGCAGCAGCCGCATCGGCACCGGCAGGCGGTCGCCGTCGAGCGTGCCGGCCAGTGCGGAGCGGATCATGGCGTGCTCGGCCCGCTGGGACCTCTGCACCACCGCCGTCGGCAGCTCCCGCCGCCGCTGCACCCGGGCCAGCTCCGCCGCCCCGACCCGGCCCCGGAGCAGCGGTTCGGCCAGGATCCTAGCCGCGGCGACCGCGTCCTGCAGCGCGAGATTGACCCCCACGCCACCGACCGGCGACATGGTGTGCGCGGCGTCCCCGATGCACAGCAGTCCCGGCCGGTGCCAGCGCCGCAGCCGGCCGAACGTCACCTCCAGCAGCTTGACGTCGTCCCAGGAGCGGATCGCGCCGGTCACCTCCTCGTCCCAGTCGAACAGCGCGCCCAGCCGGTCCCGCAGCCACTGGATGTCGTGGGCGCGCAGCTCGGCGTCCCGGCCCTTCCCGATCAGGTAGGAGGTCTGGTAGTACGTGCCGCGGTCCATGGTGACGGCCGCCTGGCCGCCCCCGAAACGGGCGAAGACCCGGCCGTCCTTCAGCTCGTCGGCGGGGGCGTCCACGCGCACCTGCCAGACGTCCATCGGCACCTCGAACAGCTGCTGTCGCAGCCCGGCCGCCCGCCGCACCACCGAGTCCCGCCCGTCGCAGGCGACGGTCAGATCCGCGGCCAGCTCGCCGGGCGTCCCGTGCTCGTCGACGAACCGCACCCCGGTCACCCGGCGGCCGTCGGTGCGCAGCCCGGTGACCTCGGTGCGCATCCGCAGGGTGAACCCCGGCTCCTCGGCGCCCGCGCCCGCGAGCAGATCGAGGAAGTCCCACTGCGGCACCATGGCGATGTACTTGTGCCGGCCCGGTATGCGCCGCAGATCGCCCATCACGACCGTCGTGCCGCCGATCCGCGCCCGCATCTCCGCCAGCTTGGCGAACGGCAGCCGCGCGAACGCCTCCCCGAGGCCGAGCTCGTCCAGCAGCCGCAGGGTGGACGGATGGATGGTGTCCCCGCGGAAGTCGCGCAGGAAGTCCCCGTGCTTCTCCAGGACGGTCACCGCCACGCCGGCCCTGGCCAGCAGCAGTCCCAGCATCATTCCGGCGGGTCCCCCGCCCACGATGCAGCAGGTGGTGCGGTCCATGTGCATGCCCCCTCGACGCGTGCCCAACCGATCGGTCAGCAATCTAACCGATCGGTCAGGCGCGTCGTGAACCGGCCCCGGCCCGCCCTCTTCCGTCAGCCGGTGGGCCGCTGCAGCACCAGCTCCCTGAGCACGTCCTCCATCGTCACCAGCCCGGCCAGCCGCCCGTCGTCGCCGATCACCGCGGCCAGATGCGTACGCGATCCGCGCATCGCCGTCAGCACGTCGTCCAGCGGCGTCGCGGCCTTGACGCGGGCGATCGGGCGCAGCGCGGCGACCGGGAACGGCAGTCGCCGCGGGGAGGCGTCCAGGGCGTCCTTGACGTGCAGATAGCCCAGGATGCGACGGGTGTCGTCGAGGACCGGGAAGCGCGAGAACCCGGAGTCGGCGGCCAGCTGCTCCAGTTCCTCGGGGGTGGTTCCGATCCGCGCGGAGACGACCCTTTCGGCGGGCAGGACCACGTCCCTGACCGGGCGGCGGCCCAGCTCCAGGGCGTCCCGCAGCCGCTCCCGGGCCCGCTCGTCGAGCAGCCCGGCCTGCTGGGAGTCCTCGACCATCTTCGCCAGCTGGTCGTCCGAGAAGGTCGCGGTCACCTCGTCCCTGGTCTCCACCCGCAGCAGCTTCAGCAGCCCGTTGGCGAGCGCGTTGATGCCGAAGATCACCGGTCGCAGCGTCCGGGTGAGCGCGACCAGCGGCGGCCCCAGGGCCAGCGCGGTGCGCACCGGCTCGGCCAGCGCGACGTTCTTCGGCACCATCTCGCCGAAGAGCATGTGCAGGTACGTGGCCAGCGACAACGCGATCACGAACGAGATCGGGTGGATCAGCGTGTGCGAGATCCCCACGGCGCGGAAGACCGGTTCGAGGAGGTGCGCGATGGCGGGCTCGGCGACCGCGCCCAGGACCAGCGTGCACAGTGTGATGCCCAGCTGAGCGGCCGCCAGCAGGGCCGAGACATGCTGCAGCCCCCACAGCACGCTGGTCGCCCGGCGGTCACCGCGCTCGGCGTACGGCTCGATCTGGCTGCGGCGCACCGAGATCATGGCGAACTCGGCACCCACGAAGAAGGCGTTGACGACCAGCGTCAGCAGGCCCACGAAGAGCTGGAGCGCGGTCATCGGCCGGCCCCCGTCTCCCGCTCGGCGCTGCTGCCGGGCGGCGGGGCGTGCAGCAGCACCCGCGCCGCGCGATGGCCGGAGGCGTCCAGTACGTCCATCGACCAGCCGGCCACCTCAAGACGGTCGCCGGTGACCGGTATCCGGCCCAGCTCGGTGGCGATCAGGCCGGCGAGGGTCTCGTAGGGGCCCTCCGGCAGCCGCAGGCCGATCCGCTCCAGCTGGTCGGTGCGTGCCGCGCCGTCGGCCTGGTAGACCTCGCGGCCCTCGGCGTCGGTGCCGGCCGGCGCGAGGTCGGGGGTCTCCATCGGGTCGTGTTCGTCGCGGACCTCGCCGACCACCTCCTCGACGATGTCCTCCAGCGTCGCGACACCGGCCGTACCGCCGTACTCGTCGATGACCACGGCCATCGTGCGCCTGCCGGACAGCCGGTCCAGCAGCCGGTCCACGGTGAGCGTCGCGGGGACCAGCAGCGGTTCGCGCAGCAGCTCGGACACCGGATGGCGGGGGCGGCGCTCGGCCGGGATGGTCAGCACGTCCTTGATGTGCGCCACCCCGACGACGCTGTCCAGGCTGCCGCGGTAGACGGGGAACCTCGACAGCCCGGTCGCCCGGGTGGCGTTGGCGACGTCCTCCGCGGTGGACTGCACGTCCAGCGCCATCACCTGCACCCGCGGCGTCATGACGTTCTCCGCGGTCAGGTCGGGGAGATTGAGGGTGCGGACGAAGAGCTCGGCGGTGTCGGCCTCCAAGGCGCCCTCCTTCGCGGAGTGCCGGGCCAGCGCCACCAGTTCCTGCGGGCCCCGCGCCGAGGCGAGTTCCTCGGCCGGTTCCAGGCCCATACGGCGGACCGTGTGGTTCGCGGTGTTGTTGAGATGCCTGATGAACGGCTTGAACGTGGCGCTGAAGCCGCGCTGGGCCGTGGCGACCTTCTTGGCGATGGCCAGCGGACTGGAGATGGCCCAGTTCTTGGGGACCAGCTCACCGACGACCATCAGGACGACCGTGGAGATCGCCGTACCGAGCACCAGGGCCAGCGACTCCGCGGCCGCGTTCGGCAGCCCCATCGCGTCCAGCGGCCCCGCCAGCAGGGTGGCGATCGCCGGTTTGGACAGCATGCCGATGACCAGGCCGGTGACCGTGATGCCGAGCTGGGCGCCGGAGAGCTGGAAGGTCAGACCGCGGACCGCTTTCAGAGCGCTGTCCGCGCCCCGCTCGCCGCGCTCGGCGGCGCGCTCGAGGTCGCTGCGCTCCACGGTCGTCAGCGAGAACTCGGCCGCGACGAAGACACCACAGGCCAGGGTCAGGAGGAGCGCCACGCCCAGCAGGAGCAGGTCGGTCATCGAGTCACCTCCGTCCCATGATCGAACACGATCGGGAGGTTTGCGCAGTGTCGCCGGGTTGCTCGACAACTGGGAGGCTCGCCCATGGTCGGACGCTCACACACCTTTCACCGGAGTAGCGGAACCACCATGGTAAAGGCTTGGCAAAGCTGATGCGGTCGGAGGGGTGGTTCCTCAGGCCAGCGGCTTGGTCCATCGCCGCCAGTGATCCTCACGTCGGTACCCCGCCGCGGCCCACGCGTGGTGGGCCGGCTCGTTCGCCTCCAGCACCATGGCGTCACCGCGCCGCCCGCCCAGCGCCACGAAGCGCTCTTCGGCGGCTTCCAGGAGGGCCTTCGAGACGCCCTGCCGGCGCCGGGACGGGTGCACGGCGAGCCGGTACAGCGACGCCCGCCAGCCGTCCCAGCCGGCGATCACCGTTCCGACGAGGACCCCGTCCGCCTCGGCCAGGAGCAGCGCACCGGGGTCCCGTTCGACCAGGCGCGTCACCCCGGCGACGTCATCGCTGATGCTGGTCCCCTCGGCGGCGGTCTTCCAGAAGTCGAGCACGGCCCCGGCGTCCGCGGGAACGGCCGAGCGGATATCTATGTCGATCATGGTGCCGAGCCAAGCACCATCCGGCCCCGGTCCGCCAGTCGTTTCCCGGGTCACCCGCGCCGAAACGGCGCTGCCTCCAGGCCCGGAGCGGGGCCTGGAGGCGAGGGCGGGTGCCGCACCGCTGCGGCGCGACGAGGCGACAAGGCCGCGTGGGCACCGGTCGTCCCCGGGAGCACGGGACCGCGAGGCCGCCGGGAGCCCGGGACGGGCCCGGTGCGGTGTGTGACGGGAGCCGCCCGTCAGACGGCGCCGCCGGTGCGCGGCGCCGGCTCGCTGTTGTCGAGCAGGGTCAGGTCGATGCGGCAGAGATGGGCCCGGTCGATCGTGTCGCCGATCACACCGCCGGTCACGATGTGGCCGAGGAGGCCGGTACTGCCGTTCTGCTGCTCGGGCACCTGGCAGGTGCGGTTGGCCTCCGCGTAGTGGCTCGAGCGGTTCGAGGTGGTCGGGCTCGGCTTGGCGGCCCAAGCGCTGCCCATGGACACACAGCCGGCCGCCATGACGGCCGTGAGCACCGTGGCGACATGTCTCTTCGTCAGCATCATTTCTACCTTCCCCGGTTGGGACAGCAAGGCCGCGCGGTTCCGCACCGCCGCCGGAAGGTCTTCCACTGCGCCGCCCGGGGAGACCGCATCGCTCCGGGAATCCGCCCTTTCGGCGCACGGTGCGGCGGCCGGCCGGCGAACCCCACCGGCCACCGCACCGCCGCGTCAGCTGCCCGCCAGCTCTGCCAGCACCGGTGCGAAGGCCTCCAGGAACGGGTCCAGGACGGTGATGTAGGAGAAGCCGAAGAGCTCACGGCGCTCCCGAAGTTGCTCGGCCATCTGCCGCGGCGTGCCGATCAGCAGCGTCGGGGCCTCCAGCGCCTGCTCCTCGTCCAGGCCGACGTCCAGCGCGGCGATCTCGCGGGCGGCGGCCCGCCGGTCGTCGGTGACCACGACCCGCTGCACGAGGATGTTCAGCTCGGCCGGCTCGGGGCGGTCTGCGGCGTACTCCCGGTACCGGGCGACCGAGGCGGCCAGCTCGTCGGCCGGCATCAGTTCCAGCTTCGCCTCCGGCTCGTCGCGCGCCGGGCGGCCGCCGGTGAACGCCGCGATCTCGGCGTGCCGCGCCGCCAGCCGCAGCATCCGCGGGCCGTTGCCACCGATCAGCAGCGGCGGCCGCGGCCGCTGGGCCGGCTGCGGCACATGCCCGGCATCGCCCAGAAGTCGGTCCAACTCCTCGATGGTGCGGGCGAGATGGTCCACCCGCTCGCCGGGCGAGTGCCAGGGCAGCCCGGCGGTCTCGTGCTCGGCACGCACGTACCCCGTGCCCAGGCCGAGTTCCAGCCGTCCGCCGGTCAGAGCATCCGTGGTGGCGACCTCGCGGGCCAGCAGCGCGGGGTTGAAGAACCCGGCGTTGAGGACGAAGGTGCCCACCCGCGGCCGTTCGGTCGCCTCCGCCGCGGCGACCAGCGCGGGGAACGGCGCCGGCATCCCCAGATGGTCCGGGACCAGCAGGACGTCGTAGCCCAACTGCTCCGCCCGGCGGCACTTCTCGCGCCATCCGGCGCCCGAGTCGATGGCGAGCATGTTGACACCGAAGCGGAACGGACGTGGCATGAGGCCCCCTTGAGGAACGCACGGCGTCTCGTGTGACCGGTCGCCGCCCATGCAACCATGATCGGCCCGAACACCGAAGGCCACAGGGCCCGTTGCCCGGTGACCACCGCCCTACCGGTCCGGTCCGGGCCCGGGCTGATCGTGGCCCGGCTGCGGGCGGATGCGCTGGACGACGTACCCGGCGGCGGCGACGGCCAGGAGCAGCGCGACCGTGCCGAGGGTGAAGGCCTCGAAGGCGAAGCGGGAGACTCCCCAGGTCGCCCGGAAGTCGTACGGAATGCCGACGAACGCCTCCAGGGTGCCGGGGAACAGCGCCACCCATGCGCCGAGCAGGATCCACGCGTAGACGAGCAGGTTCGCGAGGGCGAAGCCGGGGGTGCCGAAGGGGACCCGGTAGGGGCGGGGCACCTCGCGGTGGCGCAGCCGAAGCGCCAGCAGCGCGGGGATCACGGCGATGTAGGAGAGCAGCAGGGTGGTGATCGCGACGGTCAGCACCACGCCGAAGATCGCCGAGGCGTCTCCGCTCGCCAGGTTCATCGCGGCGGCCATGAACATGGTGGCGGTCACGCCCGACAGCAGATTCATCCGGACCGGAGTGCCCAGCCGGGCATGGAAGACGCCCAGGCCCCGGCTGAAGAACCCGCCGTCGGCGGCGGCCATCGCCTGCATCCGGTCCGCGACGATCATCCAGGCGCTGCCCTGCGTCACCAGCGCCACCACGAACAGCACGGCGACGAAGGTCAGCAGCGGCCCGCGCCAGCTCCCGTAGATCCCGAAGACCAGCCGTGCGGCATCCATGAACCCACCGACGCCGGTGACCCGCCCGGCCGGCGCGACACAGACGATGGCCAGGATCGGCAGCAGATAGCAGCAGGTGGCGATGGCTCCGGACAGCCCGATCGCGACCGGCACATCGCGCTGCGGATCGAGCATCTCGTCCCCCGCCGCATTGGGCGCCTCGAACCCCACGAACGCGAACAGCAGGACCGGCACCAGCGCCAGGAACCCGGCGCCGCTGGGGGAGAAGGCGGCGCTCTCCAGGCCCCGGAAGCCGTGCTGGACGCCGTACACCACCGCCGTGGCCGTGAAGAACGCCAGCGCCAGGACCTTGGCGCCGGCGCCGGCCGTGGTGATCCACTTGCCGCGGCGCAGCGAGACCACGGCGGTGAGAATGGCGGCCCAGATGAACACCAGCTTGAAGGCGTAGTCGGCCACCGTCCCCGAGCCGAGCGGAAAGACGAAGCCGTCCCAGGCCTCCGCCGCCACGAAGACCAGCGAACCGCCCAGCCACACGGGATTGGTGACCCAATAGAACATGGTGGTCAGCGCGGCCGCCAGCCGCCCGAACGCCACCTCCACCCAGACGTACGGGCCGCCCTCCTGCGGGAACGCGGCCCCGGTCTCGGCGAACATCAGGGCGTACGGCAGCAGGAACGCCACCGCGATCACGGCGATCCAGGTCACGGCCTGACCGCCGCCGGAGGCGATCTGCCCGATCACATCGAAGGAGATCACGGCGGCGACGCCCATGGCCATGATGTCGAAGCGGCGCAGACTGCGCTTCAGATGCGGGACGGGTGCGGGGACGGACACTGCGGTGGTCCTCCTGAGGGCCGAGCGGTCGCGGGCGGTCCGGTCAGTCGTCCGACATTCACATCGTGCGGCATCCGCTCCGGCGGCATCGGCAGCGGCACGCGGGAACGCGGGCACGCGGGCCACCCGCCCTCGCCGGGGACCGGCGGCGATGCTTGCCGGTGCTAGCGGATGCGCGCTAGCGTGGAGGTGTGGCGAAGACACAGCTGAACGTCCGGGTGGACGAGGCCACCGCCGAAGCGGCGCGGGAGCGCGCCCTGCAGCGGGGAGTGAGCATGAACCGCTATATCGAGGAACTCGTCCTCAAGGACGCCGGCGAGGTCGGCCAGACCTTCGTCGAGGCCGCCTCGGACTTCATGAAGCAGTACGAACGGGTCTTCGCCGAGGAATTCGGCCCGGAGACACGCGGTGCCCCCGGCCGTACGGCCCCCGCCGACAGCCGCGAAGGACTGCCGGGCACCACGTGAACCTGCGCATCGACCTCGCCTGGCTCCTGCTCATCGCCGAACAGCACACCCCCGGAGACCCCCAGGTCACCGACTGGGGCGCCCTGGTTGCCGCGGTCAGTCGGCACGAAGCCGAGATATTCGGCGTCCCCGTGTATCCCGAACCGCACGACCGCGCGGCCTGTCTGCTCCAACTCCTGCTCCACGTACCGGCCTTGGAGCGCTCCAACGCGATGTTCGCGACCGCCGTCGCGTATGGGTACCTCGTCGCCAGCGGCCTGAAGATCGCCACCTCCCCGGAACAGGTCCGCGAACTGGCCCGCCTGGTGAAGGACGGCACGGCGGATGTGCAGGCGATCGCGGAGGAACTGCGGGCCTGGACCGTCTAGCGTTTCGCTGCGCTTTGCTGCGGCCCACGTTGTCTGCTGGCCCGCCGTGGGGGTTTCGCTTGTCTTCGCCTGCGGCGGGCTGGTGCCGCTGCGCGGGGCGTTTACGGCAGCGGGTGCGGCCCTCCGGACTCCGTCCTGCGGTCCGCCCCCTCCCGTGAGTGGGGGAGAGGAGACCGGTGGGGCTGGAGGTCAGCGTTCGTGTGCCGGTAGTCGACGGACGGGGCCCGCCCCCACCGGCCTGTCTTCCCATCCACCCACGGGAGGGGACAGACCGTAGGACGGAGTCCGTAGGGCTGTCACCGCACCCGACAACACCACGCCCGCCGCAGGCGCCACGGCGAAGAACCACCACGGCGGGTAAGCCGAAGACAAACCCACACCCGCCGCTGGGGGCACCTCCCACGCCCTTAAGGCAGTGGGGGAGCAACGGCGAGCAACGCCCACGGCGGGAAAGCCGAAAACGTGGGAAGCAGCCCAAGCGCAGCGTCAGGGGCGCCGAGTCCCGTTCAGGCTCGGGGACAACCACCCCGGCGCCGCCGCGCGGAACGCGTCCGGGGGGAGTGTGCCGGAGCCCTCCGGGATGACGCCGAGCAGGGGGGCGCCCGCCGCGTCGGGGAGGTCTTCCAGGTTGCAGCGGGACGCCAGATCCGGCTCGGACGGCCAGCTGCCGACGACGACACCGGGGCTGTCGAGCCCGTGGGTGCGCAGCGCGAGTGCGGTCAGGGCGGTGGCGTTCAGGGTGCCCAGACCGGCCTGGACGACCACCAGGACGGGGGCCTGCGCCAGGCGCGCGGCGTCGGCCAGCGTGTGGCCGTCCGCGTCGAAGCGTACGAGCAGCCCGCCGGCGCCCTCGACCAGCACCAGGTCGTGCGAGGCGTCCAGCTTCGCGGCGGCCTCGGCGATCTCGTGCGGTCGCACCGGAGGCAGTCCGGCCCGAAGGGCCGCCGTAGCGGGCGCCAACGGGTCGGGGTAGCGGGCGAGTTCGAGGGTGGTGACCCGACCGGCCAGCCGCTCGACCTCCGCCGCATCGCCCGCCTCGTGTGCCGCGACGCCGGTCTGGGCCGGCTTGAGCACCGCCACCGAACGGCCCGCGGCGATCGCGGCCGCGGCGATCGCGGCCGTGGTCACGGTCTTGCCGATCTCCGTGCCCGTGCCGGACACGAAAAGCACTGACATCTCTGTGTTTCCTCTCAGCCCTCGCGCGCCGCCGCGCACACCGCGGCGCAGATGCGCGCCACATCGTCGTCACCGGTGATGTACGGCGGCATGGTGTAGATCAGATCGCGGAACGGGCGCAGCCAGACGCCCTCCCGGACCGCCGCCCGGGTCGCGGCCGTCATGTCCACCGGGTGGTCGAGCTGGACGACGCCGATCGCGCCGAGTACCCGTACCTCGCGCACCCCGGGGACGTCCTCCGCCGCCGCCAGCCCGTGCCGCAGTCCGGCCTCGATCCGCTTGACCTCCTGCGCCCAGTCCTGGGCCAGCAGCAGCTCGATCGAGGCGTCGGCGACGGCCGCGGCCAGCGGATTGCCCATGAAGGTGGGGCCGTGCGCCAGTACCGGCAGCTCGCCGCGCGAGATGCCGTCGGCGACGGCCGCCGTGCACAACGTCGCGGCCAGGGTGAGGTATCCGCCGGTCAGCGCCTTGCCGACGCACATCACATCGGGCGCGACGCCCGCGTGGTCCGCGGCGAAGAGGGCGCCCGTACGGCCGAAGCCGGTGGCGATCTCGTCGAACACGAGCAGGACGTCGTGCGCGTCGCAGGCCTCCCGCAGCACCCGCAGATACCCGGGGGAGTGGAACGACATTCCGCCCGCTCCCTGCACCACGGGCTCCACGATCACCGCCGCCAGCTCCTCGGCGTGCCGGCCGATCAGCTCGCGGAGGTGCGCCGCGTACGCCTCGTCGGGGGCGGCGTCGAAGCCGGCCGGCGGCGCGTCCGCGAAGATCTGCCGCGGCAGCACCCCCTGCCACAGCTCGTGCATGCCACCCTCCGGGTCGCATACCGACATCGGCTGCCAGGTGTCGCCGTGATAGCCGCCCCGCCAGGTCAACAGGCGCTGTTTGCGGGGCTTCTTGAGCGAGCGCCAGTACTGCAGGCACATCTTGACGGCGACCTCGACGGACACCGAACCGGAGTCGGCGAGGAAGACGTGCCGCAGCGGCTCCGGGGTGATGTCCACCAGCCGCTTGGCCAGCCGTACGGCGGGCTCGTGAGTGAGCCCGCCGAACATCACATGGCTCATCCGCTCCAGCTGGCCGCGTGCGGCGTCGTTGAGCACCGGGTGGTTGTAGCCGTGCACCGCCGACCACCAGGAGGACATGCCGTCGACCAACTCGTCTTGGCCCTCGACCGGTTCGGCCAGCCGCAGCCGGACCCCGGATGCCGACTCGACCAGCAGCGGCGCGTCCCGGCCGGGCATCGGCCCGTACGGATGCCACACGTGCTGCCGGTCGAGCGCGAGCAGCTCGCGGGGAGCGAGCGGCTCAGGCATTGGGCGGCAGGTCGGTACCGGCGCCGCGGCGGCGCACCGCGACCAGGTCGCGGCGGTTCTCGTCGGTCGGCGCGGGGACGGTGGCGGCGGGTGCCCCGGCGTCGGCGTCCGCGGTCCGCGCCGGCTCCGCGTCGTCGTCTCCGGGCTGCCTGCGGTGCTCGGGCAGCGTCGTGGTGTCCGTGCCCTCGACCTCGAACCCGGCGTCCTCGATCATCGCCAGATCGTCCTTGCCGGCCTGGCCCTCACTGGTCAGGTAGTCGCCGAGGAAGATGGAGTTGACCAGGTGCAGGGCCAGCGGCTGCAGGGTGCGCAGGTGGACCTCGCGGCCGCCGGCCAGTCGCACCTCGATGTCCGGGCAGACGAACCGGACCATCGCCAGGATGCGCAGCGCACGCTGCGGGGTGAGGTTCCACTCCTTGGCGAGCGGGGTGCCCTCGAAGGGGATCAGGAAGTTCACCGGGACGGAGTCGGGGTCCAGCTCACGGAGCGCGAAGACCACATCGACCAGGTCGGCGTCGCTCTCACCCATGCCGGCGATCAGCCCGGAGCAGGCGGACATGCCCGCCGCCTGGGCCTGCTGGACGGTCGAGACCCGGTCGGAGAAGTCGTGTGTGGTGCAGATGTCGCCGTAGGTGGCTTCTGAGGTGTTGAGGTTGTGGTTGTACGCATCGGCGCCCGCCGCGCGCAGCCGGCCTGCCTGGCCGTCGGAGAGCAGCCCGAGGCAGGCGCACACCTCCACACCCTCGTTCTGCTCCTTGATCGCGGAGATCGTCTCCGAGACCCGGTCCACGTCCCGGTCGGTGGGACCGCGGCCACTGGCCACCAGGCAGACCCGCTTGGCGCCGCCGGCCACTCCGGCGGCCGCCGCCTTGGAGGCCTCATCGGGCTTGAGCCAGGTGTACTTGAGGATCTCGGCCTTCGACCCCAGCCGCTGGGAGCAGTACGAGCAGTCCTCGGGGCACAGGCCCGACTTGAGGTTGACCAGATAGTTGAGCTTGACCCGCCGCCCGAACCACTGGCGGCGCACCTTTCCGGCCGCGGCCACGACATCGAGCAGTTCGTCATCGGAAGTCGCCAGCACGGCCAGCGCCTCTTCACGGGTCGGCAACTCGCGCCGCAGTCCCTTGTCCACCAATGTGTTCAGCAGGTCCATGGCGTTGATCCTGACGTACGCCACCGCCCCCGGCCAAGGAGGATTCCCACAACGAGCGGCGATCGGGGTGTGTGTATCGCCACACTGTGTGCGTGCGGAACGACCGCTAACGTCTATCGACAGCCCACAATCGAGGCCGAACGACTAAGGACGCCGATGCCGCAGGACTCCGCCCCGCCGCTGCTCCGCGACGCCCCGCCCGAGCCCCGTGCCGGGCACCCGGCCGCACCGTCCCGCAAGGCGTACCACACGGCCTTCGACTGGATCGACGCGGCACACGCCGAGCGTCAACGGGCCGGGCTCGTCCGCACCCTGCGCCCCCGGCCCGCCGACTCCCCGCTGCTCGACCTGGCCAGCAACGACTACCTCGGACTCGCCCGCCACCCCGAGGTCACCCACGGCGCGGCGGAGGCCGCGCACCGCTGGGGCGCGGGCGCGACCGGCTCGCGGCTGGTCACCGGCAGCACCGAGCTGCATGCCCTGCTGGAGACGGAACTCGCCGCGTTCTGCGGCTTCGAGGCCGCTTTGGTGCTGTCGTCCGGCTATGCCGCGAATCTCGCAGCCGTCACCGCACTCACCGCTCCCGGCACCCTGGTCGTCTCGGACGCGGGCAACCACGCCTCCCTCATCGACGGCTGCCGCCTGTCCCGGGCCCGTACCGAAGTCGCCCCGCACGCCGATCCCGAGGCCGTACGCACCGCGCTCACCGGCCACGACGGCCGGGCGCTGGCCGTCACCGACTCGGTGTTCTCGGTCGACGGCGACGCCGCACCGCTGCCCGCGCTCGCCGAGGCCTGCCGGACCAGGGGCGCCGCGCTGCTCGTCGACGACGCACACGGCCTCGGTGTCCTCGGTGACGGGGGCCGCGGGGCGCTGTCGGCGGCCGGACTGGCCGGTGACGGCGATGTGGTGGCCACGGTGACCCTCTCCAAGTCGCTCGGCTCGCAGGGCGGTGCGGTGCTCGGCCCGGCCCGGGTGATCGAGCACCTGGTCAACACCGCCCGCTCGTTCATCTTCGACACCGGCCTCGCCCCGGCGGCGGTCGGCGGCGCGCTCGCCGCGCTGCGGCTGCTGCGCCGCGAGCCGCAGCGCGCCACCCGCGCCGGACAGGTCGCCCGCGAGCTGCACGGCCGGCTGACCGCGGCGGGCCTGGCGGCCGTGCGGCCGGACGCCGCGGTGGTCTCGGTACGCGCCCCGTCGCCGGAGGCCGCGGTCCGCTGGGCCGCCGACTGCCGTGCCGCCGGCCTCGCGGTCGGCTGCTTCCGGCCGCCGTCGGTACCCGACGGGATCTCCCGGCTGCGGCTCACCGCTCGGGCGGATCTGACGGACCGCCAGATCGACCGGGCGGTCGGGACGATCGTGGCCACGGCGCCCACGGGCTGAGGCGACCGGCGGACGGCTGCCCGCGGGCCTCGCCACAGGGATCCCACGCGCATCAAATCCGGTCTCCCGTGGCAGAGTTCACCGCATCGAGCGACAGAAATCTGTATAAGTTGGTGGATCGAGCACCACACCGGCAGCATGGGTGGCAGTCTGGCGCACAGCAGAAGTCCGAGGCCGAATCGGTGTCCCGAGCGGCATCCCCAGCACCCTGGTCAGCGGACCGGAGCCGGCCTCGGTGGGAAAGGGACGGCGTCGCGATGGCAGACCACCAAGAATCGTCACTCACCCTGCCGAGCGCCCCGGACTCGGTCGTCCTCGCCCGCCGGCACACCCTGGCGGTGCTCGCCGAATGGGGCCTTCCAGGCGACACCGACACCGCCGACTCCGTCCGGCTGATCGTCTCCGAACTCGCCACCAACGCCGTTCAGCACACCTTGGGCCAGTCCCCGACCTTCACCGTCGAGCTGCGGCTCGACCGGGACGAGGTGCTGCGGGTCGGCGTCACCGACAGTCATCCGCGCCGGCCCCGCCGGCTGCCCGCCGCGGTCCAGCAGGACAACGGCCGGGGCATGGTCATCGTCCGCTGCCTCGCGGCGGAGGCCGGCGGCCGCCTCTCGGTCGTCCCCACCGATTCCGGCGGCAAGACGGTGTGGATCACGATGCCGTGGCAGGTCGCGGTCCGCTGACAGCGCGGAGCCGCATTGCAGGAACCTTTCGCTACGGGGTGCGGGACCCGGTGCCACGGCTCCCGCACCGGAACAGGTGCCCGGCGCCGCCGTGTGCCACCGTCAGGCCAGCAGCGCGGCGGCCTCCCGGCGCGCCTGGTGCAGCCAGGCCGCACGGCTCTCCTCGGCCGAGTCGGTGACGGTACGGAAGACGGCCCGGCGCACGTCCGTGACACCCACGTACGGCAGCACGCACGCCGCCCAGATCCGTTGCAGCGGGTCGCCGAACTCGCCCTCCTCGCGGTCGGCGGGGGTGTCGGAGGTGTTCAGGACGAGGGCCCGGCGGGCGGGCAGCAGCCCCGCGGGCTCCCCTTCCGCGGTACCCAGCTTGTAGGCGACGCCGGGTGCGAGGACCCGCTGCACCCAGCCCGTGAGGACCGCGGGCGGCATGCCCCACCAGTTCGGATGGATGAACACCAGGGAGTCGAGCGTGGCCACCTCCGCCCGGTGCAGCGAGACCTGCGAGTCCTGGGAGGCCGGCGCCGACCGGACCGTTTCGGTCTCCTCGGCGGAGAGCAGCGGTGCGAAGCCCTCCGCGCAGAGGTCGTGCGCGAGCACCTCGCACCCGCGCTCGCCCAGCTCCGCCACGACGGCGTCGAAGAGCGCGTGGTTGAAGCTGCCTGGGCGCGGGTGGGCAAGGTACACACCGATACGCATGGTTCGTCCCCCGGTCGAGATGAGCGGTCAGCGGCCGTCGGTCCATGGGGGCTCGGGTGCCTCCGCGCCCACTCGGCCGAGCGTCATTATCCGTGAGCGGTCGAACGGGCGGACGGTTTTCGGGATCATGCCGGTTCCTCGGCTGTCCCTCGGCGGTCTCGCGGCCGGTTCGCCGGCGTCGGCGATCCGAGGGAGGCCGGGGTGCACCGGGCCGGACGGGGCGGTACGGACATGCCCTACGGGGTGCCGGTGTGGCGGCTGAAGGCTCCGTGCAGCAGAGCGCGCAAGGTGTCCGCGGCGGGGGTGCCGCCGCCGGGGCGGTAGGCCACCGAGATCCGGCGGCGCAGCTCCGGCGGGTCCAGCCGGCGGACGCCCAGCGGGGTCATCGAGCCCTCCGCCATCATCTCCGGGACCACCGCCACCCCGAGTCCCGCGCTCACCAGAGCACACACCACCGCATAGCTCGGTGACTCGCAGCGCACCGCCACACTCGCCCCGGCAGCCGCCAGCGCCGCCTCCACCTCGCGCCGGTTGGGATTCGCCGGAGCCGTGCTGACCAACGGCTGACCGGCCAGTTCGGTCAGCGGCAGCCGTCCGGAGCCCGCTGTCAGGGCATGGCCCGGCGCGGTGACCAGTACCAGCTCCTCGGTCAGCAGGGGATCCAGCAGCACCCCCTCCGGCGGCGGCATCGCCGGACCCGGCACATACTCGTGCGTCAGCGCCAGATCGACCTCGCCCAGCGCCACCGCCCCGGTGGCCTGCGGTGGTACGTACTCCGTCACGCTCAGCTCCACATCGGGGTGCGCGCGTCGGAACGAGCTGAGCGCGGGCGGCAGCAGATGGGTGCCCGCCGTCATGAACGTGCCGATCCGCAGCCGCCCGCCGGACAGCCCCGTCAGCACGGACAGCTCGTGCCGGGCCTGCTCCAGCTCGTCGAGCACCCGCCGCGCGCGTACGAGCAGCAGCTCACCGGCCGCCGTCAGCCGGGCCCCGCGATGGTGGCGTACCAGCAGCGCGGCACCGGCCTCCCGTTCCAGCTTGGCGAGCTGCTGGGAGAGCGCGGGCGCGGTGTAGCCCAGCCGGGCGGCCGCCCGGGTGATCGAACCGGCCTCCGCCACCGCCACCAGCGCGGCCAGCCGCGTGGGGTCGTACATCACCACCTCTTTAGGCCCCCCAAGAAGATTGTCCATACCCAGGAAAGGCTCTGGCCAGCGAAGCTGCTCCCATGGACGGACAACTGGTCGCCTTCACCGGAGTCGCCGCGGGCATGGTCACCATGCCGGGCGCGGACTTCGCGGTCGTGGTGCGCAACGCCCTCGACTCGCGCCGGGCGGGGGTGGCGACCGCCGTCGGGGTCGCGGGCGGGCTCTTGGTGCACACCGCGCTGGCCGTCGCCGGGCTCGCCGCGGTGCTGGTCGCCGTGCCCGGGCTCTTCGGCGCCGTCCAACTCCTCGGCGGCGGCTATCTGCTGTACCTGGGAGGGCGCGCGCTGATCGCGGCCCGTCGCCCGAGGGCCGCCGACGCGGCGCCGCCGACCGGCCCGGACGCCGATGCCGCCGGCGTCGCGCCCTGCGCCGGTGCCCGCCCGGCCGCCCTGCTGGGCGCCGCGCAAGGACTGCGCCAGGGCTTCTTTACCAACGCGCTCAATCCCAAGGCCCCCGTGCTCTTCCTCAGCCTGCTGCCGCAGTTCGTACCGGCGGGCCAGCCGGCGCTGCCCCGTACGCTGCTGCTGGCCACGATGGTTGTCGTGCTGGCGCTGGTGTGGTTCCCCGCCGTCGCACTGCTCGTCGACCGACTGGGTACCTGGCTGCGCCGCCCGCAGGTCGCCCGCGTCCTGGAAGCCGTCACCGGCGCACTGCTCAGCGCCCTGGGCGGCATCCTGCTCGTCGAGCTGCTGGTCGGCTGAGGTGAGTGCGCCGGCCCAGTGGGGCGTGCGCGGGCCCGGCCGAGGTCCGGGTGGGCCGGCGGACTTCAGCCGCGGCCGCCGTACGGCACCATCAGCACCTCGGCGCCCACCGGCACGAACCCGGCTGCGAGTATCCCGCGCACACTGCGGGCGTTACCGGGCGCGACCTGTGCCCACAGCAGCTCACCGGCCGGAAGGAGATGCCGGGCGGCCTGCGCCAGCCTGCGGCCCAGACCGCGCCCCTGGCCGCCGGCGTCCACCTCGACGGCCAGCTCCCAGCGGCCGGCCACACCGCGGCCGATGACCACCGTCCCGCCGTCGGCGGTCGTCCAAGCCCGCACCTCGTCGCGGTGGCGCAGCGCGCGGGTTATCCGCGGATGGCTCCGGTCCGTCGTCTCCACCAGCTCCAGCGGCGGTGGACCGGGCAGGGCTCCGGCGACCGTCGTCATGTCGATGTTGTTGGCCTCGCGCCCCACCCGCTCGCCCAGAGCGGTCAGAAACGGCGGGCTGAGCGGCCCGGCGAGATCGCCGGGCGCTATCCGCTCATGGACCCATGCGGGCTCCACGTCCGCGAACACCACGGCATGACAGGTGAAGGACGCCACGCCGATGTCGCGCGGGGACGGCTGGGGCAGCACCGTCACCGATCCGTCCGCGGGCGGGAAGCTTCCGCGTGCCGCGGCCGCCAGCAGCTTGCTCAAGTGCCAGGTCACCCCGTCAAACTACCGAGCCGCACTGACAATTGACCAAGCGTAAGGCGAAGCCCCAGGTCAGCTCACTCGCCCATAGGAGACCGCGGTGCTGAAGATCCTCGCCAGCCGCACCACGTCGCCGGTCTTGGGCGCATGCCACATCCGGTCGCGGCCCGCGTAGATGCCGACGTGGTAGACGCCGCGGGCCGAGTGGAAGAACACCAGGTCCCCGCGTCTTCGGGAGGAGGCCGGGACGTGCCGGGTCTGGTCGTACTGCGCGGCGGCGCTGCGTGGCAGGGCCCGGCCGACGCGTTTGAACGAATACAGCGTCAGCCCCGAGCAGTCGAAGCGGTACGGCCCCTCCGCGCCGAACTCGTAGGGGGAACCCTGCTTGGAGGCCGCGACCCGCACCGCATGCGCGGCGACGGACGCGGCCTCGGCGTCGGTGGTCGCCCCCGGGGCGAGGGTGGTGGCGCCGAGGGTGACCATCGTCAGAGCGGAGACGGTGGCGGCGCGGGCCAGCAGATGCGGCGTATGCGTGCGCACGGTCATGCGCGAACCCTTCGTCAGCCGCCTGCGAAGGAAGACCTGTCGGGTTCGGGCAGGCGAAGATGCCCGGCCGTGCGTACGGCTTCACCCCAAGGAGTCCGTCGGCCGTGCAGGCCCGGACCCCGTCTAGCTCGGGTCCTCCGCTCCCGCCGGTCCACACCGTCGACCGGACATCCGGTACGGCGGCGGGATTAGGCGCCCGTCCGGACCGCCCCGTCGCTGTGGCGGGGTCTTGTCGTCGAAGGGATCGTCACGCACCCACCACCCGAATTCCGAGCTGAAAATGCCGTATGTGAGATGGGTCACATTTAGACCGAATAGGGGGAATTGTTCCTTCAGGTGGCGGGGTGCCCAGTGTCGCGGTCCCGGGACCTGGGGCGAAACATGGAGACCGGAGGAATTCTCTCCGCCCCGCGCAATTCGTCACCTCCTCGCAAAAGCCGTGGACGCTACGCCGTCCGAGCAGCCCGGGTTGGGCGTGTCGGGTCAGCGCTCCCCGGGCGGCACGGTGACCAGTTGGGCCCGGCGCTCACCGTCCAGGACCCGCAGCGCCCGGGCGAGCGTGTCGTGGTGCAGCTCGCTCTCGCCTCTGTCATGCATCAGCGTCAGGGCGTCCCGCAGCCCGGTGGCCTTGCTGACGAGCGCCTGCGCGGCCCGCAGGCCGCTGTAGGTGTGGCCGCCGCGGGCCGGGTTGATGCGGCCCAGCAGGTCGAGCACCTCCAGGTAACGGTCGATCAGTTCGCCTTCGGCGCGGGTGAGGGCGGGCAGTGGCGGTGGCTCCGGTGGCAGCATCCGGCTCACCGCGTGACGGGCTGGAGGGCCGACTGCTTGCGGTTGCGGGTGAGCCCGTCGATCAGTCCGTACGCCTGGGCGGCCGGGGCGTCGAAGATCTTGTCGCGCTCGATGTCGGTGGCGATCCGCTCGGGGGTCTGCCCGGTGTGCCGCGCCAGCATCTCCACCAGCATGTCGCGGCCGCGCAGCATCTCCTCCGCCTGGATCTGCAGGTCGGTGGCCTGCCCCTGGATGGGTTCGGCCAGCGACGGCTGGTGGATCAGCACCCGGGCGCCGGGCAGCGCCAGCCGCTTGCCGGGGGCGCCGGCGGCCAGCAGTACCGCGGCGGCGGACGCGGCCTGCCCCAGGCACACCGTCGCCACGTCGCACGACACGAAGCGCATCGTGTCGTAGATGGCGGTCATCGCGGTGAGGGAGCCGCCGGGGGAGTTGATGTAGAGCGAGATGTCCTGCTCCGGCGCGGCGTGTTCGAGGTGGATGAGCTGCGCCATGACGTCGTTGGCGGAGGCGTCGTCCACCGGGGTGCCCAAGAAGATGATGCGCTCGCTGAGCAGCTTGGAGTACGGGTCCATGGTGCGCGTCCCCTGGGAGGTGCGCTCGGTGAACTCGGGCAGGACGTAGCGAGCCGTGGGTCGCAGCATGACTGCTCCTCTCTTCCGTAAAAAATGTACAGGATGTACATCCCGTTAGAATGGCAGCATGGCCTACAAAATTCCGGTGACGCAAGCCCGAGCCGAGCTCGCCGATCTGATCAACCGCGTCGTCTATGGCGGTGAACGGGTGGTCGTCACCCGGCACGGCAAGCCGCTGGTGGCGCTGGTATCCGCCGCTGACCTGCAGCTTCTCGAAGAGCTGGGGCGGCGTGAGCAGGGCGGGGAGGAGGAGCAGGTGATCAGTACGGTCTCCACCGTCCGCCAGCTGCCGTCCGCTCCGGGCGAACGGCGGCGCTTCGGCATCGCCGCAGAACACCGCGACCCGGCCGCCGGGGATCGGCGACCGGGTCGGGAGAGGTGACCGGTCGGTCGGCGCCGACCTTTCAGGAGGGCGCTGACCGTACGTCAGGAGGACCGGTTCAGGAGCTGAGCTCCCAGATGGCGTGGGCGATGGCGTCGGTGTTGTTGTCCAGCGCCTTCTCGTCGATGTTCTTCGAGGTGTCGCAGGACTGGTGGTAGCAGGCGTCGAACGCCTTGCCCGCCTCGCCGCCCCAGTTCTTCGCCTGCTCCTCGGTCTTGATGTAGTCCGCGCCGGAGAAGAGGCCGCCGACCGGGACGCCCGCGTCCTTGAAGGCGGCGTGGTCCGACCTGCCGTCGCCCTCGGTCTCCTTCTCGGTGGCGAGGTTCTTGGTGGCGAAGAAGTCCTTGAAGACCTTCTCCAGGCGGGTGTCGTCGTCGTAGACGAAGTAGCCCGGGTTCGGCGAGCCGATCATGTCGAAGTTCAGGTACGAGTCGAGCTTCGACTTGCCCGCGCCGAGGGTGTCGACATAGTGGCTCGAGCCGACCATGCCGTCCTCTTCGTCGCCCCACCAGCCGAACCGCAGGTGCTTGGTGGGCTTGAGGTCCGCCTTGGCGACCGCGAGCGCGACCTCCAGGATCCCGGCCGAACCGGAACCGTTGTCGTTGATGCCGGGGCCCGCGTCGACCGAGTCCAGGTGGGCGCCGGCCATCACGGTCTTGCCCTCGTCGCCGCCGGGCCAGTCGGCGACGAGGTTGTAGCCCTTGGCGCCGTTGTTGTCGAACTCCTGGACCTCGGTGGTGAATCCGGCCTGGTCCAGCTTGCCCTTGACGTAGTCGATGGAGGCCTTGTAGCCCGGCTGTCCGTGGGCGCGGTTGCCGCCGTTGGCGTCGGCGATCGACTGGAGCTGGTCCAGATGGGCCTGGACGGCCTTGACGTCGATGTCGGGGGCGGCCGCCGGCGCGGGGTCGGCGTGGGCGCCGGTCGCGACGAAGAGGGTGGCGGCCAGGGCGGTGGCGGTGCCGGTGGCCAGCGCGACCCGACGTATTCGTGCAGAACGAGACACTGTGTGGCTCCGATACTGGTGTGGGGGGTTGGTGCGGAGCGTTTTGACGCGCACATGAGGATCGCGATCACCGCGGAGATCGTCAAGAGCGCATATCGGACAGGTGTGTTCGCGTAGCGGAGCGTGTCCCTTTTGTTGTGATAGCGGGGAATTGGGGCTGCGATGGGTCGTCCGTTTCGTGCGGCGGAGGCACCTTCGGGGTACGGAATTCGCCACTCGATTCCGCGTACGGTCAAGGGGGTGCTGTCCTTGCCGCGATCGCGGGACAGCGGTTGCCGCGCCGTAACGGGCGCGAAGACCTCGTGTTACACGGGGCGTACGACGAGGCGCTGACGTGCCCCTGGTTGTAACGTCGCCGAAATCCCGCCGAACTAGCCTCCGGGTGTGGGGCGCTTGATGGCCAAGTGCTGGAAGTCGGTTTGCTCCTCCTTTAAATGCTGCGTGGTACACCTAACCCGTGGGTGTGCTCACGCCCGTGACCTGGGCTTACGCGTCCGGGCGGGAAGACTGTGAGGTGGAACGTATGCAACTGACCCCGCATGAACAGGAACGCCTGATGATTCATGTGGCGGCAGACGTGGCCGAAAAGCGCCGTTCCCGGGGGTTGAAACTCAACCACCCGGAGTCGATCGCGCTGCTGACCGTGCACATCCTCGAAGGGGCCCGGGACGGCCGCACCGTCGCCGAGCTGATGTCCTCCGGCCGCAAGGTCCTCACCCGCGACGAGGTGATGGAGGGCGTGCCCGAGATGATCCACGATGTCCAGGTCGAGGCCACCTTCCCGGACGGCACCAAGCTCGTCACCGTCCACGAACCCATCAACTGACGGCGGGAGAGCAGCAGATGATCCCGGGACAGGTCCTCCACGCCGATGAGCCGGTGCGCCTCAACGAAGGCCTCCCGCTCACCCGCCTGACGGTCCTCAACGCCGCCGACCGCCCCGTGCAGGTCGGCTCCCACTACCACTTCGCCGAGGCCAACCCCGGCCTCGACTTCGACCGCGCGGCCGCGCACGGCAAGCGGCTGAACGTCGCGGCCGGCTCCGCCGTGCGCTTCGAGCCCGGCATTCCCACCGAGGTCGAACTCGTGCCCATCGGGGGCAAGCGGATCGTCGAGGGCCTGCGGGGCGAGACCGGAGGCACTCTCGATGGCTGAGCTGACCCGCCAGGCGTACGCCGATCTCTTCGGCCCGACCGCCGGCGACCGGATCCGGCTGGCCGACACCGACCTGGTCATCGAGATCACCGAGGACCGTTCGGGCGGACCCGGACGAGCCGGTGACGAGGCGGTCTTCGGCGGCGGCAAGGTAATCCGTGAGTCGATGGGCCAGTCCCGCGCCACCCGGGCCGAGGGCACCCCCGACACCGTGATCACCGGGGCCGTCGTGCTCGACCACTGGGGCATCGTCAAGGCCGACGTCGGCATCCGCGACGGCAGGATCGTCGCGCTCGGCAAGGCCGGCAACCCCGACACGATGGACGGCGTCCACCCCGACCTCGTGATCGGCCCCGAGACCGAGGTCATCGCCGGCAACGGCAAGATCCTCACGGCCGGCGCCATCGACACCCACGTCCACTTCATCTGCCCCCAGCAGGCGGACGAGGCGCTGGCCTCCGGCGTCACCACGATGGTCGGCGGCGGCACCGGGCCGGCGGAGGGGAGCAAGGCCACCACCATCACCCCGGGCGCCTGGCACATCGCCCGGATGTTCGAGTCGATGGACTCCCTGCCCGTCAACGTCGGGCTGCTCGGCAAGGGCAACACCACGTCCATGGCCTCGATGCGCGACCAGCTGCGGGCCGGCGTCCTCGGCTTCAAGATCCACGAGGACTGGGGGGCCACCCCGGCCGTCATCGACGCCTGTCTGAACGTCTGCGAGGAGAGCGGCGCCCAGCTCGCGATCCACACCGACACCCTCAACGAGGCCGGCTTCCTCGGCGACACCCTGGCCGCCATCGCCGGCCGCTCGATCCACGCCTTCCACGTCGAAGGCGCCGGCGGCGGCCACGCCCCCGACATGATCGCCATGGTCTCCGAGCCGAACGTGCTGCCCGCGTCCACCAACCCCACCCGGCCGCACACCGTCAACACCGTCGAGGAGCACCTCGACATGCTGATGGTCTGCCACCACCTCAACCCCGCCGTCCCCGAGGACCTGGCCTTCGCCGAATCCCGGATCCGCCCCTCCACGATCGCGGCCGAGGACATCCTGCACGACCTCGGCGCGATCTCGATCATGTCCTCCGACGCCCAGGCCATGGGCCGGATCGGCGAGGTCGTGCTGCGCACCTGGCAGACCGCGCACGTCATGAAGCGGCGCCGGGGAGCCCTGCCCGGCGACGGCGGCGCGGACAACCACCGGGCCCGCCGCTATGTCGCCAAGTACACCATCAACGCGGCCATCGCCCAGGGCATCGACCACCTCGTCGGCTCCGTCGAGGACGGCAAGCTCGCCGACCTCGTCCTGTGGGACCCGGCGTTCTTCGGCGTCAAGCCGCAGCTGGTCATCAAGGGCGGCCAGATCGCCTATGCGCAGATGGGCGACGCCAACGCCTCCATCCCCACCCCGCAGCCCGTCCTGCCCCGCCCGATGTTCGGCGCCACCGGCCGGGCCCCGGGCAGCAACTCGGTCAACTTCGTCTCCCAGCAGGCGATCGAGGACGGCCTCTCCGAGCGCCTGGCGCTCGCCAAGCCGTACGAGGCGATCCGCAGCACCCGGGGCGTCACCAAGGCCGACATGCGCAACAACGACGCCCTGCCGCGCGTCCATGTCGACCCCGACCGCTTCACGGTGACCATCGACGGCGAAGTGGTCGAACCCGCTCCCGCCGCCGAACTCCCCATGGCCCAGCGGTACTTCCTCTTCTGAGCGCCGCGATGAACGAACCGGGGCAGCACACCCGAAACACACTGGAGCGGCGCCGATGAGCCGGGCGGCGCTGCTGATCCTCGCCGACGGACGGTTCCCGGCCGGTGGGCACGCCCACTCGGGCGGCGCCGAACCGGCCGTCACGGCGGGACGCATCAAGGACGCCGCGAGCCTTGCGAGCTTCTGCCGGGGGCGGCTGCACACCGCGGGCCTGGTCGCGGCGGCGCTGTCCGCCGCGGCGGCCGCCGGGCACGACCCGCTCGCGCTGGACGACGCGGCCGACGCCCGCACACCGGTGCCCGCGCTGCGGACCACCGCCCGCAAGCTGGGGCGGCAGATGATGCGGGCCGCCCGCGCCACCTGGCCGTCACCCGAACTCGACGCGCTGGCGGCGGCCCGGCCACGGGGCGCACACCAGCCCGTCGTGCTGGGGCTGGCCGCGCGGTCGGCCGGGCTGGAGCCGCTGGACGCCGCGTACGCGGTGGCGTACGAGAACGTCAGCGGCCCGGCCACCGCGGCCGTCCGCCTGCTGAGCCTGGACCCCTTCGACGCCACCGCGGTGCTCGCCCACCTGGCCGCCGACCTCGATCAGGTCGCCGGCCGGGCGGCCGAGGCGGCACGGCGGGTGCGCGCCGAAGGGGTCGACGCGCTGCCCGCCGCCTCCGCGCCACTGCTGGACATCACCGCCCAGCAGCACGCCGCCTGGCCGGTACGCCTCTTCGCCTCCTGAGCACCACGCCACCACAGACCCCGCCCCCGAACCCCACACCAAGCCCCCGGAGCCCGTATGCACCTCGACCACAAGGACACCTTCCCCGAGCGGTACACCTACAGCGCCGCCGACCCGGTACGCGCCGACGGAACGCGCCGCGCCCTGCGCCTCGGCCTCGGCGGCCCGGTGGGCACCGGCAAGACCGCCACCGTCGCCGCGCTGTGCCGGGCGCTGCGCGACGAGTTGTCCATCGCCGTGGTGACCAACGACATCTACACCCGCGAGGACGCCGAGTTCCTGCTCCGCGAGGCCGTACTGCCCGCCGAGCGGATCACGGCCGTCGAGACCGGCGCCTGCCCGCACACCGCGATCCGCGACGACATCTCCGCCAACCTCGAAGCCGTCGAGGACCTGGAGGAGGCGGTCGGCCCCCTCGACCTCGTCCTGGTCGAGTCCGGCGGTGACAATCTCACCGCCACCTTCTCCAAGGGACTGGTCGACGCCCAGATCTTCGTCATCGACGTGGCCGGCGGCGACGACATCCCCCGCAAGGGCGGCCCCGGCGTCACCACCGCCGACCTCCTCGTCATCAACAAGACCGACCTCGCGCCCTACGTGGGTGTCGACCTGGAGGGCATGGCCCGCGACGCCAAGGCCCAGCGCGGCGAACTGCCCGTCGCGTTCACGGCACTGAAGTCGCCGAACGGTGTGAAGCCCGTATCGGACTGGGTCCGCGCCCGGCTGGCGGAGTGGACCGCGGGCCCGGCATGACCCTCGCGCTCCCGAAGCAGGCGGCGGGGCCGCAGGCCACCGCGGTCCCGGCAGCCGGTCTGCGTGCCACGGCCCGGATCGTCGCGCGGTCCGACGGCGGTTCGGGCACCACCCGGCTGCCGGTCCTCGACGGCGACGGCCCGCTCGCGCTGCGCCGTATCCGCACGCACGGCGACCAGGCCCGGGTCTGCGTCGTCGGCGCCATGAGCGCACCGCTCGGCGGCGACCGGCTGCGCATCGAGGCCACGGCCGAGGCGGGCAGCGCGCTGCACATCACGGCCGCCGCGGCGACCGTCGCGCTGCCCGGCCGCACCGGCGCACCGGCCACCTACGACGTCCATCTGACGGTGGGCGACGGCGCACGGCTGGACTGGCTGCCCGAGCCGCTGATCTCCGCCGCGGGCAGCGATCTGCGGATGACCACGACCGTCGAACTCGCCCCCACCGCCCGCCTGGTGCTCCGCGAGGAGCAGGTCCTGGGACGCAGCGGCGAGCAGACCGGAGCGCTGCGCAGCCGGCTCACCGTGCGCCGTGCCGGCCTTACGCTGCTCGACCAGGAGACCGCGTACGGGCCCGGGGTCCCCGGCTGGGACACCCCGGCAGTACTGGGCGGCCACCGGGCCGTCGGGCAACTCCTGGTGATCGACCGGCAGGGGGAGTCCGGGCCGGCCGAGGTACGGCTCTTGGGCGCGGCGGCGGGCGACCGGTCCGCCGACGGCGCGGGTCAGGGGGTCCTGGCGCCGCTCGCCGGTGGCGGGGCGCTGGCCACGGCCCTCGCGCCGGACGCGCTGCGGCTGCGGCGCCTGCTGGACGAGGCCGCCCGCAGCGCCGCCGCCGGGTGAGGCTCACACCTCCAGGTCGGCCTCCAGCCGGGCGAGGCGGTGGCGGGCCAGCGCGAGATTGGCGCGCTTGCGGTCCAGCACCAGATAGAGGAAGAGGCCGCTGCCGCTCTTGCCGGTGACCGGACGGATGATGTGGTACTGGGCGGTCAGGGTGATGAGCATGTCCTCGATGGAGCCCTGGAGTTCCAGCATCTCCATGGTGCGCATCTTCGCGCGGACGACATCGGTGTTGCCGGCCGCGGCGATATTGAGGTCCAGGGCCAGGTTGTCGCCGAGAGTGGCCAGCGCCATTCCGCTGGTGTAGTCGACCAGGGCGACGCCTATGGCGCCTTCGATGGTCGACATGGCGTCGGCGAGGGCGGATTCCATCTGAGCCATGAGGGGTGTGACCTTTCCGTTCTTCGAAGGTGTTGCTGCGTGGTGCGTGGTGTTGAGGTCGTAGGTGTGCGGTGAAGGAATTCCCGTGCGGGGCGCTACTGCCGGTGCGGTGCCGAGTCGACCAGGGCGCCGATGCGTTCGGCCGCCCGTCTGGCCTGCAGATGAAGCCGGCCCACGTTGGTGTCCGGGCTGGCCACGGCGGTGAGGACGGCGCGGCGGCCGGCCGAGTAGGCCGCGATGTAGCCACCGGCGCCGCGGGTCAGGGACTCCTCGAACGTCCCCTGACCGGTCGCCTCGGTGAGGCGCTTGGCGACCCCGATGGCCGCGGCGGTCAGGGCGGCGAGGCCGTCCGGTTCGATGTCCGGAAGGTCGTGGGCGATGACCATGCCGTCCACGCTCGCCACCATTCCGCCCTGGAAATGCCTCACCTGATCCCGCAGAGCGAGTAGCTCGTCCCGGATCCGGGGCTCGATCGTCATCAGTCTCCTTTTCGCGGCCAGTCGTTTGATGGCGCGCCTCATGCCGTGCACGGTCTTCGCGCGCAAGGGTTCACAGGTTTTCCTCCAGCGCCGTACGCAATCGGATCAGCAGGGCAATATCCGGATCGGCGGTGTCGAGGAGTTCCGGTACCGGTAGTTGCCAGGTCGGGGTTGCGCGCCGATCGGCGGGCTCCGGCAGGTGCCCGTCCAGGCAGGCGCCGGGCCGCCGCCGGGGGAGTGCGGCCGGCGACGGCACGCGCACGAGACCGGCCGCGGCCAGACGGCGGATGTCGAGCAGCGTCACGAACGCGGACTGGCCCAGTGAGCGGGCGAGGTCGTACGGGGTGTGCCGGCCGTCGGCCCGTTCCAGCAGCCGCCGTTGCCCGGCCGTGGCACGGGCCCGGCGGCCCGGGCGTACGGGAACGACGGGCGAGGTGTCGACCGCGGCCCAGGGCCGCAGCCGGTCCAGCAGCGCCCGGCGGCGGGCCGTGGCCTGCTGCAGGGCGGTGGCGCTGATCTGGCGCACGGACCCCAGCCAGTGGGCGGTCCCGGGGGTGAAGGAGGTGGCTTCGGGTGGCAGCGGCAGGGCGAAGAAGGCGGCGTCGAGCAGGGCCGCCAGATGACAGATCTCCAGTTCACCCTGCGTCAGCCAGCCCTCGCTGACCAGGAACTGGCCGACGCGGTGCTGGGGTCCGGCGGTGTCGACGGCCTGCCCCCAGCCCTGCTCGGGCACCTTGCCGGCCGCGGTGAGCCGCACGTCGAGCCCGGGTGCGGCGGCGCCCTCGACGCAGGTGACCGCCCCGTCGAGCAGGTAGACCGAACCGTGCGGGCCACGCAGGACGCCGGTGACGCGTTGCGCGGCGAACCGGTCGAGCAGCCCGTCCGGGACGGGCGGGCGAGGAGGTATGGGCAGGCCCATGGCTGGTTCCCTAACCGTTCGTGCGAGGTGGCGGAGCAGCGGCGTCAGGACGGGACCAGCTCCGCCGCCAGATCACGCAGCCGCAGCCGGGCGACGGCGAGATTGGCCTGCGCACGGTCCAGCCAGAGGTAGAGATAGGTCTGGCTGTCGAAGGCGGTGTGCACGAAACGGATCAAGTGGTAGCTGCCGGCGGCCGTGATGATCAGGTCCTCCAGGGCCGGACCGGAGGCGCCGCCGGTGTCGAAGGTGGCGTTGCGCGCCACGGCCTGCACGACGTCGGCGGTGTCCGCCGCGGCCGCGTCATGGTCGCCGTGCGGGGCCTGCCCGGCCGTACCGAGGGTCAGCCCGCTGGTCCAGTCGATCAGCCCGGCGCCCAGGACACCTGGTATCCCCATCGCTCGGGACAAGACCTGATCGATACCCGGCACTTCGGAACTCCTTCGCGACGGCTGTGGAGGGGGCGGCTGAGGCGCGAAAACGCCGAAGCCCTCCCGTTGTGGCAGCGTGTGGGAGAGCCTTCACGGAAGGTTACTGAAGGTGCGCGATGGGCACATGCCTCCTGGGCAGGTCTGTGGCAATTGACGTGTTCTCGCCCATCCGCGGTCCTCCGGCGGCCATCGAGTCGGGTCCCGCCTCGCCGGGACGCGACGGCGCGCGAGTCGCCCGGCCACGCGGCCGTCTCCATTCCGCCACGTCAACTGCCCCGTGTGCGGCTCTGGTTGGCAGCCACCCCGGTACGGCGTGCCGAGCCCTGCGCCGCGCACCTCTGCCCGCTCGCCTTGGCTGGAATGATGCGGTTCTGCCGCGATGTCCGGCCGTTCCGCTTTCGGAGCCCACCCGGCCTCAAAACCTACGGCTTGGTAAAGAATTGCCGGTCAAACCTGTTCAGGAGGGGCTGTAAGACGACAGGATCCCTCCGTAAGACCTGTGATCAACGCCGCCACAAGTGGCAACCGAGCAGGGGGAAACCACCACGTGAGAAGAAAAGCAGCGCTCGGCGCCGCCGGCACCCTGGTGACCGGCGCGCTCCTCACCGGAGCGATAGCCGCCACGCCCGCCAGCGCCGGCGAGCACCCGAAGACCAAGACGGCCGAAGCGCGCGGCGTTCAGACCGCCGCCGCGCGCGCGGCCAAGAAGGGCATCGACTGGCAGGATTGCCCCGCGGACTGGGGCCTGAAGTCGCCCGTCCAGTGCGGCTATGTCACCGTCCCGGTCGACTACGCCCGGCCCGACGGCCGCACCATCAAGATCGCCGTCGACCGGGCCGTCAGCACCGGCGGCAAGGAGGAGCGACAGGGCTCCCTCCTGTACAACCCCGGTGGACCCGGTGGTTCGGGCATGCGGTTCCCGACCCGTATCACCACCAAGAACCCCCTGTGGGCCAAGACCGCGAAGGCATACGACTTCGTCGGCTTCGACCCCCGGGGAGTGGGCCACTCCGCCGCCATCTCCTGCATGGACCCGCAGGAGTTCGTCAAGGCCCCCAAGGCCGACCCGGTGCCGGACAGCGAGGCGGACAAGCGCGCCCAGCGCAAGCTCGCCAAGCAGTACGCGCAGGGCTGCGCCGAGCGCAGCGGCGACCTCCTGCCGTACATGACGACCGCGAACACCGCCCGCGACCTCGATGTGGTGCGTGCCGCGCTCGGCGAGAAGAAGCTCAACTACCTGGGCGTCTCCTACGGCACCTACCTCGGCGCCGTCTACGCGACGCTCTTCCCGGACCATGTCCGCCGGATGCTCGTCGACAGTGTCGTCGACCCGTCCCGCGAGAAGATCTGGTACCAGGCCAACCTCGACCAGGATCTCGCCTTCGAGACCCGCTGGGGCGACTGGAAGAAGTGGGTCGCCGAGAACGACGCGGCCTACCACATCGGTGACACCCCCGAGAAGGTCCAGGCCGCCTGGGAGAAGCTGCGGGCCACCGCCAAGAAGGACCCCATCGGCGGAGTCGTCGGCCCCGCCGAGCTGACGGGCTTCTTCCAGAACGCGCCGTACTACGACTCGATGTGGGCCTCGGTCGCCGAGGTCTGGAGCGCCTACCTCGCCGGTGACAGCAAGCCGCTGGTCGAGAACGCCGGTCCCAACCTCAAGGACACGGCCGGCAACATCGCCTCGGAGAACGGCAACGCCGTCTACACGGCCGTCGAGTGCACCGACACCAAGTGGCCCACCAGCTGGCGGAAGTGGGACCGGGACAACACCCGCATCCACCAGCAGGCACCGTTCATGACCTGGTCCAACGCCTGGATGAACCTGCCCTGCGCCACCTGGGGGGTCAAGCAGCAGCGCCCGGTGGAGGTCGCCACCGGCAAGGGGCTGCCGAGCGTGCTGATCGTGCAGAGCGAGCGGGACGCGGCCACGCCGTACGGTGGCGCCGTCGAGCTGCACAAGCGGTTCGCGGGCTCGCGTCTGATCACCGAGAAGGACGCCGGTTCGCACGGCGTCACCGGCCAGGTCAACCCCTGCATCAACGACCGGGTCGACGCCTACTTCCTGGAGGGCAAGACCGACGCCAAGGACGTGACGTGCGCCCCGCACGCCACGCCGAAGCCGGCCAAGCCGACGGCGAAGGCCGTCGCCAAGGGCGCGGCCGACCTGCCGGCCGCGCCGTAGCGGCACGCAGGTGACACGAAGGGGCGGCCGGGAATCCCCTCCCGGCCGCCCCTTCTCGCGTTCCGCGCCGTTGGCCGAACCAGCCGCGGCGCGTCACCGTCCGCCCGCTCCCGGCGCGTCAGACCGGGAAGACCTCCGCGAAGGCGGCCCTGGTGGGGGAGTCCGCCCGGCGGTCCAGCACGGCGAAGACCACCCGGTCGAACCAGCCGGCGAAGCGGCCGTCGTCGAGCAGCGCCGCGGCGAACGCCCGTGCCACATCGGCCGGTTCGTTGCGGAAGACCCCGCAGCCCCAGGCGCCGAGCACCAGCCTGCGGTGCCCGCCGGCTGCCGCGACCTCCAGCACCCGCTCCGCACGCGCGGCCAGTGCCGCCGGCACCCGCGCCGCCTGGTCCGGCCGCTGGCGTGCGATCACTCCCGCGTTGGGCGCCGCGGCCGTCAAGAAACCCGCCTCGTACGGCACTTCGAGCAGTGTGCCCCGGTCGTCCCGGAACACCGGCACACCGGGCGAGAGGATCACCCGGTCGCTGTAGAACGGACTGGGATCGGCCCGGTGCGCCGCATAGAACTCCGGCGCCTCGCGCACGCAGGTGTAGAGCGCCGACCCGCGGCACAGCGCCTCCTCCTGGGCCTGCGCACCGTTGAGATATCCGCCTCCGGGATTGCGCGCCGAGGCGAAGTTCAGCACGGCCAGGGGGCCGCCGCCCGCCTCGGACAGCCGCCGGCCGGCGGTGAGACCGCCCTCTCCCGTCACCTCGAAGACCGTCGCGCCCGGCCCGGCAGCCGGACGCTCGACCGCGACCGGCTCCGGCCCGTACATCCGGGTCCCCGCCCGCGCCCCGTCGACCGCCGCCGCGATCTCCACCAGTCGTCCGCCCGGCGCGCGATACGCACCCGCCGCAACGATCCGTTCCGTCTCCTGCGCCATCCCGCGCAGCCGGGCGCTCATCGTCGGCACCCCCGCATCCGATCACTCATGGTGATCAAGGTACGGGCCGGACGGTGCACCGCGCGAGCGAATTGCGGCAGGTACCGGGGCGGTGAGACCCACCGTCCACCGCCCCGGGCCCCATGACGGTCAGTCGGCCGCGGCGGCGAACGGTCCGCCGGCGCCGAATGCCAGCTCGGCGAAGCGCTCACCTATACGGCGATGACCGGCGGCGTCCGGGTGGACCCCGTCGGGCAGGGGCAGTTCGGCGAAGTCCGCCTCGCCGTAGAGCGAGCGGCCGTCGAGGTAGTGCAGGTGGGGGTCGTCGGCCGCCCGCTGCGCGGTGATGCGGCGGAGCTCGTCGCGGACGACGTTCAGCGTCAGCCGCCCGGCGGCGCGCTCCGCCGGGTCTCCCACGGCCCGGAACTGCAGCCTTCCGGTACTGAAGTCCGGCATGAGGGGGCCCGGGGTGTCCTCCTGGACGGGGCACAGGACCGAGGAGACGACCAGCAGCGGTGTGCTGGGGTGGCCCTCGCGGAGGGTGTCGAGGAAGCCGTGGACCGCCGGGCCGAAGGCACGCAGCCGCATCACGTCCGCGTTCACCACATTGATGCCGATCTTGACGCTGATCAGGTCGGCGGGGGTGTCCCGCATGGCACGTGCGGTGAACGGGTCGAGCAGCGCGTTGCCGCCGAACCCCAGGTTGATCAGCTCCACGCCGGTCCGGGCGGCGACCAGCGCCGGCCAGGTCTCCGTCGGGCAGGTGGCATGGGAGCCGTGGCTGAGCGAACTGCCGTGGTGCAGCCACACCCTGCGGCCGTGGTCCGGTGCGGCCTCGACCGGGGCGTCGGTGCGCAGGGCGATCAACTCGGTGATCTCGTTGTGCGGCAGCCAGATCTCGACGTCCTTGATCCCCGCCGGCAGTGCGTCGAACCGGACGGTGCCGGCCGGTCCGGGCCGGGTGACCACGGACTGGGTGGCCATGTCGACGGTCTGCACATTGCCGCCGGAGGCGGTGGCCCGGCCGGTGAGACGGCCGTCGACGAGCAGGTCGTACCTGCCGTCGGGCAGCGGTGGAACGCCCTCGTAGACGACCTTGGTGGGGAGCGTGTCCAGCTCGACGGCGGTGGCCGCGGTACGGAAGACGAGCCGCACCCCGGCGGGCTTGGCCTCGGTCATCGCCAAGTTCTCGTCGGGGAACTGCTTGCGGGCCCAGGCGGGCAGCCGGTGCGGCAGCACGCCGCGCGCGGTGCGTTCCACATCGAGGGCGCCGCGCAGCATGCGCGCTTCGACGGGCGTGGTGATCCAGTCCGTCACATCGCCCTCCTCGGCAGGCCGGTGACGTCGTTGAGCTCGGAGTTCATGATCCCAGCCTGCCAACCGGAGGCCCATTGGGCATCCGAGTTTCCGCACCTGGCGACAGGTCTGCCGCCGGGCCGCCCTCGGGGGCCGGGCGCCTACCCCGCCTGTCCGCCGCCGTGCCCGCGCCGCCCGTTGGCGCGGGCCTGCGCCTGGGCCTCAGCCTTGGCCTCGCCCGCGTACTTGTCCACGTACTCCTGGCCGGACAGTGTGAGGATCGCGTACATGATCTCGTCGGTGACGGCACGCAGCGCGATCCGCTCGTCGGCCAGCCCCGCATAGCGCGAGAAGTCCAGCGGCGCACCGAAGCGGATGGTGATCCGCATGGCCCGCGGCAGCCGCCGACCGGTCGGCTGCGCCTCGAACGTGCCGATCATCGCGCACGGCACCACCGGCACCCCCGCCTGGATGGCCATCGAGGCGACCCCGGTACGCCCCTTGTAGAGCCGGCCGTCGTGCGAGCGGGTGCCCTCCGGGTAGATCCCCAGCAGGCGGCCCTTGCGCAGGACGGCGAGTCCCGAGGAGATCGCCGCCTGTGAGGCGCGGCCGCCGGAGCGGTCCACCGGGATCTGCCCGACGCCGCGGAAGAACGCCGCGGTCAGCCGCCCCTTCAGACCCGGCCCGGTGAAGTACTCGGCCTTGGCCAGGAACGTCACCCGGCGCGGCACGATCGCCGGCATCACGAAGTGGTCCGCGAACGAGAGGTGGTTGCCCGCGATGATCGCCGCGCCCTCCTCCGGGACGTGCTCCAGTCCCTCGATCCGCGGCCGGAACACCAGCCGCAGTAACGGCCCCAGTAGGAAGTACTTCAGCACCTGATAGAACACGGGGCGGCTCCCTCTCCCGTCGGATCGTCTCGGCGGCTGCGTCGTTCCAGGTCACGAGGGCTCCCGGATGGGCAGTGAGTGTATGGGCAACCGCCGTCGGTGGTAACACCCCCGGCCCGGATCACGCCGTCCGGGCGGGGCGGGACGGCGCCCGGAGCCGGCCGGACCGCCGCCGCACCTCGCTTTGGCATCCGCGGACAACTTTCCCCTCCCCCTGAACGAGGCCGGCCCGGCGCGCCGTACTGGCCGGCAACCGAGTCTGGACCCCAGGTTCCAGGCCGAGGACAGGGAGTCATACATGTCCCGAAAGAGAAGAGTGACGCGTCGTCAGAAGATCGTCGTCGGGATCAGCGCCGCGGCGCTGGTCGGCGGCATCGCCATCGCGACGACGGGGACCAGTCAGGCATCGGTGGCGTGCGACGGACTGGCCACCGCCCTGAGCAACAACCAGAAGTTCATCGCCGATCAGCAGGCCCGTCCCGACGCCCAGTCGGCGGCGCGGATCGCCAACCGGCAGGCCGTCATCAAGGAGATCCAGGCCAAGCAGAAGGCCGCCGGCTGCAGCGGGGGAGCGGACGGGGGCGATGCCGCGGGCGCTCCACCAAAGGCCCAGGAGCCGCCCGCCGCCGGTGAGCCGCCCGCGTCCGGGCAGCCGCCCGCTGGCGAGGAGCCGCCCGGCTCGGCGGAGCCGCCCGCAGCGGACGACCCGTCGGCCTCCGCCGCCCCGCCCGGTGGGGACGGCGACGTCGTCTGCCCCGGCTCGACGGTGACGCTCTCCGGCGAGGGCGGGGCACCGGCCGCCTCCAGCAACGAGTTCCCCGCCGGGACCAAGCTGAAGGTGACCAACCTGGACAACAACAAGTCGACGACCGTGTCCGTGACCTCGACGTCGGGCAGCTGCGTACTGCTCAACAACGCGGCGTTCGAGCAGGTACGTGAGGAGGGGAAGTTCCTGATCCGCCGCGCCCGGATCGAGCGCGTCGGGTAGTCCCGGTCCGGTGACCGGTGGCGGAGCCGCCTCCTCCGCCGCCGGTCACCTTGTCGTGTGAGCGGCCCGTACGGGCGACCTCGCGGCGTGGCCGCTTGTGCGCCGGCGTCGGGCGAGGTGGCCTGAATCCACCGAGGGTTCCGAGGAGACACCGATGCCCGTGCGCCGCCGACCCACCTCCGCCCGTGCCGCCCTGCCCGCCGCCGTGCTCGCCACCGTGTCCGCGGTGCTGGCCGGCACCTTCCTCCCCACCCCGGCGGGCGCCGCCGAGCCGCCGCCGCCCGCCGCCGAGCCGAAGTCACCCGCCGCCGAGCCGCCGCCGTCCGCCGCGCCGAAGCCGCCCGCCGCCGACCAGGGCCTGCTGCTGACCGTGTCCGGGGACGGCAACACCTGGATCCGCGGGGTGCGACTCGGCTGCCCTGACACCTACGGCAGACATCCGCACGCGCTGGCCGCGTGCAACGCGCTGACCTGGGCGCGCGGGGACTTCGACGCGCTGCCCGGGGAGCCGCACGGCTGCACCAAGCAGTTCGCCCCGGTCACCGTCAGCGCGCGGGGCACCTTCCGGGGCGCCGCGGTGGACTGGCACCAGGAGTTCGCCAACCTCTGCACGATGGACTCCGCCACCGGGCCGGTCTTCCGCTTCTGAGGGCTCTTGAGGACTTCCAGGATCCGGGAGACACCGGCGGGAGCCGCACACGTCAGCGCGCTCAGACCGGCCGTGCCGCCACGACCCCGACCGTCACCAGCGCCAGCACCACCCAACAGAACCAGAGCCAGCCGTCGGCGCCCAGCGCCACGGTGTAGGCGGTGGCCACCACCAGCCCGCCCACCGTCAGCACGGCCATCGTCCTAGCAGATCCGGGCATACCCGCAACCTCCTCATGGCGGCCGCTGAACGCTGCGCTCGCTTCGTCCGCTCACACGCCACGGGCCGCGGCCATGGGACCATCGTCCCCGGCCGCGGCCCGTACCGCCAGATGGGCGACCCGCCCGCCCGTCGCCCGACCCCCAGAAGACGGCGCTACGTGCCGACCCGTCGTCAGCGCCCCCGCGTGTTGAGCGAGGCGAGGTAGGCGTTGTAGTCGGCCAGGTCCTTGTCGCCGTTGCGCTCGGCGGCCCGGTCCGCGCGCTGCGACTGGCGCGCCTCGGACTTGTACCACTGGTAGACCAGGGCGATCAGGACCACGACGGACGGGATCTCGCTGAAGGCCCAGGCGATGCCGCCGGCGGCCTGCTGGTCGGCCAGCGCCTCGATCCCCAGCGAGGCCGGCGGGTGGACGAAGGTGTCGACCATCGGCTCCGACGCCATCATCAGCGCGATGCCGAAGAACGCATGGAACGGCATGCCCGCGAACAGCTCCAGCATCCGCATCACATAGCCCGGCCGGTGCGGCCCCGGGTCCACGCCCATGATCGGCCAGAAGAAGACCAGGCCGACCGCGAGGAAGTGCACCATCATCCCGATGTGCCCGGCCCTGGATTCCATCAGGAAGTCGAACAGCGGCGAGAAGTACAGCGCGTAGAGGCTCGCGATGAACAGCGGGATGGTGAACGCGGGGTGCGTGATGATCCGCATGTAGCGGCTGTGCAGCAGACCCACCAGCAGTTCGCGCGGGCCCTTGCGGCCGCGTCCGGCGGCCGGCAGCGCGCGCAGCGCCAGCGTCACCGGCGCCCCCAGGAGCAGCAGGATCGGCGAGAGCATGCTGATGATCATGTGCTGGACCATGTGCACGCTGAACATCGCCATGCCGTAGTCGTTGAGCTTGGTGCACATCGCCAGCGCCACGGTGAGTACGCCCAGCGCCCAGCCGACGGTCCGGCCCACCGGCCATGCGTCACCCCGCCGCCGCAGCCGGACCACCGCCCAGCCGTACAGCCCGAGCGCCAGCAGGCAGCCGACCAGAAAGAACGGATCACCACCGAACTCCAGGCCCCGCCCCAGCGTGAACGGCGGCAGATCCATGTTCATGCCGTCCATGCCGTGCCCGCTGTGATCCATCCGCTCGCTCCTGATTCGTACCAATGCTCCGGCGACAAGAGTAGAGCCGCCCCCGGCCATGGCGGTGGCCGGGGGCGGTTCGTGGAGCGCTGAACTACCGCTGGATCACAGCACGCACTCGGCCTCGTCGTAGCGCTCGGCGGGCACGGTCTTGAGGGTCTCCACGGCCTCGGCCAGCGGCACCAGCGTGATGTCCGTGCCGCGCAGCGCGGTCATCATCCCGAAGTCGCCGCGGTGCGCGGCCTCGACGGCGTGCCAGCCGAAGCGGGTGGCGAGCACCCGGTCGTACGCGGTCGGGGTGCCGCCGCGCTGGACGTGGCCCAGGATCACCGGGCGGGCCTCCTTGCCGAGGCGGTTCTCCAGCTCGACGGAGAGCTGGCGGGCGACGCCGGCGAACCGCTCGTGCCCGTAGATGTCCTTGCCGCCGACGTCGAAGGACATCGTGCCCTCGCGCGGCTTGGCGCCCTCGGCCACCACCACGATGGCGAACTTCTTGCCGGCCTCGAACCGCTCGGAGACCCGCGCCGTCAGCTCGTCGATGTCGAAGGGCCGCTCCGGCACCACGATCGCGTGCGCACCGGCCGCCATGCCCGAGTGCAGCGCGATCCAGCCGGTGTGCCGCCCCATCACCTCGACGATCATCACCCGCTGGTGCGACTCGGCGGTGGTCTTGAGCCGGTCCAGCGCCTCGGTGGCGACGCCCACCGCGGTGTCGAAGCCGAACGTCACATCCGTGACCGCGATGTCGTTGTCGATGGTCTTCGGTACGCCGACGATCGGCAGCCCGGCGTCCGACAGCAGCCGCGCCGCCTTGAGCGTGCCCTCGCCGCCGATCGGGATGATCGCGTCCAGGCCCAGCTCCGCGACGTGCCCGCGGGCCCGCTCGACACCGTCCCGCAGATGGGCGGGCTGCACCCGCGACGACCCCAGGATCGTGCCGCCGCGCGCCAGGATGCCGCCGACGGCGTCGAGGTCGAGCTTGCGGTAGTCGGCCTCCAGCAGGCCCTTCCAGCCGTCGCGGAAGCCGATCACCTCATCGCCGTGATCGGCGGTGGCGCGGTGGACGACGGAGCGGATGACGGCGTTCAGTCCGGGGCAGTCGCCGCCGGAGGTGAGTACACCAATGCGCATTGCTCGAAAAACCTCTGCAACTCAACCGGGGGCCCGGACCCCGTCGTCCGGTTGGATTCCGCACACCCTACAAGCGCGAAGGCGGCGGGTACACGTACGCCCGCAGTGCGGGACTGCGGGCGTACGAAAAGGGGGTGATTCGGGCGAATCGGATTAGGCGGGCTGGGTCGCCGCGGCGATCCGCTCCTGGCGCAGCGCCTCGTACCAGCGGTCGTCCACCGGAGGGAGCGCGTTGACGTCCAGCGCCAGCTTGATCAGCAGGTCGGCGATGTGCGGGTTGCGGGCCATCACCGGGCCGTGCATGTACGTACCGAAGACGGTGTCGTTGTACGCGCCCTCGTAGCCGTCGCCGACGCCGTTGCCCTTGCCGAACCGCACCTTGGCGAACGGCCGGGCGGTCTTGCCCAGATGCGTGACGCCCTGGTGGTTCTCGAAGCCGGTCAGCGGCGGCAGCCCCAACTTCGGGTCGATGTCGGCCAGTACGTCGCCGACGCAGCGCTCGCCCTCGCCGCGGGTGCTCACCACGTCCAGCAGCCCCAGGCCCTGCTGCCGCTCGCCCAGGTCGTTGATGAACTCATGGCCCAGGATCTGGTAGCCGGCGCACACCGAGAAGACGATCGCGCCGTTGGAGACCGCGCGGGACAGACCGCCGTCGCGGATCAGCCGCTCGGAGGCCAGCCGCTGCGGCCGGTCCTCCCCGCCGCCGATCAGGTAGATGTCACCGGAGGTGGGAATCTGCTGGTCGGAGCGTACGTCCAGACGCTGGACGTCCAGACCGCGCTGGCGCGCCCGCCGCTCCACCACCAGGGCGTTTCCCTGGTCGCCGTACGTGCTCAGCAGGTCCGGGTAGACCCACACCAGGCGCAGGCTGTTGTCACTCATGCTCGCTCGTCCTTGTCCGTAACGTCCGTGGACCGCACTCAGTTGCCCACGCGGCGGCGCAGGTCCTGGAAGGCCGTGTAGTTGGCGATGACCTCGATCCGGCCGGGCGGCGCCATCCGCACCGCCTCGTCGACGTTCTCGCACACCTGGAAGTCGAGCCCCGCGACCTCCAGGCGCACCGCCAGGTCCAGCTTGCGGTCGCCGATCACGAAGAGCGGGTGTCCGGCCAGCCGGGTGTAGTCGACGTCCCACAGCCAGGAGGTGTCCGTGCCGTCCGCGCCGCGCGCGTTCACCGACATGATCACCGGGGTCGGCGGCGGGTCGATCAGCGAGAACGTCTCCAGCCAGCCGGCCGGGTTCTTCGCCAGCAGCAGCCGCAGCTCGCGCTCCATGAAGCTGACCACGTCATAGCGGCCGGCCACCGCCTGCACCGAGAACATCCGCTCCAGGGCCACCTGCGGCGGCACCCCGAAGGCGGCGGCGACCGCGGCGGAGGTGGTGGCGTTCGCCTTGTTGGCGCGGCCGGGCAGCTGCAGCTTGATCGGCCAGGCGCTGCCGTGCGGGTCGAGGACGTGATCACCGGAGAGCGCCCAGCTGGGCATCGGGCGGCGGAAGCCGCACTCGCCGCAGAACCAGTCGTCGCCCGGGCGCTGCATCACGCCACCGCACGACGGGCAGGACCAGGCGTCGTCCTTCCACTCCTGGCCGGCCGCGACCCACACCACGTTCGCGGACGACGAGGCCGCCCAGACGATCAGCGGGTCGTCCGCGTTGGCGATGATCAGCGCCTTGGAGTCGGCCAGGCCCTCGCGCCAGCGCTCCGCCAGCATCCGGGTCTCGGCGGCGCGGTCGAGCTGGTCGCGCGAGAGGTTCAGCAGCGCTATGGCCTTCGGCGTCACATCGCGTGCCACACCGGCCAGGTACTTCTCGTCGACCTCGATGACGCCGTACTTGGCGTCCGAGCCGCCGGCCAGCGCGGAGGTGATGCCCGCCGGCATGTTGGCGCCGAGCGCGTTGGAGACCACCGGGCCGCTGGCCCGCAGTGCCTCCGCGATCAGCCGCGTCGTGGTGGTCTTGCCGTTCGTCGCCGACACCAGGATCACGTCCAGGTGCCGGGCCAGCCGCGCGAGCAGGTCGGGGTCGAGTTTGAGCGCCACCCGGCCACCGATCACCGATCCGCTGCCGCGGCCCGCCGCGCGCGATACCGCCGCCGCGGCCTTGCCTGCCGTCACGGCCAGCTTGGCCCGCGGCGACAGCGGCTCCGTGTTGCCTGCCATCGTCCTTGATCCTCCTTGCGTCCGGCGCCCCCCTGCGGTGTGGCTGCCGGTGGAACGCCTCCTCCGCCGCCGATGACCGGCCGGAGGCTTCGGTCGGGGATCAGCCTATCGAGATCCGGCCGCGGGCCCGAACCCCGCCACCCGTGCGACGTCATCCGGTGTTCATGGGACCGTACGCTTGGCCCCATGCGCTCCCGCACCATTCCCGGTAGTTCCGGCCGTCTCCGCCCGATGCGCCTGCTCGGCGATCCGGCCCTGACCGATACCTGTCAGGACGCCACCGCCTTCGACGGCGAGCTGGCCCGGCTGGTCGAGGACATGTTCGCGACGATGTACGCAGCCGACGGCGTCGGTCTCGCCGCCAACCAGGTCGGTGTCCCGCTGCGGGTGTTCGTCTACGACTGCCCCGACGACGAGGACGTCCGCCATCTGGGACATCTCGTCAACCCCCGGCTCGTCGAGGTCGACGGGCCGGTCATCCGCGGGCCGGAGGGCTGCCTCTCGCTCCCCGGAATCGAGGCGGGCACCCCGCGCCACGACCGCGCCGTGGTGACCGGTTTCACCGTCACCGGCGAGCCGAGGACGGTGACCGGCACCGGGTACTTCGCCCGTTGCCTCCAGCACGAGTGCGACCACCTCGACGGCCAGCTGTACGTCGACCGGCTCACCGGCCTGCGCCGCCGCCGGGTGCTGCGCACGGCGGCCAGGTCTCCCTGGGCGGCGCGCGCCGCGGCCGCGGAGGCGGCGGCCGCCCGCTGAGGCGACGGGTGCCGCCGGGCCGCCGGGCCGCCCGCCGAGGGCGGCGACGGGCCCGGCCCTCGCGGCTTCGGCATCGCGGCCCCGGCTCGGCTCAGAAGCCGGGGCCGCCCGCGCGGTCCTCGACCATGGCCAGCTGCCCCCACAGCAGGTCGGTCAGCTGCTCGACCAACTGCTCGCGGGAGCAGGGGCGTTCGCGCAGCCACCAGTCGCCGGCACCGTGCATCATCCCGACGATGCCGTGCCCCCACACCCGGGCCCTCAGCTCGCCGCCCGGCCCCAGGTCCAGCCGGTCGGTGATGACCTTGGCCAGCTCCTCGCCGAGCCGGCGCAGCAGCGGAGCGGAGTGCCGCCCCACGTCGAAACCGGACTCCGGGGAGTTCTCCTCGTCCGAGGGGTGCATCAGGAAGCGGTAGACCTGCGGGCGGGTCTCGATCGCGAGCAGATAGGCGTCGAGGGTGGCCTCGACCCGGTCCCGGCGCAGGACCGGCGCGTCCAGTGCGGTGCGCAGATTGTCCAGCAGGGCGTCGGTGTGCCGTACGGCCAGCGCGCGGTACAGCCCGCCCTTGTCGCCGAAGTGCCGGTAGAGGATCGGCTTGGTGATGCCGGCCTCGGCGGCGATGGCGTTCATCGACGCGTCCGGGCCGTCGCGCAGCACGATGCGCTCCGCGGCCTCCAGCAGCTCCCGCCGCCGGCGTTCGGTCGCCGAATGCCGTCCCTCGCCGTGCTCTGTGCTCTCCATGGTCGTGCTCCCCACCCGTTTGTGAATCTGCGGCGCTCGCGCAACGTAACACCCGTACTCCACCGTGAATCCGCCGCCGGGGGAGTTGACAGTGCCTACTGGCGAGTAACACACTCCGGGTTACCGCTAGTAACATCGTACTGCCTGCAGCGCTGGAGGGGACATGGCCGAGTTCACCATGGAGCTCAACGACGAGCAGAGGGAGGTCCGTGACTGGATTCACGGCTTCGCCGCCGACGTCATACGCCCCGCCGCCGCGGAATGGGACGAGCGCGAGGAGACCCCCTGGCCGGTCATCCAGGAGGCCGCCAAGATCGGAATCTACTCGCTGGACTTCTACGCGCAGCAGTACTTCGACCCGACCGGCCTCGGTATCCCCATGGCGATGGAGGAGCTGTTCTGGGGCGACGCGGGCATCGCCCTGTCCATCGTCGGCACCGGCCTCGCCGCGGTCGGCGTGCTCGCCAACGGCACCGAGGAGCAGATCGGCACCTGGGTGCCGCAGATGTACGGCGACGCCGACGACGTGAAGGTCGCCGCCTTCTGCTCCTCCGAGCCCGACGCCGGCTCGGACGTCGCCTCGATGCGTACCCGCGCGGTGTACGACGAGGCCAAGGACGAGTGGGTCATCAACGGCACCAAGACCTGGGCCACCAACGGCGGCATCGCCAACGTCCACGTCGTGGTCGCGTCCGTCGACCCCGAGCTCGGCTCCAAGGGCCACGCCTCCTTCATCGTCCCGCCCAACACCCCCGGCCTCTCCCAGGGCCAGAAGTTCCAGAAGCACGGCATCCGCGCCTCGCACACCGCCGAGGTAGTCCTGGTGGACGTCCGGATCCCCGGCAGCTGCCTGCTCGGCGGCAAGGAGAAGCTGGACGAGCGGCTGGCCCGCGCCCGCGAGCGCGCCAAGGCGGGCGGCGAGCGCGTGAAGAACGCCGCGATGGCCACCTTCGAGGCCTCCCGCCCGGCCGTCGGCGCGATGGCCGTCGGCACCGCCCGCGCCGCGTACGAGGAGGCCCTGGAGTACGCCAGGACCCGCGAGCAGTTCGGCCGCCCGATCATCGACAACCAGGGCGTCGCCTTCCAGCTCGCCGACATGCGCACCTCCATCGACGCGGCCCGACTGCTGGTCTGGCGCGCCTCCTGGATGGCCGTCAACGGAAAGCCGTTCACCGCCGCGGAGGGCTCGCAGTCCAAGCTCTTCGCCAGCGAGACCGCCAAGAAGGTCACCGCCCAGGCCATCCAGATCCTCGGCGGCAACGGCTTCACCCGCGAATACCCCGTCGAGCGCATGCACCGCGACGCCGCCATCTACACCATCTTCGAGGGCACCAGCGAAATCCAGCGCCTGGTCATCGCCCGCACGCTGTCGGGCATGCCGATTCGCTAGGGTCAACTCCCTGTAAGACGCGCGTAGTTCGCGGCGAACGAAGTAGGGCCCCGCTCTTCTCGGAGTGGGGCCCTTGGGTGTCTCCCAGGCGTCTCAAACAGCTTGTGGGGGATTTTTGGGAGATCGCTTGCGACGGGGAGATGTGAGCTCGGGGAACGGCCCGTACTCGCGACGATCCAGGACCGGGCGGAGGGAGTCCTCCCACAGGCCCTGCAACTGGTCGGCGATCCTCAGTTCCATGGGCAGCGTCACATGTGAGTGAACACCCTCTACGCCTTGCAGTACATGACCCATGCGAGCCTCGACGGCGACGCGGGGATGTCCGCCCTCGTCCAGCCGGACCATGTGGCTGTGCCGGAGTCCGTGCGGCACCATGCCCTCGACGCCCAAGACCGGTCGGATGTCGGCACGCGCCCTGGCTCCTCGCACGACTCCCCGCGGCACCCTGCTGTGCACGATGGGCCGCTCGGCGTACCAGTCGCCACCGGCGGCATCGAAGGCGTCCTCGCCGGTTGGGAAGCCAGCACCCGCGACCTGCTCGGATGGGACGGCGCCAACCTGCCGCAAATCCGCAAGATTCCGGCGCCCACCCGATTCCTCGGACGGGGACACGTCCACTCCTCGAAGTCGATAGCCTCCCGCCACGCACCACACCCCGGGGGGAAGATGGACGAGGGGAAGGCGGCTCTCTACGCCGCCATCATCGGATTCGCCGCAGCCATCATCGGTGCCGCAGTCGGCGGATGGGCCAGCTGGAGAGCCGCACGCCACAGTGCCGACGCGGCCGTCCACGCCGCCGTTGCACAGGTCAGCGGACAAGCAGCCAGCGAACACGTCCACTGGGTCCGACAAGAACGGAACCGGACCTACCGAGAGATCTTCAGTGCCCTGCAACTGTTGTTCCGGCAAGCCGCCGAGGCTGTGCATCAGGTCTCGATGCAGCAACTAAACCAGGCCCACATCAACGAGCTCGAACAGCAGACCATGAACGTCATCACACTCTCACTGGAGGCCGAACTGCTTGGTACAGCCCCCGTTATGCAGGCGGCCCAGGCCGCCTCTGACGCGGCACTAGAGCTGGGAGAACTCTGCAGGAACCTCAAGATGATCGCGGGTCAGTCCATGGCCCACACCCGACTGCAATCGCCCCTAACCCTCGACACGTTCGCAGCGAAAACCCAAGACGTGGCAGACGCTATAGACGCCCTGCGAATCGCCTGCCGTGAAGAGCTGCTCCACGGCATGCAAGCGTGAGTATGGCTCAGACGGCCACAGCTTCCTCCCGCAGAAACACCGCCGGGCACTGCCGGCAGATCATCGACCGCGTCCACCGCTCCCGCGCCTCCACCGACGCCGCCGCCCGCCGCCACAACCACGCCCCGATCCCGACACCCCCGGCCAGCAGCAGGAGGCCGGCCGCGATCTCGCCGCCCACCAGAGCCACCACACCCAGCACGACCGAGGCAACCGGCAACGTCCACTGCATCGTGCACTCGTGCGGCTGCGCGTACTTGTGTTTTGCCTCAGCATCCTGCGACAACGACCGCCAAAACTCCGGCAGATCCAACACCTGGTTGTGGTCCTTGCAGCGCGGACAGGCGAGCGCCATCAAACCCCCTCAGTCAGAAGGGCGACAGCCTGCCAGCGGAACGAGGTGTTCAGCAGAGGCGTGTAGGGGCGAACGTCGGTGTGAGCCGCGCACGGGCAAGGGAGAGCGAGTCCGCCCCAACACAACGCTGCGTGCCCCGATGCACCCCCGATGCACCCCCGATTCGACAGCGGCCGAAAGCTGCCGCGTCAACCAGATCGTCACAGGGGAGCATCAGCTCGGCACCAGTACCCAGGGGGGAATACGTGGCCTTCAAGACCGAACGCATCGTCGCCGCCATCAGTGAAATCCCGCGACAGATCCTCAATGAGCTCCCCGGCAAGCTTGAGAACGCAGTCTCAGGAATTCGTGTCACCGTCGAAACCACGCTCACCGCAGCGCAGAATGCCCGCGACTCCGCAGCCGCCGTCCACGGCCGTGTCGACGCCATCCACACCGAGCTCCAGGCCCTCCGCAGCGACGTCCAGCGGCAGCAGCCCAAGGCCGAACCCGGCCGGCAGCACGCGACTCCTCGCCGAGTTCGCCAGCCTCAGAGCCGTCGTCGAGAGCTGGCGAGCCGAGGTAGCGGCCACATGCGCCCCCGCTGCACCCACGGCGGAACCCGCGCCGGGCAGCACACAACAGCCAGCCCAGCAGACCGAGCCCGAGAATGCTGAATTCGAGCAACTCCTCGCCCTCGCCGCGGGCATCGCCTACGCCGAGGTCACCTGCCACCGAGACCACTGGGATTTCCTCGTCACCCAATCCAGCGGCGGCCGGCACTTCCGGCTCCCCGGCGCCGTCGATGAAAAGGACGACGGTCTCGTCACCGCCGATGCTTCCGGCCGCACCCTGATCGCCGTCCTCGACGCCCTCTGGAAAGCCCAGCAAGACCACACAGCCGACCCCGGAACCCGGCATCTCGCCGCCATCATCTACAAGCGCATCGGGCAAGCCCTCAACGCCGTAGCAAGTGAGACCACCTTCACCACCCACACCACACGACCCGACGTAACCCGAATCGTCATCGACGATCGGCCACCAGCCGGAACCCGCTGACACGACGAAGCCCCCGACACGGTCTTGGCTTCATCGCGTTGACGGGGTCCAGCAGGGCGCGCGAGGAGTGACATGCAGCGCACCACGTATGCCCTCCCGGAGATACGCCTCCAGGCCGCCAGCTACCGGCTGACGCAGCAGCGCGCACCCAAAGCCGCGCAAGCCATCGACGGTGCCCGCACACCCCCAGGCGGACCCGAGCCTGCTGCCCGGCCCGAGGGGCGCTCGCCGCAGCAGGCCAACCAGCTGGCGGCAATCCCCAGTCAGCCCTTCGGCCGACGCCAGGGTCGATCCTCGCCGCCCGGCTGCAACGTCACTTCCGGCGGCGGACTCAACCGGCGCCGCGTGGTCGTCCCCACCATCGTGGCGCCCGCCAGCACGGCCCACGCGGTCCACCCTTGCGCGACGCTGACCAGCAACACGATCAGCGCGGTCACAACCACTCCGGCCGCAGGCTCACTCCTCATACCTCACCCTCACATCGGTGGGCACAGCGTAGGGACGGAGGCGCCTGGTGCCCAGACGAACAGGTTGGCGAGTGTGCAGCATTGCGGACTGCCCGGAGTTCACCGACCAAGGCGGCTGCTGCGCAGGGCGCAGGCAGGAGGCCGAGCAGCAGCCCGGTGGATGGAACCGGTGAAAGATGATCCGCCACCTACTCCTACCTCGCGGCGCTGAACGAACGGCTCAGTCTGGAATGCGGATGCCGGCGATGAGTTGCTTGTGTGTCGAGTTCAGTGACTTCTCGTTCTGTGCATAGGCAACGGTCTCGGCAATGATGACGCGGGAGTCGTCGGCGATGTAGCGAAAGGCGCCGACGGGGGTATCAGGACCGCCCTCCTTGGTGGACAGGCGGAGGTCGAGAGTTGGGTGGTCGTCGAATTTGGTCTCTCGTGTGCCGGAGTTGATTGCCACGTTGCCAGAGTTCTTGCGGAAGGAATCAGCCCCTCCCTTGGCGATTTCGTGGAGTCCCTCCATCGTTGGGGTTTCTGGGAGATCGCAGACGCCGAAGACCACGTGCGTGTCGGCCGTGAGGGCCGAGTACATTCGGCAGTGCGGGTCACTGGATTCCGTGACCTTGACCTTTCCGGGAAGTCGGGCTGTGACGCCACTCGGGGGATCAGTAACCTCCGCCCAGTCCACGGCGGGGATGCCAATACCGGCGGCAACCGTGGGTGTTGCGGCGTGGTGTGGCATCGCGGCGGCAGTCAATGCGTCGTTCGGAATCAGTACACCTCCTGCAGCCAGGGCTGCCGAGGAGCCGTACATCAGCAGGCGCTGCGGCAAAGAGCGGCATTGCCGGCGGACCGATACCACAACTCCAGGCTTCACCCGAGCGGCCTCACTGGCAAGCCGAAGCGCCTGCGGCAACGGTGAGTCACCGCCCAATCGGCCAGGGATGGGGCAGGGCCCCTTCTGGGGATCACGGACAAACCGCCGGGGAGGTCGCTGCTAGGTGCGCCGGGTTCAGAGCTTCGCTGATCAGTAATAGTGGTCACTGTTGGTGACGGCAGTGGATCATGTGGGGAGGGCGTGGCGCGACGGCGCCCCGGCTGTGACGCAGCAGGGGCGGGGCGCTTCGTCGTGCGATGCCGTCAGTCTCAAGATGCCTCGACGCCCCGGGCGGGGACGAGGTCCTGCATCAGCGCTCGGCCGCGCGCGGGGTTGTCGTCCCACGGGTCCATGCGTGGCCGACCTGCAGGTACTTCAGGGACAACTGAGCGACTGTGGCGGCCGGTGAGGTAGGTCGGCGAAGTGGAGATCAGCGAGCGACGAGACCTTCTGCCACCGTCGGTGATCGGCAAGCTGCTGGACGTTGCTGATCAGCCAGACGGCTCCTTCCATCGGGACATTGGCGTGTTGGAACATTCGCCCACTGGATCTCAGCCTTCGCTAACGTCTGCAACCCCATGAGCGAAATTTGCCCGACCAGGCGGCGGACCGGGCTCAGACTTTGCCCCCAGCTGCGGAACGCTGCCTCGTCTCGGTAGGACGTCACCTCCGGTCGATTTCGCAGTGTGCGCGTCCAGCCGTGTTCGGGGGCAGACCCGCCGGGCCGCCCCTCCCGTCGGTAGGCGGCCATGTGCGGCCGGCGCAACCTCAAAGGATCTTGAGCCAGGTGCGGACAAGCTGGAGCCTGGCATGGGCCATAACGAGGGGAACGGCTCGCAGGACGCCAGCCATGTCGGGAAGTCCGGCTTCTTGCCGCCCTTGCGTCCCTCGACATGCCAGCGGCTCGGTACTACGGACGAACCCTGGATGGCTGACGCCCTCGTCTTTGGCCTCGCGCCACTGGGCTTGCTGACAGAAGCACAACGGTGCCGTGGGGCTGTGCCGATTGCTGGCCCTCCGGCGCCCCGCCCTCACCTCACCCCAGACGGCCTGGCACGCCGATTCGCTAGGTCTGACCAACTCGCTGCCAGTGGCGGGTAGTTCACTCACTGGTCGAAGGCTCCGGCCCGTGCAGGGGCAGGCCTTCGACGGGCGGCCCCGTCGATACCGTGGGCGGCTGCCGTGCGGACGGCGCGGGAGGGCTAGCTTTCTCGGTCCTCGACCTCCAACGCCTGTCTCGCCAGACCTACGAACGTGACGAAGGCCTGCCGGAAATCCCGGTACGCGGCGTCGTATTCGTGCCTGCGCTCGGGACCGTCGTCACCGATGAGCGCCTTGAGCAGCGGCTGCACGCGTCGTGCCATCTGCCGCACCTGCTCCGCCGCGGCGGAGACCTCAGCAGGACCATCGAGCCGGACCTCGTGGGTTGCCCGGTTCATGTTCCCGATGGTCGGGCCGATGCGCTCATACATCTGCCTCAGGATCCGGTCCTTGCTGTCACGGTCACGTGCCGCGTCGGCGTCGTCGATCTGCCAGGTGACCTCTGAGAAGGCGTGCGCGCAACTCATCATCTCCCGATAGGTGGACCTACGCCGGTCGCGCTGCTCACGAAGGGCCTCCGCCATTGTGGTCGTTCGGGCTTGGACCAGCGCCGCGCGTGAGGTCGCCCGCGCGGTGATGTAGCTGGCTCCGAGCGCGGTCAGTGCAGTGAGGATGCCGACCCACAGTCCGCTGTTCGCCATGATCGAGGAGTCTGCCAGCCGGGAGTGCCGTTGCGGCAGCCCAGAAGGGAATCAGCAGCGCCTGATGTGACGCCGGGACCAACCGGCGGCCGGCAGACGAGCGCTGTCAGCCGCCAGGTTGGCGACGGGACGATCCGCGCTTGCGGGGAGCAGGCGCTGTCCGGGGTCAGCCGATGGCCGGCAGTGCGTCGATCGCGGCTTGCCACGGGTAGGCGTCGAGGTCGCCGTTGCGGAACTGGTGCGGCACGAACCCTCCCTCGCCGTACAGCACGGTCACGCCGGCGACCCGTAGGAAGTCGACGTTGCGGGCGACGACGGGATGCGCGTCCTGGGCTTCGCCCCAGTGCGGCAGGGCGACGATCGGCAGGCCGAGCCCGATGCCCTCGGTGATCAGCCCGAGCGCGAGGGTGTCGCTGATGCCCGCAGCCCACTTGTTGAGGGTGTTGCAGGTCAGCGGGGCGACCAGCAGCGCGTCCGGCGGCGGCAGGACGTCGTCCTGGCTGGGGAGCTTGTACTGGTGCCGGACGGGGTGGCCGGTGAGCTGCTCCAGGGCCTCGATCTCGCCCTCGGCGTCCTCGATCGCCCACCGGTACGCGGACGGTGTGAGGATCAGGCAGACGTCCCAACCCGCCTTCTGGGCAGCGTGGACGGGGATCTCCAGACGGCGGGCGGGCGGTGCGGCGCAGGTGATCAGGTACAGGGTGTGGGTCTTGGTCATCGGTGCAGTCCACCGCGATCCGCCACGCCGCGCAACGGTGCCTCTTCGGGCGGGAGTTGCTCGACCTCACGATGCTTTCGAGGGGTCCTACCGAGGGGTCCTACCGAGGATGCGGGGTGGTGATGAAAAGGGTCGGCAGTCGGGGCGACGGCGGGTGGCCGCCGCCCCGGCTCAGCCCCGTCTCCGGGCCGCTTTATCGGGTTGTCGATTCAGCGCGTCGCTCGTGGCGTGAGCGTGCCAGGTGATGGGCCGCACGCAGCAGCTCACGGGTTGCCGCCTCCGTACGCTCGCCCGGGTTCACCACTGCCAGCCAGCCGACGGCGCCGTAGGCGGGGTGCGCGATCACGGCGTCGGTGGTGCTGGGGTCGACGTCGGTGGCGGCCGGTTCGCGTGGGGCGTGCCCGGTCCACCGGATGAACGCCTCCTTCCCGGCGGCGATGTTCACGCGGAAGGTGTCCGCCCGGTCCAGACGCGATGCCTCGTCGCCGGGGTAGTCCTTGGTCACGATCGTGGCGAACGGTTGGGCGGTCGCCGGGGCGACGCCATCGGGCGCGTAGTGGAAGAACGTGTCGCCCCAGCTGATTTCCGGTGAGCCGTCGCCGGGTGCCGGCCTGATGGTCAGGACGCCGTCGAGGCCGCCCACGAAGCTGATGATCTCGTCCATGGTGGTCATGTGCTCTAGCGTTGCATTGAAGTGCTCGTGGAGACTTCGGGGTCGAGAGCGAGGAGATTCACGTTGCCAGGTCTCAAATCGGGGGAGATGCGCACGGTCGATGTCGCGCGGTGTGCCGGGTACTCCGTTCAGCAGATTCGCAATCTCGAGCGCGACGGTGTGCTTCCGCCGGCGGCGCGCACGGCCACGGGCTACCGGATCTATGGGGAGGCACATCTGCAGTCCGCGCTGGCCTACCGCGCCCTCGCGGCGGGCGCGGGTCCGACGGAGGCCAAGAAGATCGTTCGGGCCGTCCACCAGCTCCCCACCGCACAGGCGCTTGCCCTTCTCGACGCGGCGCACGCCCGGCTCGACACGGAGCGCACGGAACTGAGTCAGGCCAGGGAGGCCGCCCGAGCCATCGCCGGCGAGCCGATCGAGGACGTCAGCGCCTCGGACTCGATGGGCGTTTCCGAACTCGCCACCGCTCTGGGCGTGCGCCCTTCGACGTTGCGGCACTGGGATGCGGAGGAACTCGTCGTCCCGGACCGCGACCCCGCGCGGGGAACGCGCCGATACACCCCGACTCAGGTGCGCAATGCGCGGATCGTTCACCAACTGCGCAAGGCCGGCTACCGCATCGCACCCCTTCGGGCCCTCATGCCGGAGCTGGCGCACGCCCGCCGCTTGGACGATGTCGCCTCCGCGCTGGCTGCCAGGGACGCCGGCATCACGGCTCGCTCCAGAGCCCTGCTCGACGGTGCCGCCGCACTCGGCGCCCTGCTCTCCCTGCACGGCGCGCGACCTGATCCCGCTTGCCCCGCTCGTCGCTTCGCACGCCGCGCTACGTGACTGATCCCGCTTGTTTCCGCGCTACGCGACCTCGGCGAGGATCCGTTCCACTGCGGGGGAGCGGGGCCGGAAGACGTCGAGGAGGCCGATGGTGCGCAGGACGGGGGCGAGCTCTCGCATCTTCGTGACAACGGCTGCGTGCTCGGGAGTTCCCTCGGTGAGGTCGTCCAGTCGTAGGGCGTTGGCGACGAATGCGGCCACCGAACCCTTGCGGACGGTCAGCCCGTTGATGGCGGTCGAGTCGATCCCCTCGGGCAGCACGTCTTCGGGGCGTACGACGGGTTGGTGCTGGTGCTGGTGCTGGTGCTGGTGCGGGTGCGGGTGCGGGTGCGAAGACGAATGTGACATGACCGGACCCTTTGCGTGTTGAATGAACGTGCTTTCTGCACGCATTAGACGGTAACAGGACTCCGTGCTTTTTGCACGTATCATCGAGGCGTGAGTGAAACGACGCATGACAGCGCGCCCGCCGCCCGCGTGGCAGCAGCCATCGGGGCACTGACCCTGCGAGCCACCCGCGCCGGGCTCTACGGCCGGTTGACCTCGGGGGTGGAGGGCGTGGACGCCACGACCTACCCGGTGTTGTCCGGGCTCGCTCGCGTGGGCCCCGTCACCGCCACCAAGCTCGCCGAGGCCATCGGGATGGACCGCACCGTCACCACCCGCTATGCGACCAGGCTGCAGGAGGCCGGGCTGATCGCCCGTCGCCCCGACCCCGCCGACGCCCGTGCCACCAGGCTGGTCCTCACCGAGGAGGGCGAGCGGGCGGTCACGACGTTGCGCGGGGCGATGGAATCCTTCCTGGCCGAGGAGATGGCGACGTGGCCGCCGGGTGAGGCCGCCGCCTTCGCCATGCGCCTGGAGCGTCTGACGGAGTCGCTCGCTCGGGGTGGGGCGGACCGTTCGCGCTGATGCGGGTCCGCGGGCTTCCCGGGGGTTCGTCCGTGCGCTCGTCCGTCGGGGCGACGGTGAGCAGGAATCGCGCCGTCGACCCGCTCAGGCCGCCGGGCACGGCCTCTTCGTCCAAGAAGCCGTCCAGGAGCCATCCAGGAGTCGTCCAGGAGCCGTCCAAGGAGCCGTCCAGGAGTCGTCCAGGACTCTCGCGTCGCCCATGGTCGGCTGGCCTTCGTGCCCGGTGGCGGAGCTGTCGTCAGGCCGTCCGGGCCTGACGGCGGTATCCGCCGGGGGCCAGGCCGTACTCGCGTTTGAACGCTTTCGCGAAGGCGAACTCGGAGCTGTATCCGGCTTGCGCGGCGACAGCGATCAGTGGGTTGTCGGACTCGCGCAGCAGCCGGGCCGCGGTCGTCATGCGCCAACGGGTCAGATAGGCCATGGGCGGCTCGCCGACCAGCGCTGCGAAGCGGCGCGCGAAGGCCGCCCGCGAGAGCCCGGCCCGATCGGCCAGCGACTCGACGGTCCACGCAGCCGAGGGATCCCCATGGATGGCCGCCAGCGCCGGGGCGACCGCCGAGTCGCCGAGTGCCGCGGCCCAGCCCTGCGCGGCGGCCGGGGGCTGGTCCTCCAGCCAGGCGCGCAGGATGTAGAGCAGCAGCGAGTCGATCAGCGCGGGGACGATGCCTGCCGATCCGATCCGTGGGTTCTCCAGCTCCATCCCGAGCAGTTGGACGGCGGCGCTCAGCTCGGGGTGGCGGCCGTGCCCTGTCCTCAGATGGATCACCTCGGGCAGCTGCCGCACCAACGGGTGCGGCCGCCTCTGGTCCAAGTGGTAGTTGCCGCACAGCAGGCTGGTCAGCGCGCCGTCGCCGCCCAGCTTCACCGTACCGACGGGCGATCCCGGGTGGAACTGCTCGGGCCTCTCCACCTGGGCCGGTGTGGACGGATGGTCGGCGAGGATGTGGCCACGGCCGTCGCGCAGGAAGACCACATCGCCCGGACTCAGGGCGATCGGCTCCACGTGGGGTGGGGCATTGTCCAGGGGGACCAGCCAGCACGTTCCGTACAGCACCACGTGGAAGCCCGCCCCCGCGACGCACGGCAGCCGAAGCCCCCAGGGGGCACGGCCGTCGGTGCGGACGGACGTGGGAAGCCCGGTCCGCATCGAACTCAGCGCCTCGGTCAGGATGTCCACGCCCTCACCCTACGGTGAGCACGACCTTGCCCTGCACCCGCCCGGATCCGACGAGTTCGTGAGCCTTGCCCGCCTCCTCGAGCGGGAATGTCTCCTGTACATGGGGCCGGATCCGTCCCGCATCGATCAGCGCGGCGATCGCCTCCAGCGACGCGTAGTCGGGCTCGACCGACACGCCCGCGAAGTGCCGCCCCGCCGCTTCGACTTCGGCTGCCAACTCCTGGTTCCAGTGCTCCATGATGCTCACCAGAGTGCCGCCCGGGCGCAGTACGCTCAGCGAACGCGAACCCTGGGCGTTCGAGTCGAAGACGACATCGAGATCACGCACCGCATCAGCGAAGTCGGTGACCCGGTAGTCGATCACCTCGTCCGCCCCAAGGCTCCGCACGAACTCGTGCCGCGCCTCACTCGCCAACGCGATCACGTGCGCGCCCCGCGCCTTCGCGATCTGCACCGCGAAGTGCCCGACTCCACCGGCGGCGCGGTGGATCAGCACCCGGTCGCCGGCCTTCACTCGCGCCGCGTCCACCAGCCCCTGCCAAGCCGTCAGCGCGGCCAGCGGCACAGCGGCGGCCTGCACATGGTCGAGCGAGGCGGGCTTGCGGGCGACCTGTCGCGAGGGCGCGGCGACGTACTCGGCATACCCGGTCGCGGCACGCGGGAAGAACGGCATCCCGAACACCTCGTCCCCCACCTTGAACCGGGCTCCCGGACCGACCTCCTCCACGACGCCGGAGATGTCCCAGCCCACACCGAAACTCGGCTCGCCCAGCAGCGGATAGGCTCCCGACCTGACGGCAACGTCCACGGGGTTCACGCCACTGGCCCGAACGCGGATGAGCACCTCTCCGCCGAGGGGCTCGGGACGGTCGATGTCGACGGTCTCCAGGACCTCGGGGCCACCGAAGGAATTCTGGACAACAGCACGCATGGGAACTCTCCCTTGTCGTTCGGGTTGATGCCCTAAACGTTAGGGAGATCGAATGAGCTGCGTAATGGCCTACCGTCTCGGAAACATGTCCCATCGTCTTCCGCCTGGATACCCTCAGTCTTCCTCACCCCGCCACCGGCACGCGCGGCGACCACCGCGGGGCCGCGGTCGTAGGGACGGACATTGCCCGTCTCATGGGGACGTCGCCGTGGACCTTGCCGGATGACTTGCGGGTGCGGATCGAGCCACGCTGTTGCCGAAGAAGGAGCGACGGTTCCGGTTCCGGTATCCCGGCCGGCTTGGGGGGCGCTGGCGGCGCTGTTCGGGGACAGATAGATCCTCCATCCGAACGACGTACCGGCCGTCGCTTAACCCTCGGCATCGGCATCGGCATCGGCATTGACATCGGCGCCGGACGCCGCACGGGGCGGGGCTGTCGAAGGCAGCCCTTGGCAGCCCCGCCCCGACGATGACCGCGCGGGGGCCAGGAGCGCCCCGTGGAACTCGGCGGTCCCACACAGGCCCTGACAACCCGACAGCCCCTGACAACCCGACAGATAGGGTCGTCGTATCCGTTGATGAGGAGCACGATGACCCACGAGCAGGCCCGCGCCCGCATAGCCGAGATCCGCGCAGCCGGCGGTCAGGTATCCACCGTCGAACTCGACGAGCTCTGGATGGCACTGCCAACCGTACGGCCCGAGGACATCCTCGGAGACTGGAAGGGCAGCGCGTTCGCCACGGGGCATCCGGTGGAGACCATGCTCACCACAGCGAACTGGCACGGCAAGAAGTTCGAGTCCATCACCGAGGTGCACCCCCTCATCTGCCGCGATGACCAGGGACAGCTCTTTTCCAACACCGAGCTGGGCAACGGTGGTGGGGCCAGCTTGTGGATGGTCGAGTTCCGCGGTCAGTCCACAGCAACCATGGTCTACGACGCCCGCCCGATCCTCGATCACTTCAAGCAGATCGATGCCCAGACGCTCCTGGGCGTCATGAACGGCAAGGGCGTCCTGGACGACCGGGGAAACCACTTCTACTTCGTCCTCGAACGCGACTGACCCTCGCCGCGCCCCTTCTCATACGGTCGGCCGGCCTCCTGGCGGCCCCGTCCTTCGAACCGGCCGCGTGCTGCGGCCAAGAGCTCAGGGGGAACCTGTGCGCATCCAGGCGGCTTTCGTCGAATCCGTCGGCGGCCCTTTCACCATCCATGATCTTGATATCGAAGAGCCACGGCCCGACGAGGTCCTCGTCAAGATCACGGCATCGGGCATCTGTCACACCGACCTCAGTACCCGGCACGTCTGGCCGCAGTCTCGTCTGCCCATGGTCTTCGGCCATGAGGGTGCCGGCGTCGTCGAGGCCGTCGGTTCGGCCGTGACCGCTGTCGCCCCTGGCGACACCGTGTGCCTGACGTTCCGCAGCTGCGGCACATGCGGCAACTGCACGTCCGCTAAGCCGGCGTACTGCGAGACGGGCATCAACGCCCTCAACGCGAGCGGCGCCCGACCTGACGGCAGCACTCCCCTCTCTCGCGACAGTCAGCCGGTCTTCGGCAACTTCTTCGGCCAGAGCTCCTTCAGCACGTACGCCATCGCCTACGAGAGCAACTGCGTCAAGATCCCTGGCGACCTCGACCCCGTCATTGCCGCCCCACTCGGCTGCGGAGTACAGACGGGCGCCGGCACGGTCCTCAACACCTTGCGACCGGCTGCGGATTCGTCGCTCGTCGTGTTCGGCGCCGGCGGCGTCGGGATGAGCGCGGTCATGGCCGCGGTGAGCGAGGGCGTCTCGGTGGTCGCCGTTGATCCGGTCGCCTCCCGTCGCGCGGTAGCGCGAGACCTCGGCGCCGTCGCAGCCCTCGACCCGACGGAGGTTGGCGATGTGGCGGCAGCAGTGCGGGACATCACCTCCGGTGGACCACACCACGCCATCGACACCACCGGCCAGCCGAACGTGATCTCCCAGGCCATCGCGGCCCTGCGGCACCGCGGCACGCTGGCACTGGTCGGAATCGGCAAAACGGCCGAACTCGACATCATGACGGTGATAGGGAAGGGGATCCAACTGCGCGGCGTGATCGAGGGGGACGCGGTCCCCCAGGAGTTCATCCCCCGCCTGATCGCACTGCATCGGCAAGGGCGGCTGCCCGTGGAGAAGCTGATCACGCGATACCCCTTCCGCGACGTCGAGGAGGCCGCCCGGGCCGCAGCCTCCGGTGAGGTCATCAAGCCAGTGCTCACCTTCGACTGACCGATCGCAGGCACGGGCGGGGGGGGGGGGGGGGGGGGGGGGGGGGCGTCCCGCTGGTGCGCGGAGGAGAAGACGAGGAGGGAGCGATCCCCTTC